>NZ_JBSGUQ010000003.1:367225-617355 GCF_053608005.1 Lentzea sp. NPDC055074
CGACGCCGGCTGGACTTGGGCCACTGCTCCGCGACGCCGGCTGGACTTGGGCCACTGCTCCGCGACGCCGGCTGGACTTGGGCCACTGCTCCGCGACGCCGGCTGGACTTGGGCCACTGCTCCGCGACGTCGGCTGGACTTGGGCCACTGCTCCGCGACGTCGGCTGGACTTGGGCCACTGCTCCGCGACGCCGGCTGGACTTGGGCCACCACTCCCCGACGCCGGCCGGACCTGGGCTCGGGTCAGGTCCTGGTCATCCGCGTCCGCCGTCGTGCTCTCACGGCTCCGAGACGAGTTCGAACTCGGTGTCCAGCAGCCGTCGAGCGTCGAGATCGCCCCACGAGGCGGCCCGCTCGAGCACGTCGACGGCTTCGTCCTCGTCACCGTGGTCGAGCAGGAACGCGCCGAGGTGGTAGCCGGCGGCGGGCTCGCCGATCTCGTCGGCCAGCCGGAACTCGCGTCCGGCGGACGTGGGATCTGCGCGGCGGCGGAGCAGGAACTTGGCGTAGTCGATGTGCGCTTGCTGTGCGTCCAGGTCGATGGCCGTGCGCAGCAGCCGCTCGGCTTCGTTCAAGCGTCCGAGTTCGGCGTAGACCTCGGCGAGTGCGCAGTGGGTCGTCGGTTTGGCCGTGTCGAGGTTCTGCTCGGCGACGGCGAGCGCGGTGACGACGTCGTGCCGGTCGTGCAGATGGGTGCGGGCCAGGTTGGCGGGCGCCAGAGTGTCGCCCAGTTCGACAGCGCGCTCGAACATCCCCACGGCCTCGTCGAAGCGCCCCTGCTCGGCCAGGAACAACGCGAAGTTGTTCATCGCCTTGCTGTCGCCCTGGTCGACCGCCACCAGGTACGCGCGCTCGGCGTCGTCGGTCAGACCGAGGTCGGCCAGCACGTCGGCCAGCACGTCGGAGAGATCGGCACGTCCGGTCGCGACCAGGGGACCGAGCAGCTCGTGCGCCTCGATGAGCCGGCCCTGCTCGAGGTAACCGCGGGCCAGCAGCCGGGCGGCAGCGACTTCGCCCGCCGCGACAGCCTGTTCGAGAACTTCGATCGCCCGCTCGTGCGGCGCTTGTTCGGTGCTGTCGTCCAGCAACTCAGAGCCATGACGGCTCAACGGGCCTAAGTCAGGCTCACTCATCAGGTCACCCACAATCTGGACCCAGGCTAGCTCACCTGCGGACGGTGCCTCGACCACAGCCCTGAGCCGGAGGGCGTGGTTCATCCGGACGAGGAAGTCCGCGGTGGCCGGTGCGGCCATCGGAGAGAGCGTCATGTCGGCGCGGTCGTCCTGCTCGATCTCGGGGTCGACGACACCGAGCCGTTCGCGCTGCCGTCCGCTCCAGCAGCGTCCCGAGTGGACTGAAAGGGGCTCGACGTCGCCGCGCCTCCCGATCTCGCCGGCCGTCCACGCCCTCTCAGCGACCCGCTGGTTCCGGTCGCAGCGCGGTCACCGGTGCGGCGGCGTCCGCGGCGTCCGAGACCGCTTCCGCCGCTGCCTCGCTCGCCTGGGCGACGTCCTTCTCGGCCTGCGCGGCGGCGGCCTCCACGGCCTCGTCGTGCCCGGCCGCGGCTGATCGCGGCAGCGCCTCGGAGAACGCCTTGGAGACGTCCTGCAGCGCGGTGGTGACCTCGCTCGGGATCACCCAGAACGTGTTGCCGGGACCTTCCGCGAGCTTGGGCAGCATCTGCAGGTACTGGTAGGCGAGGAGCTTGGGGTCGGGGTCGTTGCGGTGCACGGACTGGAAGACCTGGTCGATGGCGCGGGACTCGCCCTCCGCCTTCAGGATGGTGGCGGCCCGGTTTCCTTCGGCGCGCAGTACGGCGGCTTGCTTGTCGCCTTCGGCGGTGAGGATCTGCGACTGGCGTTGTCCTTCGGCGTTGAGGATCGCGGCCCGCTTGTCGCGTTCGGCCCGCATCTGCTTCTCCATCGCCTCCTTGATGCTCTGCGGCGGGTCGATGGCCTTGATCTCCACGCGGTTGACGCGCAGGCCCCACTTGCCGGTCGCGTCGTCGAGCACTCCGCGCAGCTGGTTGTTGATCGTGTCGCGTGAGGTGAGGGTCTTCTCGAGATCCATGGATCCGACGACGTTGCGCAGGGTGGTGACGGTGAGCTGTTCGACCGCCTGCAGGAAGCTGGCGATCTCGTAGGCGGCGGCGCGGGGGTCGGTGACCTGGAAGTAGAGCACCGTGTCGATCTCGACGACCAGGTTGTCCTCGGTGATCACCGGCTGCGGCTGGAACGACACCACCTGTTCACGCAGGTCGATCGGCGGGTAGACGCGGTCGACGTAGGGGATGACGAAGTTGAGGCCGGGCGTGAGGGTGCGCTGGTAGCGGCCCAGGCGTTCGACGTTGCGCGCACGTGCTTGCGGCACGATGCGCACGGCGCGCAGGACGGTGAACGCCGCGAAGATCGCGAGCACGAGTCCGGCGACGAGCAGTGTGGACATGGCTCACTCCCGTGGGTAGACGACGGCGGTGGTGCCGTCGATGTGCAGTACGTCGACCGTGCTTCCGGCCGGGATGACGACGGACGTGTCGTACGGGCGAGCCGTCCAGTCCTCGCCACGCAGGCGCACCAGGCCCTCGTGGTCGTTCACCTCGCGCAGCACGTAGGCCGAAGCACCGACCAACGCCTCCACGCCGAACCGTTCGAGCCGCGGCTGCAGCATCATTCGCCGCGCCCAGGGCCGCACGAGCACCACACCGGCTGCGGACACGACGCTGAACACCACGAGCTGACCGGTGAGCGGAAGACCGATCGCCGCCGACCCCGCCGTGGTGAGAGCCGCGACGCCGAGCAGGCCGAGCGCCGCCGTGAGCGTGAAGATCTCGGCGATGGCCAGGACCAGGCCGATGATCAGCCAGATGAGCCAGAGATCCATGGTGGGACCCTCCCTCGGTGGACCGCACGGATTCGTTGTTCGGCACGCACGAGGCTGAGGTCGTCAGGTGGCTTCGCGTCGAGGTCGGGTGCCTGCTCCTGATGAGCATGTCGTGCAGGTGTTCGCGGGCCGGGCTTGTCGGTGAGGTGGAACTCGACGGTCGTGGGCAACCGGTCGATGCCGAGGGCCTGTCGCAGTCTTGGCAACCCGTTCGTGACGAGTCCGTGGCGGATCGTGCCGGGCTCGCCGTCCCGCGTCGTGCTGATCACCAGCGCCAGAGCCGGGTCGTCCCGGCGCCCGGCCAGGGTGCCGTGCACGGCGTGCACGCCGGGGTAGGTCTCCACCTCGGCCAGCAAGGGGGCGATGGCGGTGCGCGCGGCGAGTTCGGTCCGGCCCTCGCCGGGGCCGACGTCGAACCGCCAGGTGCCGGTCTTCGGTGTGCGGTCCGCTTGTGCGACGAGCCACCGGGTCGCCAGGAGCCCGAGAGCGACCGCGCAGACCGCGGTGACGGGCCAGACCCACGCCGGCGGCAGGGCATCGCCGGGAACGAGAGGTGCGTCGGGGCTGAGCACGTTCAGGGTGGCGACCGTCTCGGCCACGACGACACCGCCGGCGACGAGCAGCACCAGGCCGATGATCGCCAGCACGACTCGGTTGAGCCCTGATGGCCTCTCCAGGTTGCTCATGGTGTTCTCCTGGCCCTGACCCGGACGACCACGGCCGGTCGCGCGGCCGGCCCGACGTGGTCGAGGCGGTTCTCGAGAGCGCCGCGAACGGCGTCGGCGAGCCCTTCGGTGATCGTGCGGTCCGTGCGGATGGTCGCGGTGACGGTGCGCCGTCCGAGGTCGAGTCTGGTGGCGGTCACGCCGTCGACCGAGGAGGCGGCGGTGCGCAGGACGTTGCGCAGGCTCCGGCGAGTGGTGCCGGAGTCCACTGTGGAGCTCGTGTCCGGGTCGTCGTCTCGCAACGGCAGGACGGTGGGCCTTCCGGGAAGCACCGCGCACAGCAGCAGCCCCGCACCGAGCACCACGCAGGCCGCGGCGGTGAGCGTGACGACGGGGTCGGCCCAGCGGGTGTCGTGCAGCGCACCGAAGAGGGCGCGGGGATCGACCCACGGGTCCTGCCCGAGGATCATCTGCACCGACACGACGGCGACGAGAACGCAGACCGCGAGGACGGTCAGAGCCACCAGCACGGCCGGTGTGCTGCGGCGGGGCAACCGTGTCATCGGATCCTCCGCGCGGCCACGAGCGCGCAGTGCAGCGCGGTGACGGTGATGTCGACCTTCGAGACGCTCAGGCCGGTCATCTCGTGGATCCGGCGGGTCAGGTGCGCTCGCGCGGCCTCCGTCGTGCTGCCCACCGGCGCCGGGTAGGTGATCGACAGCCGCACGTCGAGCGCGACGACCGCACCGGTGACGCTGGCGGCGACCCGCACGTCCCGTTCTGCCTCCTCGGAGCCGACCGTCACACCGAGCACGCGCAGCGCCGAACCACCGATGCCGTCGACCTCGAGGGCCGCGTGCGCGGCGATCCGCTCCACCGCGACCTCGCTGATCGTGAGGCTGCCGCGTGCGCCGGGGTCGGTCTTGTTCCCTTGTACCGCAAGGTCCGCGGTGGTCACGACGGTCAGGTCCGGTCGCGGCCGGCCAGCGCCGAGACGTCGAGCTTGCCGTCGAGGACCCTGCCGACGACGAGCCCGGCCGCACCGAGCAGCAGCACGACGATGAAGGCGCCGAAACCGCCGAACGCGGCGGCGAAACCGAGCGCGATGCCCGCGAGCATCCCGGTGGTGGTCGAGTTCACGGTGTTGTCCCTGCTGTGGTGGCCGGAGCGCGGCTCGGCGCCCCGGCTGTCGTGGAGGGCAAGGAGAGCTGGAGTGCCGAGCGACGCCCGGTGGTGATGCCGGGTGACAGGACGCGGGGAAACGCGATGTCACCGATCCACAGGTGGACCGGGGACCCGACTCTCCCGATCGCGGTGTGGACGGCGGCGCGCACGGCCGCGTCGAGCTCGGCGGTGGTGGCCGGGTACCGCGCTACGACGCCGATGACGATCTCGTCGGGGCGCAGGCGGACCCCGTCGATCCTGCGGCCCGGCAGAAGGGTGGCGATCTCGCCGTACCGGCCGCTGTGCGGCCCCGCCACCTGGGGGAGGAGCTTCACCGCGGTGGCGACGACCATCGCCTCGATCTCGGGGCTCACTGCACCCGACCGGGTTCCGGGGTCCTGTCGTCGTCGTCCTCGCCGGGGATGTGGACGTCGGTGACCGCGATGTTGACCTCCACCACCTCCAGGCCCGTCATCTGTTCGACCGCGCCGATCACGTTGCGGCGCACCGCGGTGGACAGGTCGGCGATGGACACGCCGTACTCGACGAGGATGTGCAGGTCGATGGCGGCCTGTCGCTCGCCGACCTCGACCGAGACGCCCTGACCCGCCGAGGCCGTGGCACCGGGGATGCGCTCGCGCAGCGAACTGAAGGCGCGCGCCGCTCCGCCGCCCAGCGCGTACACGCCGGGGATCTCGCGCGTGGCGAGTCCAGCGATCTTCTGGACCACGGTGTCGGCGACGGTGGTCGTCCCCTCGGAGGAGGAGAGCATGCTCCCGTTGGAAGTCGCGATCTCGGAGCTCGTGGTCTGTGCGGGTGGCTTGGCTGCGGTGATGGTCGGGTTGGTCACGGCGGTCTCCTCGAGCTTGCGTTCGGCGTGGACCGGAACCCGGGAACGTCCCTGCAACCGGGGCATCGGCCGCCAGGTGAGCGCGGCGGTGCCGGATCGGTGCAGGGAGACGTGATGTGAGAGAACGTCCCCGAGAATCCCTGTCGCCTGGGTCCGGGGCGGTTGGACATCCGACGAGTTCCCCCGGACCCGGACCGCAAACCACGACGGCGCAAGTAGCGAGACGAGCCGGACTCGCCGGATCCTGGTCACTTCGGCTTCAAGAGGCGCGCATCTGCCGCGACTGCGGTCCTAATGGCCTTTGAGGCCCTTCTTCCCCGGCGCCCAGTAGGGGATGTTGCTGATCTGGCGACCCTGCGCGCCGGCCGAGCGCAACGCCCGGTAGAGGCGTTGGATCGACGACGCCTTGCCGGTCAGCACACCGGATCCGGAGGAACGGTGGGCGCTCAGCACCTCGCGTTCGACCGCGTCCAGGTGCTCGTCGCCGGGGGCACGGGCGACGAGCACGGCGTCGGCCAGGCCGAACCGCCCCAGGACGGCGCGGGACTCCTCGACCGAGTCCACCTCGAAGACGAACCGCGCGTCGCGGTGTCCCGAAGGCGTCTCACGAGCCGCGACGGCGGTGCTGAACGACGTCTCGTCACCGAAGAACACCAGGGGCCGCCGCGGTTTCAGCAGTGAGACCGCGCGACGTGGGCCCACCACGCGGCAGGACGTGCCCGCGGTCGCGGTCGCACCCCAGTCGGAGCCGGGACCGCCGCCGTGGAGGTACCAGAGGATCTCGGCCGTCCCCGTCTCCGGATCGAGCGCCAGCGGGGTGTAGGAGCGGATCTCCCAGGGACCGAGCAACGCCGCACCCACGACGATGACCTGCACGATGTCGCCGGGAGTCCAGGACGCGTTCCTCAGCCCGTCGCCCGTGAGCGAGACCAGCCGGAAGTGGGGGCCGATCTCCTCGACGTGGCGGACCTCGGTCTCGTGCGTGGTGAGGTCGAGGAGCAGCGACGTGAGGCGGCCCTTGCTCGTGGAGATCATGAAATCGACGTTAGGGCGGACCGATTGATCTGTCCAAGACATAGAATGGCGTTCCATGAGACCTCTGGGGCATCGGTCGGGCCCGTGGAACTGAGACACCTCCGCTACTTCGTGGCGATCGCCGAGGAGCAGAACTTCCGCAGGGCCGCCGAGCGGTTGCACGTGTCGCAGTCCCCGTTGAGCCGCCAGATGAAGGACCTCGAGGAGGAGCTGGACGTCGAGCTCTTCGAGCCCGCGGGTCGCGGGATCAGGCTCACCGCCGCCGGAAGGGTCTTCGCGGAACGGGCGCGCGGCGTGCTCGCGAGCGTCGCGTCCGCCGTCGAGGAGGTCAGGGACGTCGCGCAGGGCCGCCAGGGCACCGTGGCCATCGGGTTCGAGCAGGGTTCCACGTTCACCGGCGCGCTGGCGTCGCTCATGGCCGCGTTCCGCGGGCGTGCTCCCCGCGTGCGTCTCGAGCTCGTCGCGATGAGCGGCACCGAGCAGTGGGCCGCTCTTCGCGACGGGACGATCGCCTTCGCCTGCGGAACGCAGAGGCCCTCCGACGACGCGTTGTCCTCGATGGAGATGGTGAGCGACCGGCTCGGGCTGCTGGTCGCCGTCGGCCACCCGCTCGCGTCACGCGAGGACGTCCGGTTGCGGGACCTGGCGGGGGAGCGGGTGGTCCTCGAGCCGCGGGAGCGCGATCCCCGCCTGCACACCGAGATCGCCGCCGCCTTCCAGGCGCGGGGCGCCCACCTCGGCGCGATCACGGAGGTCGCCGACCTGGAGGCGCTCCTGGCGCTGGTGGCGATCGGCGACGGTGTCACGTTCCTCGCGCGGAGGACGGCCGCCCTGGTCACCCCTTTCACCTCCATGGTGTGGCGCCCTCTCGCCGAGCTCGACGTCCGGCTGGCCGACGTGGTCGCGTGGCGGTCGAGGGACGTGGACCTGCCGGTGGTGCGGACGCTCGTCGACTGCGCCCGGGAGATCCGCCCGATGCTGCAACCGGATGCCGACGACCGGGCGCGGACGTAGAGGGCAGGTGCGGCCGGACGACCGTGTTCGCCTCCAGGGAGGTCGCTGGCTGCCGCGTCGGTGCCGCTGCCCGGCAAGGCGGCGAGGGCCGCGACGCGGTTCACAGCACTGCTCGATCAGCCCTGCTGTTGCCAGAACAGTGACAGGCGGTCGAAACGGCGTGCGGTCACGTCCTCGCGTCTGACCAGCATCTGGAGGGAGCCGATGAGGTAGCCGTGGTGCTCGCCGTCGCCCTCGGGCGTCCAGCTGCCGAGCAGCGCCCAGTCCTCGGGCTGGTTCCCGGCCTCCTCGGCCGCGATCTCGAACGTGTCGTCCTGTTCCATCCAGGGCACTCCGCCGATCTGGATCGGCGGAGTGCCGCGGACCAGCTGGTGGCCGAGGTCCCACCAGACGTCGGCGAGCACTTCCGCGGGCGGGAACAGGGGACTGTTCCGCGCCCTGTCCGGCAGGATCAGATCGATCACCGGATGAGCGTCGCCGCGGGGGAGGACCACCACGCTCGCGGATCGCGGTGGGCGTTGCGCCACCGGAGTACCGGCCTCGACGTAGATCGGGTTGTCGTAGCCGTGCAGCTGCCAGCTGGACGGCACCGGGAGAGCGGCCCAGCCGCTGTCGTCGTAGTCGGTGCGCCAGAGGTTCTGGTCCCGGTCGGCCGCGCGGGTGACGTGCTTGAACCGCCAGGTGGCGGTCAGGTCGAGCCGGAACGGAGAGTTCGTGCGCTCCCCGGTCAGCACCTGCTGGAGGTCGGCGCAGGGCATGAACGTGGCGTGTGCCGGCCGGGAGTTGACCTGGAAGTACCCGATGTTGTTGTTCCATTCGGGATAGCCGTTGGGTGGATCGACCCACGCCGCCGCGCCGGCGTCACTGGTCGCGCTGCGCCGCGGCGGCACCCAGCGTGCTCGCCGCCGCGGCGGCGGGGCCGGGGAGGACCACCAGGGTCGTCGCTGTGAGTCCCGCGGCGGCCAGGACGGCCAGCGTCGAACGGGCCCGCCGTCGCAGGGTTCGGCTGTTGAACATCGCAACCCTCGTTTCATCGGTGAAAGGTGGGGTTCCATCTGCCCTGCTGGGCCGGTGTGCCCAGGTGAAAGGCGGCCGGCGCTCCCGTTGGCCGCCTTTCACCCCTCTCCGCTAGGCCTTGGCCCAGCGCTGGCCGGTGCTGCCGTTGCAGGTCGCCACGGTCACGGCCGCTCCGTTGGCGGTGCCGGTGGAGTTCAGACAGAGTCCTGTCTGGACACTGGTGACGGTGCCGTTCGTGCCGATGGTCCAGTTCTGGTTGGTACCACCGTTGCAGTCCCAGATCTGCACCCTGGCGCCGGACCCGGCGTTGAGGGGCGCGTCCAGGCACTTGCCCACGACCTGCAGGGCCTGGCCGTTGCCGCTGAACCGCTGGTTCGCGTTGGTGTGGCAGTCCCACGCGATCATCTGGGTGCCGTTGGCGGTGCCGCCGCCGTTGACGTCGAGGCAACGGCCGGAAGCCTCACCGCGCAACCGGAACGGAGTCGGGGCAGGGGTCGTGTCGCCGGTGAAGAACCTCCACACCTCGGTCTTGACCCAGCTCCTCGCTCCGCTCTCACAGCCCGCGCAGCCGTCCACCGGTCCCTGCTGGTGGCCGCCGTCGAAGGGCGCCCACACCACCGGGTAACCGCTGCGGCAGCCCGAGTAGGCGGTGGTGATGTGCGTGTTGCTGCCTCGTGAGGGCTCGGGCGCGTTCTGCGGACTGCAGCCGTTGTTGCGGACCCACCTGTCGCGCTGGCCCCGGCCGGAGCCGATGTTGTCGCTGATGCCGTGGATCCCCATGAAGGCCACGGGCGCGGTGCCGCCCGCGCACCCGCTGATCTCGCCGGGCGAGGCGATGGCGGCGATCGCGCGGAACACGGTCGGGCGGGAGCACGCGAGGGAGATGCTCATCGCGCCGCCGTAGCTGAAGCCCAGGGAGAAGCGCTGCGCCGGGTCGACGCAGAGGTCGCCCTCGATCCGGCTGATCATGTCGTCGACGAACCGCACGTCCTCGCCGCCGGAGTTGCCCCAGCCGTTGTCGAGGCCCTGCGGGGCGACGAAGATCGCCGAGTTGTCCGCCAGCCTGCGCAGCCCGTAGTGGGCGTAGACGTCACCGTCGCTGCCACCTCCGGCCACCTGCGCGGCGGTACCGCCGAGCCAGTGGAAGCCGAACACCAGTCGATACCGGCGGTTGGGGTCGTAGTTGTCGGGCACGCTCAGGATGAACGAGCGGGACTTGCCGCTGCTCTGGATCGTGTGGGTGCCGCTGCGCAGTGCGGGGGCCTGGCCGCACGCGGCCGCCACCGGGCCGGAGTCACCGATGGCCGGGGACACCGGTTGAGCGCCGGCCACCCCGCCGCTGACGACCAGGAAGACGGCGCAGGCGGCGGCTGTCAACCACCGCACCCGCTGGAGGAAGTTGCTCTGACGCATGGGTTTCCGCACTCTCTGTCAGGAGGAGGAGACGGTGCAGGCCTTGCCGTTGAGGGAGAACGAGGCCGGTGCCGCGGCATTTCCGGTGTGGCTCGCCTGGAAGCCGATGCCGATCGACGCGCCGGGCGCGATGTCGGCGTTGTACGAGACGTTCCTGGCGGTGACCGCGCCCGAGGCGGGGGAGTAGGTGGCACTCCAGCCGGACGTGATGGTCTGCCCGCCGGGCAGGGTGAAGGCCAGCGACCACCCGCTGATCGGCGAGGAGCCGGTGTTCTTGACGGTGATGGTCGACGTCAGGCCGGTGTTCCAGGCGTTGATCACATCGGTGATCTGGCACTCCGCGTCCCCTGGCGGTGGCGTGGTCGTCGTCGTGGTGCTCGTAGGGCCGCCGCCGCCCTCGAACTGGCTGATGAACTTCCACGCCTCACCGGACGTCCAGGTGCGCCAGCCGTCGCCGCCGGAGTCGATCGGTCCCGGTGTGTGCCCGCCGTCGAACGCCGCCCACACCACGGGGAAACCCGCTCGGCAGCCGCTGTAGTGGGTGATGATGTGCGTCCGGCTGCCCGCGCCTGGTTCCGGCGCGTTCTGGGCCGTGCAGCCGTTGTTGCGCACGAACCTGTCGCGCAACCCGCGACCTTGGCCGATGCCGAGGACGTTGTCGCTGACACCGTGGATGCCCATGTAGGCGATGGGCTGGGTGCCACCGTCGCAGCCGCTGAGCTGCGCGCCGGCGTAGACCACGACCGCACGGAACACGGTGGCGCGAGCGCAGGCGAGCGCATAGGACATGCCGCCGCCGTAGCTGAAGCCACCGGCGTAGCGCTGCGTCGTGTCGATGCACAACCCCGCGTCCAAGCGCCGAAGCACGTCGTCGACGAAGGTCGTGTCCTGGCCGCCGGGGTTGGCCCAGCCGTTGCTGTTGCCTTGCGGTGCGACGAAGATCGTGCCGTTGTTGGCGGCGTCGGAGAGCCTGCGCAGTCCGTAGTAGGACCAGTTGTAGCCGTCGGAGCCGCCGGAGTCGACGTCGTTCGCGGTGCCTCCGAGCCAGTGGAACCCGACGAACAGCCGGTACTGGCGGTTGCTGTCGTAGTTGGGCGGCAGCCGCAGGATGAACGAGCGGTTCTGGCCGCCGCTGCTGATCGTGTGCTGGCCGCTCGCCAGTGCGGGGGGCTTGCCGCACCCCGCGGTGGCCGCGGCGGTGCCGGCCTGACCGCCGGGAACCGTACCGCCGAGCGCGATCCCCGCCGCGCCCAGGAACACCACGGCGCTGGCGGCCGCGAGAGCGATCGCGGTCCTACGCCGGAACATGGCAGAACCCCTTGTGCTGATGGAACATCGTCGTCCCTTCCGTCCGTCACACCTGCTGGAGTTGGAATCGCTGGTTCTCCGCCCCGCTCGGGGCCCACTGGGACAAGCGGGCGCCGTCGGCGGCCGACGCCTCCCAGACGTCCACGGCGAGGCCGCTCTGCCGGTTGACCAGGCTGATCACCCCGCCGCCCTGGTCGACCACCTGCCACTGCTGGCTGGTCGCGTTGGTGTCGCTCTGCTGCGTGATGTCCGCGCCGCTGCTCGCACTCGCGGTCTGCAGCACGAGACCGCTGTGGCGGGCGCGGATCCGGTGGTAACCGCCGCCGGCGTCGATGAAGTCGAACTGCTGGTTGAGTCCGCTGGTCCGCGACCACTGCTGCGCCAGTGCGCCGGCCGCGGTGGACACGCCGCTGATGTCGGCGCACTTCCCGCTGTGCCGCGCGACGAGGCGGTAGTACACCCCCGGCCGGACCACCGGCCCCGATCCCGTGCCCTGGCCCGTCGCGCGATAGGTGTGCCCGGCCTCGACGAGGAGCTCGGCGACGTCGGACTCCGGCTTCGCCGGTGCGATCGCGGTGCCCGTCGTCGTGTCGCGCAGCTCGTAGGTGCCGCCGAAGATCCGGTTCCGGATGCGGACGGTGCCGTCGCGGTCCGGTGTGACGGACAGGCTGACGGTGCCGTCGGCGCTCCAGGTCGCGCCGACGGTGTGCCCGCCGCGTCCCCGTAGACCCGTGACGCTGCCGGCGGGCCAGGCCGGGGGCAGGGCGGGCAGCACGTGCAGCTCGCCGTTGTGACTGTGCAGCAGCATCTCGGTGATGCCGGAGGTCGCGCCGAAGTTGCCGTCGATCTGGAACGGCGGGTGCAGGTCGAACATGTTGGGCGCCAGCCGGTCCGTCCGCACGAGGGAGCGGATGAGGTCGTGCGCCCGGCCGCCCTCCTCCAGCCGCGCCCAGAAGTTGATCTTCCACGCGAGCGACCACCCGGTGCCGTCGTCACCGCGCAGCTCGAGCGTCCTGCGGGCCGCGGTGTGCAGCTGGGGAGTGCCGCGCCTGGTGATCTGGTTGCTCGGGTGCAGGCCGTAGAGGTGCGAGACGTGCCGGTGTTGCGGCTCTGTCTCCACCCAGTCGTGCAGCCACTCCACGACGTTGCCGCGCGAGCCGACCCTCGTCGGCGCGAGCCGTTGCCGGGCCGCGCGCACCTGCGTGCGGAAGTCGGCGTCGACCCCCAGCACCTCCGACGCGCCGGCGCACCCGTCGAACAGGTCGCGCAGGATCTGCATGTCCATCGTCGGCCCGGCGCACACGCTGGCGTTCGTGTGGTGGTTGAGCTCGGGGGAGTTCGACGGGTTGGTGACGAGGTGGCCGAGACGGGGATCGGTGACCAGCGTGTCGAGGAAGAACTGCGCGCATCCCTTGAGCGCCGGGTAGTACGTGCGCAGGAAGTTCACGTCGCCGGTGAAGCGGTAGTGGTCCCAGATCATCGTCGAGAGCCACGCACCGCCCGTCTGCCACATGCCGGCCTGGGCGAAGTCGACGACTGAGGTACCGCGCCAGGCGTCGGTGTTGTGGTGGGTGACCCAGCCGCGGGCGTTGTACTGCACCTGGGCCGTGCGGGCACCGGTGACCGCGAGGTCGTTGATCATGCGGAACACCGGCTGGAAGCACTCGCCGAGGTTCGTGGTGTCCGCGTGCCAGTAGTTCATCGGCAGGTTGGCGTTGATCGTGTACTTCGAGTCCCACGACGGGGTCAGCGAGTCGTTCCAGATGCCCTGCAGGTTCGCCGGTTGTGTGCCGGGGCGCGACGACGAGATCAGCAGGTAGCGGCCGTACTGGAACAGCAGGGCGGAGAACTGCGGGTCGGCGGTGCTCGCGTGCCGGGTGATGCGGACGTCGGTCGGCTGGTCGGCCGCCGTCGTGCGCCCGAGGTCGAGGGCGACCCGCCCGAACAGCGCCTGGTAGTCGGCGACGTGGCGGGCGAGCAGGGTGCCGTGGGCGACGCCCTGGGCGGCGTTCAGGCGGCCGCGGGCGATGCCCTGGTAGTCGCCGTCGACCGTGCGATGGTCGACGTAGCTGGTGCCGATGGAGATCAGCAGGGTCACCGCGCTGGCGTTGGTCACCCGCAGCGTGCCACCCGAACTGGTCGTGGAGCCGCCCTCCGGTACCACCCTGGCCAGCGCGAGGAACCGGACGGTGCCCGCGATGCCCCGCTGGGTACCGGAGACGCCGTCCAGCGCGATCGTCGTGGCGTCCGGGCTGGAGGTCGTCGTGCGTTGCGGTGAACCGAATGACGCGGTGAAAGAGATCGAGCCCGGTGTCTCCGCGGTCAGGCGCATCACGATCACCTGGTCCGGCGCGCTCGCGAACACCTCACGTCGATAGCGCACGTTGTTCGCCGTGTACGTCACGACGGTCGTCGCGGTGGTGAGATCGAGCCACCGCTGGTATCCCGACGCGCTCGCGGAGGGCAGCGCCAGCCGGAGGTCACCGACGGTCTGGTAGGCGAGCTGTCCGGCCGGGATGCCCAGCATCGTCTGGTCGATCAGGGACTGCGCCTGCGTCCACTGGTCGTTGAACACGAGCTGCCGGATCTGGGCGAGCGATCCGGCACCACGCGGGTTGCTGTAGTCGTGCGGACCGCCCGCCCACACCGTGTCCTCGTTGAGCTGGAGGCGTTCGGTGTCGGTGTTGCCGAACACCATCGCACCGAGTCTGCCGTTGCCCACCGGCAGCGCGCGCAGCCAGTCCGAGCCGGCCGAGCGGTCGTACCACAGCGCCAGGTCGTTGACCGCCCGCACCTCCGGGGGTGCCGAGGAGGCGGTGTCGGCCGTCGCGGTCCACCCCGCGTGAGTCAGCACGACACCCGCGCCGAGCTTCATGAGCTGCCGCCGGTTCAGGTCGGACATCCTGTCCCTCCAATGAGCTTTCGCGGTCGTCGAACCGACCCCCGGCGGTGGCAGCCGGGAGCCGGGATCCGTTGTGGACAGTCAGCAGCACACCCGCGACGAGAGGGGTGAGGACGAACTTGTGCACGTGCGCCGGCGGTTCAGGACGCCGAGCACGTCACGTCGCTCGTTCGTCACCGTGAGCTCGGCCTGGTGGTCGCCCGGTCAGGTGTTGGTGACGGCTTGGCTCGCGGTGTACGCCGGGGCACCGGGCTACGGGTTCATGCCGCCCGAGCCGAACTGCCACCAGTTCACGTTGAGCAGGTAGCTGCCGCCGCCACTGAACCTCAGGTAGAGGTCACGGGTGCCGGTCAGCCCGCTGACCGGGCACGAGACGGTGGTCCACGTCTGCCAGCCGCCCGTGTTGGGCACCGTGCAGGTGCCGGCGAGTGGACCGGTCGGGCTGCCGGAACGGACCTCGACGGAACTGCCGGCGGTGGTGGACGCGACGCGGGCGGCGAAGAGTGTCGCACCGGCGCCGAAAGCGACGTTCTTCACCTTGATGTAGTCACCGTTGTTGATGAAACCGACGTTCATGCCGCCTTCGCTGGAGACCTCGGTCTCGATGCCGCTGCCCCACGCGATCGTCTCGGCCTCTTGGCGGGCGTAGGGGTTGAGCGTGTCCGCGGCGGGTGGTCCTGCCGTCGTCATGCTCATGGACGGGATGGTGCCGTCGGCGTTGTAGCTGAACTTCTCCACGGCCACGGAGCGGGTGAAGCCGCCACCGCCGGGCAGGGCACCGTTGTGGTAGAAAAAGTACGAGCCGCCCTTGAAGTCGACGATGCCGGGGTGGTTGGTGAAGCTGCTGCCCTGCGTCGCCATCACGGTGCCGCGGTAGGTCCACGGCCCGGTCGGGCTCGGCGCCGTGGAGTAGGCGATGAACTCCGAGCAGCACTTGGCGGCGAAGACGTTGTAGTACAGGCCGTTGCGCTTGTAGACCCAGGGACCTTCCTCGTAGAGGGTGGGCCGGTTCGGGTCACCGGTGCGGGTGCCGAACCCGGCGGTGGTGAGCGGGATCCTGGTGATGCCGCCCGAGTAGGAGATCATGTCGGCGTTGAGCCGGACGTAGGACAGGTTGGGGTTGCCCCAGTACAGGTACGCCTGGCCGTCGCCGTCGATCATCACCGTCGGGTCGATCTCGCCGTTCTCCACCAGGGGCCGGCCGAGGGCGTCGCGGAACGGGCCGGTGGGGCTGTCGGCGACGGCGACACCGATGGCAGGGCGTCCCGTCGCCTTGGTGACCATGGGGACGTACCAGTAGAACTTGCCGTTGCGTTCCACGGCCTGACCGGCCCACGCGTCCTGTTTCGCCCAGCTGAACGAGGCGAGGTTCAGGGGAGAACCGTGGTCGGTCCAGTTCACCATGTCGGCCGACGACCAGACCCGCCACTCCTTCATGGTGAACCAGGTCGAGCCGTCCTCGTCGTGTCCTGTGTAGAGGTAGACCCGTCCGTTGTGGACCAGCGGCGCCGGGTCGGCGGTGTAGATGTGTTGCACGATCGGGTTGTCCGCCCGCACCGGAGTGGCCATCGCCAGGATCAGGCCCACCGCCACGGCGAGGTGCGTCCAGAACCTTCGTGTTGTCGTCGCCATCATCGTCTCCCCAATGGCAGGGGAGCGCCGCAGCGGACTTCTCGTCCGATCCGCAGGGCCGTCCCCTCCGGTTGTGTGGTGCGGGATGTCAGCTCGCCGACCTCGACGTCAGTTTCGTCGTCCACACTTCGTGCCCACTGCTGGTGATCACTGCCGTCGCCTTCGCTCACGTGGCGATGAGCGTGGTGAAGGGCTGACACGCAGGAGTCTCGCAGCTCTATGTTCGCGTTCACAATGGGGTGTTCATGATTTCTTGCCCAGATTGACCTGAATGGTCCATCTGAAGAATTGAGCGCTTACAAAGCGCTAGTAGAAGCCATTGTTCGACTCGATTCGACGATGTGCTCGAACGGATCTTGCTAAAGTGAGCGTTAACATATTTAGCATTGGCGCAGAGTGGTTCCGCGGTTGTGCCGACTCCCGCCCGGCTGCTTTTCGCACAGCGGTACGCCGTAGTTTGAGAGCGCTCTCACAACCTGGATCAGGGCGCGGGCGCCCCGGTGATCCCCCGTTGGCGTGGAACGTGCTCGACGAACTTGTCCTCGGGGCCGTCGTCGAGGAGGACGAGACGCCGGGTGACCACGAGACGCCGGGTGTCCTCGACGACCTCGTGGTCACCCGGCGGCTGCTCGAGTTCGACATGGCGCTGGTCGCCGCTCGTACCGCCGACCAGGACACCGTCGACGAGCTGCGCGCTGTCGTGGAGCTCGTGGACCGGCTCGTGGACGACCCCGCCGCTACCGCGAACAGGACCGGATCTTCCACGGCACGATCATGCGGACCTCCGGCCACCGGATCGCCAGGGGAGTCGTCCGCGTGCTGGAGAGCCAGGTCGTCATCACCGCCGGCTACCTGGGCAGAACGGACCGCTGTGCGTGGCCCCGAACCGGGGCCACCGCCGCATCTGCGAACGGATCGCGGCCCGCGACCCGGACGGTGCCGCCGCGGCCCTGTTCGCCCACATCACCGAAGCCTGGCTGGTGCGTCGCAGCGACGCGGGGGACCCGGACCGCCCGGAGCGGTAGCTAGATCCCGCCCGCCCTCCGCGTTGATCGACGAGATCCTCGGCAGCGCGGCGTGAAACGGGTGGCGGGCCTGCCTCGCGGTTCGAGATCATCCGACCATGTCGGATGACGCGCCAGGACCAATCCTTCCGCTGGGCTTCGGGTTCCGGCCGTACCGCGGCGACGAAGACCACGGCCCCATGGCCGCAGTGCGGCAGGGGTCCGTTGAACGGGACGGGATCGACGCCCGTTCGGTCGTGGAAGGGCTCCCGGCAGCGGCCGAGATCGCCGAAGCCTCGGCCAAGCTGGAGGAGCCTTCCCAGAACCAGATCCTGGTGACGCACGAGGGGACCGTGGTCGGCTACTCGACGATCCGGTGGTGGCAGGAGAGGGACGACACGTGGCTGTACCTGCACCGCGGCTACCTCCTGCCCGACCATCGCAGCCAAGGCGTCGGCTCGGCCATGCTGAGCTGGGCCGAAGAGCGGATCCGCCAGCTCGTCGAACAGCACGGAACGGCCCGCACGGCGGTGATCGGCGCGAACGCCATGGCCTCCGAGCAGGACGCCACGGCGCTCCTGCTCGCAGCCGGCTACCGACGTGTCTTCAGCCTGGTCGAGATGGAGCTGGGTGATCTCCAGCAGCTGCCCGAGCCGGACAGCGGACTGCCGGCCGGGATGCGCACGGGGCCGATCGGGACGAGCCACTACCGCGCCGCCTGGAGGACGGTCGTCGATTCGTACGCGGACAAGAGTCCCACTCGGAAGTGGAGTTTCCGGGACTTCGTCGACGCCGCCGACCCTGCGTGCTGGAGAGCGGCGTGGAACGGGGAGGACGTGGTCGGCGTCGCCCTCTGCGCCCTCCGCCGTCACCACCACACCGTGGGCGAGGTCCAGGAGTTGAGTGTCCGGACGGACCAACGACGCCTGGGAATCGGCCGCGCCCTGCTGCTGGACGGGCTGCGAAGTCTTCGCGAGCAGGGTGCGACGACCGCGCGGCTGTTCACGGGCACGGCGAATCCGCACCGCTCCTACGACCTTTACGAGAGTGTGGGTTTCCGGCGGCGGAACGAGTACGTCCGGTACCGCAAGCCGCTTGCCTGATCGTCCGGTCACCGACTCGGACAGCAGGGTTGCGTGCGCTCCGCGTTGTGCCTTCAGAGCGTGTAACCGCCGTCGGCGGTGAGGCTCGCGCCGGTGATGTAACGCGCGTCGTCGCCTGCGAGGAACGCGATCAGGCCGGCGATCTCGGCCGGGTCGCCGACGCGGTTCAGCGGGCTGCCCGCGGCGAGCTGGTCGAGGGCGCCCGCGTTGATGTCGGTGTCGATGGGGCCGGGCTGGACGTTGTTCACGGTGATGCCGCGCGGTGCGAGGTCGAGTGCGACGCCCTTGACCATGCCGGCGACCGCGGTCTTGGTGAGCTGGTAGACGCTGGCCCCGCGGGTGCCGGTGCGGATGGCGACGTTGCTGCCGATGGTGATGACACGAGCGCCGTCGGCGAGGTGCGGGACGGTGGCCTGGATCGCGAGGTACACGCCGCGGACGTTGACGTCGAGCATGAGGTCGAGGTCTTCCAACGACACCGTGTCGATGGTGCCCACGCGCATGATGCCCGCGTTGACCACGACTACACCCAGCTCGCCGAAGTGGCCGACGGCCTGGTCCACGGCCGCGCGGATCGCGGCGGGATCGGCGCTGTCGGCCTGCACGGCGAACGCGCGGCCGCCGTCGCGTTCGATCGCCTCGACGAGGTCCTGTGCCTTGCCGGGGCTGGAGTTGTAGGTGAACGTGACCGCGTGGCCCTCGGCTGCCAGCCGGGTGACGGCGGCCGCTCCGATACCGCGGGACCCGCCGAAGACCAGGGCGGAGGGGCGGGTGTTCTGCGTGTTCATGGGAAAGCCCTTTCTGGATGGATCAGTCAATAACTGGGGCGCGAAGAAAAGTCCGCGCCGTGGGTGGTTGTCAGGCGCGTGCCGCGATGCGGTCGACCGTGAAGTCGGCCAGCTGCCGGATGGACGCGACGTCCGCGCCTGCCCGTGCCGAGAGTTGCAGGCCGGTCATCGTGAGCAGCACGAACCCGGTCGCGCTCGCGACGTCGACCGACTCGTCGATCTCGCCGGCCGCCTGGCCCGCCCGAACCCTGGTGGAGACCTCCTCCGTCAGGATCCGGTTCGTCCTGTCCCGCATCCGCGCCAGCTCGGGGTCCGTCGAGCCGAACTCGCTGACCGAGCCGACACCGAGGCAGCCCAGTGCGCGGACCTCGTCGTCCTCGGCCGCGACTCCGGCCAGGAGCTGCCGGATCCCCTCGATCGGCGACTCCTCGCCGGTGAGGCGCCGGACGTGCCCGGCGACCGTGGTGTCCTGATAGGACGCCAGCACTTCCAGGTAGAGCTTTCGCTTGTCCCCGAACGCGTTGTAGAGGCTCTGGCGGCCGATCCCCATCTCCTTGAGGAGGTGGTCGGTCGAGGTGGCGGCGTAACCCTTGTCCCAGAAGACCCTGGTGGCCTTCCGCAACGCCTCGTCCCGGTCGAACTCCCGTGGTCGTGCCATGCCGAGGACACTACGAGGTTATGGATCGATCTGTCAATAACGCGCGGTGCTCGCCCGGTGTGGTGCCCCGCCACCGCTCGGAAAGCCCGGCGGAGCAGGGTCTCGCCGCGGAACCCGGACGCGACGTCGGTGATGGACCGCTCGGTCCCGAGCAGGCGCCGTGCCTCGGAGACCCGGAGCTCGCGCGGTTCCGCGGCCAGTGACAGGGTCGCGTCGAAGAACCTCATCGCCTGGGGTGCCAGGACCGTGGAGTCCGGAGTGGAGACTGCCGGAGGGTCTCGGCGACATCACCGGTTCGACGCCCACTGAGGCCGGTGCGCTGCTCGCCGCCGGCGTCGCGAGCTCCGTGCTCGGCTACCTCGGTCTGCTCCTCGCCCCGCGACACTCACACTGCTCTGGGTGCTCCTCTTCCCGATCTGCCTCGTGCTCATCAACGACCGCACCCGGTTCCGGGGCCGGGCTGCTGCACGACGTGAGCGGCGTGTGGACCCTGCCGCCGCTGTTCCAGCTCGCTGTCATCCTCGTGACTGCCGTCCCGGCCATCACGCTCGAGGAGCCCGCGTTCGTCGAGGACGAACTCGCCCGACGATCCCGGTCAGCCGGCGGCGCAGGTCGTGCCGTTGAGGGTGAACGAGGAAGGCGCGGCCGCGTTGCCGGTGTGGGTGGCCTGGAATCCTATGTCGACGGACCTGCCGGGCGCGATCGTGCCGTTGTAACCGGCGTTGCGCGCGGTGACCTGTCCGGTCGACGGCGCGTAGGTCGCGTTCCAGCCGGAGGTGATGGTCTGCCCACCCGCCAGGGTGAAGGCGAGTGACCACCCGTTGATCGCGGCGGTGCCGTTGTTGGTGATGGCGAGGCTCGCGGTCAGGCCGTTGTTCCAGGCGTTGACGGTCGTCTTCACGCTGCACGTGCCCGGCACGGGCGGGTCGGGATCGGGGTTGCCGGTGATGCCGAAGAACTCGACTGCGGCGGCGGCCATTCCGGACGACGGCAGGCTGTGCCCGGCGCCCTGGATGCTGTAGGACTCGACCTTGTCGCCGTAGCGGCTGCGGTTCCAGCCGGCCCGCGGGGTGTCGGTGGACGTCGGCGTCTGGCTCAGGCCGAACACGTTGGTCCACTGCTCGACCTGCTCCTGCAGCAGGGAGTACGGCACGAGCGTGTCCGCGGTGCCGTGCCACAGCTGCATTCGCGGACGGGGGCCGGTGTAGCCGGGGTAGGCCTGCCGGACGAGATCGCCCCACTGCTGCGGGGTGCGGTTCGCGCCACCGCTTCCCGTACACCTGCTGCTGCCGGGCGGGTAGTCGGCGGCGTTGGCGAAGCAACCGAAGGGCACGCCCATGAACGCCGCGCCGGCCTTGAAGACGTCCGGGTAGAGGGCGAGCATCTCGTTGGTCATCATGCCGCCGGAGGAAGACCCGGTGGCGAAGACGCGGCCGGGGTCGCCACCGTAGCGCTGCTGGACGTAGGTCACCATCGAGACGATCGACACCGGATCACTGCCGCCACCGCGCCGCTTGGCGGCGTCGGACCAGGTGTCGAAGCACTTGCCGAACCCGGCTTCCTGTTGCGCGCTCGGGTAGATGACGACGAAGCCGTGCCTGTCGGCGAGCGAGGCGAACTCGCTGCCGGAGTAGAAGCCGGGGCCGGAACCGCCACAGCCGTGCATGGCGACCACGATCGCGGGACTGGCCGGGCGGTTGTCCGGCACGTAGACGTGCATGCGCATGCCGCCGGGGTTGTCTCCGAAGGCGGTCACCTCCACCAGCGAAGCGGCGGAAGCCTGTGGTGCCACCAGGACCCCGGCGACGGTGAGCAGTGTGACGACGAGGGTCATGAGAGTTGATCCGCGCGTGGCCAAGACCGACCTCCGGTCAGAGATTCCGGAACCGAGGGCCAAAGGTATTCAGATCTGTGACGGTCGTCAATTTTCTGCCGAATAAGAATGGTGAGGTGTTCGACGAACGTGCCTCGTGAGATGGGGCGAACTCCCGGGACCTGTGTCGAATCCGTGAACGGCGGTCTGTCGCCGGACACGGGGCCGTACTACGTCACCGCGCTGATCCGCCTGCTCGTCCAGATGAGAGTCACGCGACGTCGCTCAACGGCAGAACGCCGCTCACCGAGTCGATCCGGTCGTCGTCCTGGAGGAGGTGAACGGGGCGGTCGAACCTGTACTGCACGACTTCACGGGCCGGGTCGGTCGTGAAGATGCGCACGACGTGGCCGTGCCGGCTGACGGCGGCGGCGCGGAGCGGCACCCGGTAACCAGGCCACGGCTCGTGCCAGAACCACTGCCCGGCAACAACATCGGCGGCGATGTCGCCGACTCGCGTCTGTACGACCGACGTGTTCATTCGTTCCCCTCGAGCCGGAGCGGTGGTGGAGCTCTCCAGAGAGGTTCCCCTTTCCGGGCGAAGTCACGCTCACTCCTTCGCGGTACACGGCGCGCTGCCGTCCCGCGCGCAGGGGACGCCATCCTCTTGGCCTCTCGGCTGGCCTTCAGCACGTCCAGGACCGTCGAGGGAGGACATCAGCACGACGTCCTCGGTGACGCCCAGTTTCCTGAGGCCGGCTTCCAGGACCGACACGGCGTTGTGAGCCAGCCGCGGACCAGAGGCCTCGCCGCTCCCACCCTCGCCGGCCTCTGTCGTAGGTCGCGACCTCCGAGCCGGTGGCCTTCGCCGGGCGCGGCGCGAGGCGCCGGGTTGTCATCCGACATAATTGTTGACGGTCGTTGCTCGATGAGCACATCATAGGTCCCGCTCCCGACATGTACGTCCGGCGAGACTGGAGACATCGATGTCCACAGTGCGCAATCTGGGTACCGTCCTGACGACCGCGGTGATCCTCTTGTCCGGCGTGCCCGCCGCCAGTGCCGCGCGGCCGGACGCGGGTCCGTGCCTCGAAGCCGCGGCCTGCACGTCCGGGAGCCTCGCCGACGGCACGCCCTACCAGTTCGTCAAGCCGGACCGGTGGAACGGCGCTGTCCTGGTCGACATGGACTTCGCCGCCGGAGGTCTGACCACCCCGCTGACCGCCGCCCTCGTCGGGCGCGGGTACGCCGTGGGCGGTACCACCAGGACCGTCACCGGCTGGCGCATCGCCCAGGCGATCGGCAACCAGGCCGCCGCGCTCGACCGGTTCGAGACGGCGTTCGGTCCCGCTCGGTGGGCGATCGCCGAGGGCCGCTCGATGGGTGGCTTCGTCGCCGCGGGCGCCGCGCAGGTCCACCCCGGGCGGTTCGACGCCGCGGTGCCGATGTGCGGTGGCCTCGGTGGCTCGGTCGGGCAGTGGAACCAGAAGCTCGACACCGTGTTCACGCTGAAGACGGTGCTGTTCCCCGGCTCCGCGCTGCCGGTGACGGGGATCCCCGCGGACGTGCCGGGTGCGCAACAGCAGTGGATCTCGGCGCTGGCCGCGGCCCAGTCCACCGCGCGGGGACGGGCGCGCATCGCGCTCGCGTCCGCCATCGGGCAGCTCCCCGGCTGGGGGCTCGCGGCGGACGGCGGCACCACGCCGGTACCGCGCTGGTGGGACTCCGCGGAGGTGGAGAACGGCATGTACCTGGCGCTGGCGGGTGGCCCGCTGCCCTACGTCGGGCAGGCGATGAGCAGCAGGCGCGCCATCGAACAGCTGGCGGGCGGCAACCCCTCCTGGAACACCGGGGTCGACTACGGCCGGCAGTTCGCGCTGGCCGAACCGAGCCACCGGCTGGCCGTCGCGCGGTTGTACGCGGACGCCGGGCTGGACCTGGTCGCCGATCTGCGGCAGCTCGCGGCCGCTCCGCGCGTCGCCGCTGATCCGGCCGCCGTGGAGTACCTGGCGCGGGGCATCGTGTTCACGGGTGACGTGCGCGTTCCGGTGCTCACGGTCAACGGCACGGGCGACCAGATCTCCACGGTGGCGCAGCAGCAGTCGTACGAGACGCTGGCCCGCCGCAAGGGGAACGACAGGTTCGTGCGGCAGACGTACGTGCAGACCGCCGGGCACTGCACGTTCACCACGGGGGAGCAGGTGGCCGCGATCGACCTCGTGCTCCAGCGCGTGCGGACGGGTCGCTGGCCCGACGTCTCGCCTCGCGCCCTGAACAGGCAGGCGGGCGACGGCCGGTACGTCGAGCACACCCCGCCCCGTTTCAACCGGCCGTACGCGGGCTGACCACCGCGCCCGGCGGTGTCGGAACCTCGACGAGTCTTGACATGGCCGGGCGTCGACATTAGACACTATCCATCACGGCCGTAAACCATATGTTGTTATATCGACGGCGGGAGCACCGATGCTCAAGTCTCGTAGATCTCTTCTCGCGACACTGGCCGTGGTGCTCATCGCCGCGCCGGGGTGTGGCGGCGGCTCGGCCGACGGCTCCCAGAGCCCCGGCGGGAACGCGGGCGCCGGCCACCACGACCAGCTTCCCCAGCAGTTCAAGGACTCCGGGGTGATCCGCTTCGCCGGCGACTCGCACCCGCCGTACCGGATCGTCGGTGCGGACGGCACCACCGTCACCGGTCTCGACCACGACCTCCAGCAGGCCCTGGGCAAGGTGCTGGGCGTGCGGATGGAGACCACGATCGTGCCGGGCCTGCCCGCCGCGCTGTCCGGCATGCTGTCGGGCCGCTACGACGCGTTCAACGGCCCGGTCAAGGACACCGCGGAACGGGAGAAGCAGTTCGACGCCGTGGTCTGGATGGTCACCAGGACCGCCTACCTGGTCCCGAAGGCCAGCTCCGGCGGCATCAAGGCCAGCGACGACCTCTGCGGCAAGCGGGTCGCCGCGGTGTCGGGCAGCATCGTCCAGGACCAGGTCGTCCGGCTGACCGACTGGTGCGTGAAGAAGGGCAAGCCGCAGGTCCAGTTCATCGGGCTGGCCGACACGAACGGCACGATCCTCGCCGCGAAGTCCGGCCGGGCCGACGCCGCGGGCATGACCGAGAGCGCCGCGATCGACGCCCTGGCGGCCGCGAAGGACGACTTCACCTACGTCAAGCAGACGGACGAACAGGGCGCGGGCGTCGACAAGCTCGCCATGCTCCTGCCGAAGGCGAGCGGGCTCGGTCCGGTGATGCACCAGGCGTTCCAGGAGATCTTCGCCAACGGCGAGTACGCCCGGATCATGAAGCAGTACGGGCTGGAGAACGTCCAGGTGGACAAGCCCGAGATCAACACGGCGGCCGGCCAGTGACCACGACCGCCACCGCCACCGCGGAGAACGTCCAGGCCGTCGACGTCGCCACCGCCCGGCACCGCCCGAGGCCGCTGCGCTGGCTGCTCGGTGCGGTCATCGCCGTCCTGGCGGCCCAGGTCGCCTGGTTCGTCACGCACAACCCCCGGTTCGAGTGGCCGGTCGTGGCCGAGTACCTGTTCGACCCGAACGTCCTGGCGGGCCTCGGCACCTCGGTGCTCCTCACCGTCGTCGCCATGCTCGCCGGTTCGGTGCTCGGCGTGCTGCTCGCCCTGGGACAGCTGGCGGACTTCGGCCCGGTGCGCTGGGTGTGCACGCTCTACATCGGACTGTTCCGAGGCATCCCGCCGCTGGTGCAGCTGCTGTTCTGGTTCAACCTCGCCTACCTGCTGCCGAGGTTGTCGATCGGCGTGCCGTTCGGGCCGACGTTCGAGTCGTGGTCGACCAACGACCTGATCACGCCGCTGACCGCCGCGCTGATCGGTCTCACGCTGCACGAGGCCGCGTACATGGCCGAGATCGTCCGCGCGGGGATCCTCTCGGTCGACCCCGGTCAGCGGGACGCGGCGATGGCGATGGGCTTCACCGGCGGGCAGACGTTCTTCCGCGTGGTGCTGCCGCAGGCGATGCGCGTGATCATCCCGCCGAGCGGCAGCCAGTTCATCTCGCTGCTGAAGGGCACTTCTCTGGTGAGCGTCATCGCCATGACCGACCTGCTGCACGCGGTGCAGGTCGTCTACAACCAGACCTACCAGATCGTCCCGATGCTGATCGTGGCCTGCTTCTGGTACCTGGTCGTGGTCACCGCGCTCTCGTTCCTGCAACAGCGTCTCGAACGCCGGTTCGGCCGGGGACAGCGAACCTCCCGAGGGGAGTGGGTGGCATGACAGAGGTCGCCGAGGGGCCGGTGCTGAGCGTCCGGAACATCCGGCGCAGCTTCGGTGCACACGCCGCGCTCGACGGGGTCAGCCTGGACGTGGCCCAGGGCGAGGTGGTCGCCGTCATCGGGCCGTCGGGCTCGGGCAAGTCCACCCTCGTGCGGTGCGTGCACCAGCTGGAGCCGATCGACAGCGGGGCCATGTACCTCGACGGCGACCTGCTCGGCCACGAGCACGCCGGCTCCGGGCTGCGCCCGTTGCCCCCGCGCCGGGTGGCCGAGCAACGGCGCCGCATGGGCATGGTGTTCCAGCAGTTCCAGCTCTTTCCACATTGGACAGTGGCGCGCAACGTCACCGAGGCGCAGGTGCGGGTGCACGGGCGCAGCAAGGAACAGGCGCGCGAACGCACCATGGAACTGCTCGGCAAGGTCGGGCTGACGGAGAAGGCCGACGCGCATCCGCGGCAGCTCTCCGGTGGCCAGCAGCAGCGGGTCGCGATCGCGAGGGCGCTGGCGACCCGGCCGCGCATCATGCTGCTCGACGAACCGACCAGTGCCCTCGATCCGGAACTGGTCGACGAGGTGCTGACCGTGATCAGGGACCTGGCGGCCGCCGGGCTCACGATGATCATCGTGACGCACGAGATCGGCTTCGCGCTCGAGGTCGCCGACCGCTTCGTGTTCATGGACCGCGGCCGCGTCGTCGACCAGGGCCCCGTCTCCCGCGTGCTCGACGACGACAGGTCGGACCGCCTGCGCGCGTTCCTGTCCCGCTACACGCAGCAGCGCGGTACCGCGCAGGAGGAGAAGACCGTTGTCTGACGCGGTGACCGTGCTGTCGGTCGGAGACCTCGTGCTCGACGAGCCGGACCCGGCGTCGTTCCTCGTCCCCGCCCGCCAGGCCCTCGCGCGGGGCGACCTGGTGATCGGCCACGTCGAGGTCCCGCACAGCACGACGGACGTCCAGGTCAGCACCGACGTCCCGGCGCCACCCGCCGATCCGGCCGGGCTGGCCGCCCTGGCGGACGCCGGCTTCCACGTGGTGACCCTCGCCGGCAACCACGTCTACGACGCAGGGGAGGTCGGCGTGACCGACACGATCGCCCACGCGCGCGCCGCCGGGCTCGCGACGGCGGGCGCGGGACCCGATCTCGCCTCGGCCAGGGCACCGGCCGTGCTGGAACGCGGCGGGCTGCGGATCGGGGTGCTCAGCTACAACCTCGTCGGGCCGCGCGAGTCGTGGGCCACCTCCAGCAAGGCGGGCTGCGCCCACGTCCGCGTGCTCACGCACTACGAGCTGGACCACGCGACCCCGGGCGGTCCGCCCAGCGTCTACACCTTCGCCGACCCGGCGAGCCTCGCCGCCATGAGCGGCGACATCGAGGCGCTGGCGTCCGAAGTGGACGTGGTCGCGGTGTCGATGCACAAGGGCGTCGGGCACACGCCGGCGGTGCTGGCGATGTACGAGCAGCCGGTCGCGCGGGCCGCCGTCGACGCGGGCGCGCACGTCGTCTTCGGGCACCACGCGCACATCATGCGCGGCATCGAGGTGTACCGCGGACGGCCGATCTTCCACGGTCTCGGCAACTTCGTGACCGTCACGCACGCGCTCAGCCCGACCGGCAACGACAGCGTGGAACGGTCCGACTGGGCGCGCAAGCGCGTCGAGCTCTACGGTTTCGCGCCGGACCCGCAGATGCCGTTCTACCCGTTCCACCCGGAGAGCAGGAACACCGTCATCGCCGTGTGCCGGTTCGACCGCGACGGCGTCGTCTCCGCGGGGTTCGTGCCGTGCTGGATCGACCAGCGCGGCCGCCCGGTGCCGGTGTCGCGTTCGGACGGCGGGGAGGCGGTCGCCGAGTACGTCCTGCGGATCGGCGAGAAGGCGGGCCTGGCCGCGGAGTTCGACTGGGACGGGGACGAGGTCGTCCTGTCAGGCGTGGGCACGGGGCCTCGCGCTCAGCCCGAGTAGTCGCTGCCGTGTCCGCGCACGAGGGCGGCCACGTCCGCGTCGTACTGGCCGACGACCTGCTTCACGCGCTGCTCGGCCAGCAGCGCCAGGTCGTCGTAGAGCTCGGTGAACAGGGCCCTGGCGCGCGCCCTCGGCCACGGCTGCGGCAACAGCGCGGACGGCAGGTCCGGGTCGAGGCCGGGGAACCGGTTCCAGGCGTCCATGAGCGCCGTGCGCGCCACGAGGGCCTCGGCCGTGCCGATCCGCCCCCGGGCGAGCCGTGCCCGCACGACCGAGTACTCGTCGATCAGCTCGACGTACCGGCCGCGCAGCTCGTCGAGGTCCCAGGCGCGGAGGGGATCGCCGCCCAGCGGGCTGCCGTCGGCCACCTCCGCGCGCAGCACCGTGGCGGAGTCGATGCCGAGCGCGGCCAGCACCGCCGCGATCTCGGCGACCCGCTCGTGCGGGCAGACCCACACGCCGTCGAAGAGGGACGCGAACCCGAGCCAGCTCAGCCGGGTGCGCAGGGCGTGGCGCAGGTCCCGCTGGTCCTCGGGCACCGAGAACACCGCGACCGTCCACTGCCCCTGCCACGGCACCTCCGCCGCGCCGAACGCCACGATGTGGCGAAGGCCGTCCTCGAGAACCCGCGCGGCGCGCCCGCTCAGCGCGTAGTAGGTGTGCCGGCCGACCCGCGACAGCTCCAGCAGCCCGCGCCGGGACAGCCGGCTCAGCGTCGCTCGCGCGCTCACCTCGGTGATGCCGAACTCGCCCAGCAACGCCACGAGCGCGGCGGAGGGCAGGGGCGCGCGTTCTCCGTACCAGTAGTCGCCGAGCAAGGTGAGGAGCAGGTGCTGGGGACTGCCGCCGGACTGCATCCTGGGGAGTGCGGGCGCATCGTGAGGAGCGGCGGTCATGGCGTCACTGTACAGTTTTTCGCTCGATCGTTAGTGAGACAGTTCTACGTTTCCCGCCTCCGAGCGCGATCATGGCGTCAGCGAACGACATTGAGATACCGATCCCAGCAAGGACGCGCGCTGGCGGAGTGACGTGCCCTGCAATGCTTGACACTTTCTGTTCCGAGTGGTCGTCTATAAGTCTAGCGAGTATGCCGATCGGTGGTGTGAGGGGAGTGCGGATGCGTTCTCGGCCCGAACCGCGCCCGGACCCGTCAGGACACCCGGAGCGTCGTGTGGTGGCGCACCAGCTCGGCGTCGTCCGGGTCCAGTTCGAGCACGACCTGCCGGACCCGGTGCTCGGCCAGCGGTCCGAGACCGTCGTACACCTCGGCGAAGAGCGCCCGAGCGGTGTCCCGGGGCCAGTCCCGCGGCAGCAGCGCCTGGGGGAGGTTCGGGTCCTTCCACCGGAAGGTGCGCCACTCGTCCATGACCTGGGTGCGGCACACCAGGGCCTCGGCCGCCGTGACGCCGCCCGCCCGGACGCGGTCGGCGAGCGGCGACACGGTGCCGATGAACTCCTCGTACAGACCGCGCACCTCGTCGAGGTCCCACGCGTCGGTCAGCGGCCGGCCGCCGACGGGCCCGTTGGTGCGCAGCACGACCGCGCTCGTCACGCCGAGGGCGTCCAGCTCGCGGACCGTGTCACCGGCGGACGCGGTCGGCGAGATCCAGAACCCGTCGAAGATGGGGGCGAGCCCGAGCCAGCGCAGCCGCGTGCGCAGCTGGTGGCGGATCTCGCGCTGCTCCTCGGGGATGGAGAACGCGACGGTCGTCCACGTGCCGTCCCACGGCTCGGACACCGTGCCGAACGACAGGACCTTGTGGACCGACTCGGCCAGCGTCGCCGCGGCCGTGCCCTCGACGCCGTAGAACGTGCGGCGGCCGTTGCGGCGCACGCTCATCATGCCGCGCCGGGACAACCTGCTCAGCGCCGCCCGGCCGCTGGTCTCGGTGATGCCGAACTCGGCCAGCAGGCGGACCAGTGCCGCCGACGACGCCCAGCCGCCGGTGGACAGCCAGTAGTCCGCGTAGAGCGTCATCAGCAGGTGCTGGGGCGCGCCGCCGTGCTGCTGGCGGGGGAGCAGGTCGGAGCGAGGACCGCGCGGGGCGGCGGATCGCGGCGTGGCCGTCACGATCAGCGAGTGTAGAGGTGGTACGCCGACCGTCACGGGAAGTGCCGGTCGTGACCGGGAGGTGCGCAGGTGACAGAGCAACCGCTCGCCGGGCGGACGGTCGTCGATCTCACGACCGCGCTCGCCGGGCCCTACGCCACCCTGTTGCTCGGGGGCCTGGGCGCACGGGTGATCAAGGTGGAGAACCCCCCGCACGGGCGGGGACTCGTCCCGGGGCAACGCTCCGTACCTCGGCAGGGACGGTCTCGGCCTCGGGCGGGTCCACTCCGACGACGTGTCGGTGTCGATGCTGCTGCGGGGCCGCAACAAGGAGAGCGTCACGCTCGACCTCAAGCACCCCGAGGGCCGCGACGTGCTGACCGACCTGGTGCGGCAGGCCGACGTGCTGGTGGAGAACTACAGCGCGGGTGTCACCGACCGGCTCGGCATCGGCCCGGCGGTCATGCTCGCGGTCAACCCCCGGCTGGTCTACACGTCCATCAGCGGGTTCGGGGCCCAGGGCGGGACCGGCAAGGCCATGGACACGATCATCCAGGCCCTGTCCGGGATCATGGGCACCGCCGGGCGGGAGGGAGACGACCCGGTCCGCAACGGCCTGCCCGTCGGTGACCTGGTCGCGCCGCTGTTCGCGGTGATCGGCACGCTGGCCGCTATCGTGCAGGCCGACCGGACCGGCGCCGGGCAGCACGTGGACGTCTCGATGCTCGGGGCGTTGACCTCGCTGGTCGCCTGCGAGCCGTTCGACGCCTACGCGGCCGTCGGCCTCGCCCAGCGCACCGGCTCGCTCGTGCCGAGGCTCGCGCCGTTCGGGCTGTTCGAGGCCGCGGACGGATGGCTGGCGCTGTGCGGCCCGACAGACCGGTTCGCGGCGGGGGTGTTCGGCGCCATGGGTGATCCGGCGCTGACGCTCGACCCTCGTTTCGCGACGAGGGACGCGAGAGTGGCGAACGCGGCCGTGCTGCACGAGCTGATCGGGCAGTGGACGGCCGGGCGGCGGCGTGCCGAGGTCGTGGCGCTGCTCGTCGACAACGGGGTACCGGCCGCGGAGGTGCGCGAGCCTGCCGAGGCCGTGCGGGATCCACTGGTCCGCGCGCGGCGTGAGGTCGTCTCGCTGTCCCACCCGGCCCACGGCGCCACGGCGGACATCTCCGCCACCGGCGTGCCGATCGTGTTCTCGGGCGCGGACGTCGGGTTCGACCGGCCCGCCCCGGCGCTCGGTGAGCACAACGACACCGTCTACGGGGACTTCCTCGGGTACGACACCGGCCGGATCGCCGCACTGCGCGCGGACGGGGTCATCTGAGCATGGACGCCCCTCTGCAGCGGCTGCTCGACCACTACGAGCGGCGTTACCCGGCCACCGCCGACCAGTTCGTGATCGGCTGTGTGGGCCAGGACGTCCCGGTCGAGCTCGTGACGGCGGCGGGCGCGCTTCCCGTGCGCCTGGCGGGACGGCCCGGCGCGGACCTGACGACGGGGGAGACCTACCTCGGTCGCGGTGTGGACCCCGCGGCGGTGTCGGTGCTGACCCGGCTGCTCGCGGGCGAGTACGGCCGGCTCGACCGCCTTCTCGTGTCGCGCGACTGCGAGGCCTCGCTGCGCCTGTTCTACGCGGTGCGCGAGCTGCGGCGGCTCGAACCCGGGCTGGGGCTGCCGGAGACCCACCTGGTCGACGTGCTGCACCTGCCGCACTGGACGACCACGCGGTACGTCGAGGGCCGCTTCGCCGAGCTGGTCGCCGTGCTGGAACGGTGGACCGGGACGAGGCTGACCGCGCCGGGGATCGCGTCGGCGATCATGCTGCACGACGCCCGCCGCGACCTGTGGCGCGCGGTGTCCGCGCTGCGCGGGGACCTCCGGCTGACCGGGGTGCAGGCGCTGGCCGTCTACGGTGCCGTCCTGCCCGTGGCCGAGCACAACCGGCTCCTGAGGCAACTGCTCAGGTCCGATTTGGACGTCCACGAGGGACGAAGGGTGTTCCTCACCGGTAGCTCCCACGACAACCCCGACGTGTACCGGTCGTTCGAGGAGATGGGCAGCGTGGTGGTGGGCGAGGACCACGACTGGGGAGATCTCCTCGCGACGCGGCTCGTGGGCGAACCGACACTCGCCGCCCTGGTCGAGCACTACCAGTACAACGGCCCCACCGCCGCACGGGCGTCGATCGCCGCCCGCGCCGCGCACACGGCACAGGCGGCGGCCGACCGCGGGGCAGAGCTCGTCGTGTCCTACGTCAGGCGCAACGACGACGCGCCGCCCTGGGACTTCCCCGCGCAGAAGGAAGCGTTGCTGCCCCACGGCATTCCGGCCGTGATGTTCGACCGCCAGGAGTACGGCTCGATCGACTTCAGGGCGGTGTCCGTTGGCTGAGAAACTGCTGGCGTCGGCCACTGAGGCGACCCGCTACCAGCGCGAGTGGTTCCGCGACCTGCGGAAGTCCGCTGCCGCGGGCGGCCCGCTGGCGCTGGTGAACGCCGACGCTCCCCAGGAGATCTTCCGCGCCATGGGGATCCCGTACGTGGTCAACCAGTGGTGGGCGTCCGTGGTCGCGGCCAAGCAGCGAGCGCCGTACCACCTGGATCTCCTGCGGGCTCGCGGCTACCCGGACCACACCGAGCAGTACAGCTCGCTCTCGCTCGCGTCGCTGTTCGACCCCGATCCGGACCAGGCCCCCTGGGGAGGCCTGCCCCGGCCGACGATCGTGCTGGCCGAGACCGTGGGCGACGGCGGACGCAAGATCTTCGACGTGTGGGGCAGCCAGCAGGACATCACCTACTACGCGCTGGAGAGCGCGGCCGAGAACGTTGTCCCGGTGAACTGGTGGGACCTGATGCCGCACGACTGGGAGAAGGCGGTCGGCACGGCGAGACTGGACCTGATGGTGGCCGAACTGCACAACCTGATCCGGTTCCTCGAAACGACGACCGGCCGGGTGTTCAGCGAACGCGCGCTGAGGCGAGTCCTCGACCACGTCAACGAGCAGGCGGAGTGGAACAGGCGCACCCGCGACCTCATCGCGCGCACCAGGCCGAGCCCGCTGGCCGTCACGGACAGCATCCCGAGCGTCATGATCCCGCAGTGGCACCGCGGCACCGAGTGGGCCACCGCCGCCGCCCGGAGGTTCAACGAGGAGGTCCAGGCCCGCGTCCAGGCCGGCGCCGCGGTGTGCGAGGACGAACGCGCCCGGCTCATGTGGATCGGCCGGGGCCTCTGGTACGACATGGACTTCTACCGCAGGTTCGAGCAACGCCACGGCGCGGTCTTCGTGTGGTCGATGTACCTGGCGATAGCCGCCGACGGCTACCCGCGGTACGGCGACGATCCTTTGAGGACACTGGCGGCCAGGTTCGCCGCCTTCCACGACCAGCTCTACACCCCGCCGTGGTCGAGCGAGTGGTACGTGAAGGAAGCCAGACTGCACGGCGTCGACGGCGTGGTGCACCTGGTGTCCGACGACGCCCGCGGTGGCTACTTCACCAACCGCGCTCTCCGCGCCGCGGGCATCCCCGTGTACGAGCTGCACGCCGACAACGTGGACACCCGCTCCTTCGGGGAGACCGCCGAGGCGGAGCTGGGGGACTGGCTGGAAAGCGAAGTGCTCCGCCGGTGATCGGCCGTGCCTGTGGATGCCGACGTCGCTCGGTTCCGGCGACGTGCCGGCAGGTCGCGAAGAGCGACGTGGTCAGGCCGAGTCGCCTCGGACCGCGGGCAGTCCGGCGGCGGTCGCCGCGATGAAGCGCTGCAGCGTCGGCCGGAAAGGCGGGAACACGGCCGCGATCCCGGGTTCGCGGGCGTAGAGCTCGGCCAGCGTCGGTGGCGGCTGCGACAGGGGGTACAACCTGCCGACGAACGCCCCCGCGGCGAACACCACCGAGGAACCGTCCCTGCCGGTCAGCTCCGGGCACGCGGCCATGATCTGCTCGCCCACCCGCGCGTACATGTCGATCGCCCACAGCTTGTACGTGTGCAGCACCTCGAGCGAGACGTTGTGCTCCAGCATGGTCTCGGCGTGGCCGATGAGGTCGCAGTACAGAGGACGCTCGGCGAAGGAGTCCGCCAGCGCGGAGGCCATCTGGCCGACGCCGGAGGCGCTCCCGAGCCGGGCCCGCACCGCGTCGGCCCAGTCCGTTCCGTCGCGCATCGTGAGCTGCAGGTAGATCTCTTCGCGGGTGCCGAAGTAGCGCAGGACGTTGGACTTCACCAGGCCGACGGCGGCCGCGATGTCACCCAAGCTGACCTGGGCCACGCCCTTGGTGAGGGCGAGGTCGCGGGCGGCCGCGAGGATCGCCTCCCGCCGCTGCTCCTTCTGGTCCGGGCGCCGTGCCCGGCGGAACGACGTTTCCATGTCGCTGGGCACTCTACCAGGAGGTTTTGTTAAAAGTACGGTGTTCCTTTATTGTTCGGCCGGTCAGCACCACACCCCTGCGCGGCCGGAGGCCACGACCCATGACCCAGCAACAGCGCTCCCTGTCCGCGACGGTCGACGAGTTCGTCGACGCCTTCAACGTCAACGACCTCGACCGCGTCATGGCCTTCTTCGCCGACGACGCGGAGTACGAGCCGGGTGACGGCGCGAAGCACCAGGGCAAAGCCGCGATTCGCGCGGAGTTCGCGCCCCAGTTCGCCGGCAGGTACGGCGCGATGCGCTTCGACGTGCACGACAAGCTCGTCGACGAGCCCGGACGACGCGCGGCGATCCGCTGGGCGTGCCGGATCGACGTCTCCGGGCCACGTGGCCGCGGCGTCTACCCGTTGCTGCGGTTGCTCGGACTCCTGCGGCACGGCCCGCGGATGGTCTGGCAGGGGATGGACGTCTTCCACTTCGACGCCGACGGCTCGATCACCGGCAAGTACTCGTACGCGAACTTCAAGGTTCCGCCGATGAAGCGCGACAAGGGAGAGCCGTGGAGCATTGCCGCGTCCAGGTGACTCCGCGGCGGACACGTCGATGATCGGGTGAACGTGTTCACCCGAGTCCGGTCTTCGACTCGAACATCGTCGATTCGACCTGGTCGCTTGACGCTCTGCGCGTTTCCCGCGACCGTCCTGTGGCACATATCCACGCACTGGATCGGGCGGGGGCGTCTGTGGTCGGCATGCGGCAACGGCGGAAGGCGCGTTCGGTCACGGCCACGGCCTCGGCGGCGTTGCTCGTGGCCGCGACCTTCACGGTCCAGGCGGCCACGAGCGCCACGGCGGCGGCCACCGGGCCCGGGCTGTCGGTGGACGTGTCCGCCGCCCGGCACGCGATCAGTCCCGGCGTCTACGGCCTGAACGGCGGCGATCCGGCGTTCAACGCCGAGATCGGCCAGTCGGTGGCGCGCTGGGGCGGCAACGCGTCCAGCCGCTACAACTTCAAGAACCACACGTACAACACCGGCAGCGACTGGTACTTCGAGAACATCGTCGCCGACGAGCAGCACACCCTCGAGTGGATGGTCGGGTCCAACCTCGACCGCGGCATCAAACCGGTCGTCACCGTGCCCATGGTCGGCTGGGTGGCCAAGGAGTCGCCGTCGTCGCACCCGTTCGCGTGCGGCTTCCCGGCGACGAGGTACCCGCAGCAGGACGGCTTCGACGAGTGGGACCCCCACTGCGGCAACGGTCTGCTCAACGGGGCGAACCTCGCCGGCGTGCCCGCGGACACCTCGGTCAGGGCCGACGCGGCGTTCGCCGGCGAGATGGTGTCGCACCTGGTGAGCAGGTTCGGCACGGCGGCGCAGGGTGGCGTGCCGATCTACGAGCTCGACAACGAGCCGGTGCTGTGGGCCCACACGCATCGTGACGTGCATCCCGAGCTGGTCTCGTACGACGAGCTGGGGAGCAAGGGCACGGCGACCGCCGCGGCGATCAAGGCCGCCGACCCGAGCGCGGCGGTCCTCGGGCCGTCCGGCTGGGGGTACTGCGAGTGGGTCGCGTCCGGTGTGGACGGTTGCGGGCCCGGTGCCGACTCGGCCGCGCACGGTGGGCTCAACCTCTCGCAGTGGTACCTGAAGAACATGAAGGACTACAGCGACGCCCACGGGGGTAGGCGTTTCCTCGACTACTTCGACCAGCACTTCTACCCGCAGATCGGCAGTGGCAAGGACCCGGAGTCCAACGCGCTGCGGCTGCGGTCCACGAGGTCGCTGTGGGACCCCACCTACGTCGAGGAGTCCTGGATCGGCCCCGGCGGTGTCAACGCGCCGCCGCTGCAGTTCATCCGCACCATGAAGTCGTGGATCGACCAGTACAACCCCGGCACCAAGACCGCCATCACCGAGTACAACTGGGGCGCGCTGGACGACATGAACGGAGCGCTGGCCCAGGCCGACGTCCTCGGCATCTTCGGCCGGGAAGGCCTTGACCTCGCCACGATGTGGGGCGAGCCCAAGCCCACCGATCCGGGCGCGTACGCGTTCCGGATGTACCGCAACTACGACGGCGCGGGCAGCCGGTTCGGTGACGTCAGCGTGTCGGCGACCTCCGCCGACCAGGGCCGGCTCGCGGTGTACGCGGCACAGCGCTCGTCCGACGACGCGCTGACCGTCATGGTCGTCAACAAGACCGGCGAGGACCTGACATCGCCGCTGTCGATGGCCGGGTTCGACGGAACCGGTGCGGCGCAACGGTTCACCTACGGCCCGGCGAACCTGGGCGCGATCGTGCGCGGCGCCGATCTCCCGGTGAACGACGGTCGTGTCGACGCGACGTATCCGGCGAACTCCATCACGCTGCTGGTGCTGCCGCCCGCCGGGTGTTCGGCGAGCCTGCACGTCAACGGCGACTGGAGCACCGGCCACGTCGCGACGGTGACCGTCACCAACGAGCGCCACACGGCGATGGCCGGGTGGCGGGTCGACTGGACGTGGCCCGGCGGCCAGCAGGTCACGAACTCGTGGAGCACCACCCTGAAGCAGGACGGCGCCCGCGTGGTCGCCGCGGACGCCGGGTGGAACGGCTCCCTGGGAGCGGGTGGCAGCACCACGTTCGGGTTCCAGGCCACGGGCAGAGCGGCCGCGCCGACGTTGCACTGCACCCCGGTCTGAGACGCCGATCGAGAACGTTTCAGGCGTGGCGGGGGACCTGCTCGAGGAAGTCCACGAGGCCGCCGGGAGTCGTGGGCGACTCCCGGCGGCCCGGAACCTGGATCAGGGGCAGGCCATCACCTCACGGTGATGTTGGAGTTGCCGCTGCTCTGGTATCCCTCGGTCGCGAGGATCATGTAGTAGCTGAAGTTGCCGAGCCGCATGTTGGCACGGCTCCACGCGTCGAAGTGGTTGCCGGTGGTGATGGACCCACCGGTCCGCCTTTGCTGCCGGACGCTCCAGAACTGCGGGAAGGTCTTGTTGTTGCCTTCGACGGACGGCGCGTTGTACCGCATCGTCTGGTAGATGTCGTACGTGCCACCGTCAGTGGTGACGGTGCCTTTGTAGGTGCCGGTGGGCCGGTAGTTGCCCCAGTTGTCGACGATGTAGTACTCGACCAGCGGGTTGGACGTCCACCCGTACAGGGTCAGATACGCGTTGCCGGACGGGTTGAAGCTTCCGGAATAGTTCACCGTCCGCCGAGAACCGTTGCTCCAGCCCTTGCCGCCGACGAAGTTGCCGACATTGCTCCACGAGGTGCTGTAGTTGCCGCCGGATCCGAAGTCCATGCAGACCCGGCCGCCGCCGTCGGTCCAGAAGGAGAAGTAGTAACCGCCGTTGTTGCCCGTCTGGCTCGAGCACGTCGCGGCTGCACCGACATCAGCGCTGGCCACAACGGGTGTCAGCGCCATGACCAGCGCGGTGCAGGCGCCGCCGGCGAGCAGTGCGACACGGCCGCGTTTGCGGCTCGACGGTCGAAATGTGAATTCAGCCATGTGCGGTACTCCTCGTCATCGAGGTTGGCACGGCAGCCAGGTAGCACGAAGCGACCCGTGCGAGTGAATGGTGATCGCGATGACGGCCGCCGTCGATTCGGACACTAGCAGTGCCGAGTCGACTCCGTAAGGTCGCGGAGAAGTTTCGAAACATTCCGGCGAGCCTTTGCCTGCTTTAGCAGGCTGCTTTTGCATTCATCAAACAAGTCGAATTGTTCGACGAACTCGTGTTCCTGGACCAAGCCAAAAGATTCAGGTGCTCACCGGAGGTCCTTCACAACCCGTCCGGCTTGGACGACGAGCACGGCGTTGGCGGGATCGGCGAAGATGTTCGGGTCCTCGAGCGGGTCGCCGTTCCAGAGCACGAGGTCTGCCTGCATGCCGGGAGCGATGACCCCCACGTGGCCGGACAGGCCGAGGATCTCGGCGTTGGTCTTCGTGGCCGACACGAGTGCTTCCATCGGCGTCTCCAGCTCCGCGCGCAACCTGAGCTCTTCGCCTCGGCGGTGCTGGGCCGGGCCGATGAGGTCGGAACCCAGCCCGATCCGCACCCCGGCCTTCCTGGCCACGGCAAGCGCCTCGGCCATCCGCTCACGGACACCCAGCACGCGATCGCGGGTCGACTCGCCGAGGCCTGCTCCAGCGGTGTCCTGGAGCAGTTGCTCGACGACGGCGAACGTCGGAACGAGGGCGACCTCGTGAGCGGCCATCAGGGCTGCCGTGGGTTCGTCGAGGTCGGTGCCGTGCTCGACGCAGCGTGCCCCAGCCTCGACGGCGTTGCGGATGCCTTCGTTGTTGTGGGCGTGCACCGTGACGTAGGTGCCTCGTGCCGCGGCTTCCTGAACAGCGACGGCGATCTCCTCCACGGTGAACTGGGTGTCGGTCAGCTGGTCGTGGGCTCCGACCACTCCGCCGGTCACGCAGAGCTTCAGGAACGACGCGCCGCGCCGGAACGCCTCGCGCACGTTGCGCCGCAGCTCGTCCGCGTTGCCCGCCATCATGGACAGGGCGCAGAGGCCGGGAACGTGATGGCTGCTCCACAGCTCGGTGGGCTCCCAGGCGGCCCCGTAGTAGCCGTGCCCGCCGGTCTGGCACTGAACAGGTCCGCACGACAGCACGCGTGGACCCCTGACCTTGCCCTTCGCGATCGTGGTGACGACACCACCGTCGATCCCGCCGGTGTCCCGGACGGTCGTGAAGCCGGCGTCGAGCGCCGCGCCGGCCGTGGCGAAGATGTCCGCCGCGATCTCGGCGGCGCTGATCTGGAACGAGAACTGCGGCTGGATCGGGCTCGACAGTCCCAGGTGGACGTGGGCGTCGATGAGGCCGGGCGTCATCGTCAGCCCACCGGCGTCGAGCCGCTCTTCGTGCGTGCTGGAGGCGCCGAGCCCGGTGATGCGCCCGTCCTCGATCGTGACGTCGACGTCAACGGGGTCGCGACCGGACCCGTCGACCACCGTCGCGCCGGCTATCCGCACACGTCCCACGGGTCGTTCCCTCCGCCGTTGCGAGTCGGCTGCGACCATGTGCGGTGCGACACGCCGCCGTACTTTCCAATGGATAAACTGTGGGAGTGGACCTGTCAAGCACGGAACGCAAGGGCGAAGCACGCGAACGTCTCCTGGCGCGGCTTCTCGACGCCTTCGGTGAGGCCCTTCCTTCGCCAGAGGTGTCGCTGCGCGAGATCGCCGTCCGGGCGGGGACCAGTCACGCCCTGCTGCGGTACCACTTCGGGTCGCTCTCGGGCGTGTTGGCGGCGATGCTCAAGGCACAACGAGAGCGGGACAACGAGGAGCTGTTCAAGGCCGCGGAACAGGACACCTTCGACGACCTCGTCGTGGCGATCTGGCGGACCTACACCCGCCCGGAGCAGCTGTCGCGTGTCCGCGGCTTCTTCCACGTCGTGGGCCTGGCCGCGTACAGCCCCGACGACTTCCGCGAGTTCATCGACTCACTCGACGACCTGACCAAGGTTCTCGCCTCGCTCGCGGAACGCGAACAGGCGAGCGCCGAGGACGCGCGGACCATGGCGACCGTGGCCGTGGCCGCGATACGCGGCCTGCTCCTGCAGGAGGTCCTGACTCCGGGAACCCACTCGGAGGACGCGGTCGCCTCGATCCTGCGCATGAGCAAGGGCCGGTCCTGAGGGCTGTCGGTGTCCGAAGTGGACGCCCGGAGGCCGGCGCCACGTTCTGACCGCCACGCTGTGCTCCGCGCTTGACAGGATCGCCACCGTAGTTTTCCATTGGAAAAGAAAGGGCGCCACGCCTTCAGCGACCGAGTTGTGAAGGACCCCCGATGAGCACCATGTGGCAAGGCTGCCTCGCCGACACCGACTACTTCGAGATGCGCTCCAGCGGCGGGTACGACTACGGCGTCTGGGTCACCACGCCGCCGGGCTACGACCCCGCCGAGGCGGCCGCGCCCGTCCTGTACGTGCTCGACGGCAACTGGGCGGTGGGGCTGACCGCCCCGCTGATCGTCACCCAGCTGGACCGCATGCACCAGATCCAGCCCTACGTCCAGGTCAGCGTCGGGTACGCGGGTGAGGAGGCGCAGCACTGGGATCGGCTGCGCAACCGCGACCTCGTTCCTCCCGGAGAGCCCATCGCCCAGGAGTTTCTCGACGCCGTGGAGATGGGGGTCGAAGCAGGTACGACGACTCGCGAGCAGGCCGACGCCTATGTCGGCGAACTGCGCGACACCCGGGCCGACGCGTTCCTGCGGTTCCTCACCGAGGAACTGCAGCCGCGGATCGAACGCGATCACGGTGCGGCCTCGAGCGGTCACGGTCTCTTCGGCTACTCCTACGGCGGACTCTTCAGCCTCTACGCCTGGCTCAACAGCGGCGGGTTCTTCGAGAGCATCGGGGCGGGCAGCCCGGGCGTCGTCAGCACCGGCAGCCAGGTCTTCGCACAGCTCGCGCGGCTCGGCGACAGCCTGCCCGCCGCCAAGCTCCACGTGACGTTCAACGAGCAGGAGCTCCTCGGCGAGCTGCCCGTCTACCAGAACCTCGCGAAGAACACGGCCACTCTCCTCAACGACCTCACCTCGCGCGGTGTGGCGGTCACCAGCGCGGTCATGCGGGAAACGCACCTGACCGGCCTGCAGGCATCGTTCCTCAGCTACCTCAGGACCTGCCGCTCCGCGTGAGCGAGCACCACTGTCTGTCCGCAGTGGACGCCTGGAGGAACATGGGGCTCGCGGTCGAGGCGGACACAGTCCCTGCCGGCACGCTGCGACTCCGCCCGGGGCGGAAGGCGACGAGGAGGCGGCCACGATCCCGTCCTGCTTCGAGCGGGCCGGCGCGACCTGGGCCGCCCGGCCCACCGACCAGCAGGAAGCCGATGCCCTGTGCGCCGGCTCGCCTACCCCGCCCTGGAACGGCTGGGACCGGTGCTCACCGAGGACGCCTGCGTTCCCGAGGCCGCGGTGCCGGAAATTCTCGCGCATCCACCGGACCGCGGAGGCGCACGACATCAACATCGCACCGTCACCGGTGAGCACGGCGTGGGAACGCTGAAGAGGGACGGCCTGAGCCGAGAGCTGTCACCCGAGGTCCTCGCGCTGCACAGCAGCGTCAAACAGGCGCTCGACCCGCACGGGGTCCTCAACCCCGGCAAGGTCGTGCCGCCAGTTCCGTGAGCTCTCGAGCGGCCCAGGTCTCCCGGAAAGCCATGACGACACCGCACGAGCATCGCGTTACCTCACGGAGGGAGACACGCATTGGGGACCGACGTGGTCGTGATCGGGGCAGGCGTGATCGGCTCGTCGATCGCGCTCGAGCTGGCGCGAGCGGGCCACCGGGTGGTCGTGCTGGACCGCGCACCCGGCGCGGGACAGGGCTCGACATCGGCGTCGAGCGCCATCGTCCGGTACAACTTCTCGACCTTCTCCGGAGTGGCGTTGGCGTGGGAGTCGCACTGGTGCTGGCTCGACTGGGCGGAGCACCTCGGACACGACGTCGGCGACCTGGCCGCGTTCCGCAGGACCGGCCTGGTCATGCTGGACGTCGACGCCGCTCCGCGCGCGTCCTGGCTGCCGTTGTTCCGTCACGTCGGTGTCCCGTACGAGGAGTGGGACGACGCCGTGCTGGCGGAACGCGTCCCCGGCATCGACGTCAGCCGTTGCTGGCCACCGAAACGGCTGGACGACGAGGAGTTCTGGAAGGACTCGGAGCTCACCCTCGGAGGCGTGTACACCCCGGACGCGGGTTACGTCTCGGATCCGGGCCTCGCCGCGGTCAACCTGGCCGCCGCGGCGGTGGCACACAGGGCGGAGTTCCGGTTTCGCAGCACGGTGACGGCCGTGGACACGTCAGGTGGACGTGTGACCGGCGTGCGGTTGTCGGACGGCACCGGCATCGCCTGCGGGGTGGTCGTCAACGCCGCAGGTCCGTGGTCCAGCACGCTGAACCGCCTGGCAGGCGTGGGTTCCGACTTCACCGTCGGACTGCGCGCGATGAGGCAGGAGGTCGCGCACGTGCCGTTCCCAGGAGGCTACGACGGGCCGATGGTGGCGGACATGGACCTCGGCACGTACTTCCGCGGCGAGGTGGGCGGTGGCCTGCTCGTCGGCGGAACCGAACCGGAGTGCGACCCGATGCAGTGGACCGACACCCCGGACAGCGTCGGCGTCCACCCGACGGCGGCCGTGTTCGAGGCTCAGGTGACCAGGGCGGCACGGCGGCTGCCGAACCTCCCGGTGCCGAACCGCGCACGTGGCGTCGTGGGCGTCTACGACGTGGCCGACGACTGGACGCCGATCTACGACCGCACCGAGCTCGACGGCTTCTACGTCGCGATCGGCACGAGCGGCAACCAGTTCAAGAACGCTCCCGTCGTCGGACAGCTCATGGCGGACCTGATCGGACGGGTCGAGAACGGTGCCGACCACGACGCACGGCCCGTCCGGTTCGTCGCTCCGCGCACCGGACTGGAGATCGACCTGGGCACGTTCTCCCGGCGCCGCACCAGGAACACCGCGAACACCGGAACGGTGCTGGGCTGAGCTCAGATCACGCGCCACCAGCCCAGCACGGCTTCGGCACCTGCGTGTGGCCGACCGTCAAAGCGTGGGCGATGCTGGTGTTCAGGCGGGCGACACGGATGTCAGCTCGACCGACGATCCCCGCAGAGCCTCTCCCGCGGGCCACGCGACCGTGACGGTGTGCCCACCGTCGACCGGCAGGTTCAGGTTGACGACATCGGGCTTGAAGGACGCCGGCGCCTGCGAGGACACCAGGATCCGCGACTCGGCGGGCTTGCCGGGCTGGACGTTCACCGGCGCGGGCGTGCCGTTCGGGTCGTCGAGCACGACGGTGAAGCCGCTGTCGTCGCCCTCGCCGTGCCCGCTGCCCTTGGTGAACGTGACGGCTGTCGGTGCGCCCTGCAGCTTGCAGTTCGTGTGCTCGCTCGCTGCCGAGTAGTGCAGGACGAAGGCCTGCTGGCCCGCGGACGAGTAGGGGTCGTGCGTCACGGAGACGTTCAGGTCCGCGACGTCGCACGGCTGGTCGGACGGATTGGCCGAGGCGACCCCCGCCACCAGCGGCACCGCGGCAGTGGCGAGCAACGCCGCGGCGCTCAGACCAGCGATCGACTTCCTGTTCATGAGTTACCCCTCCCTGTGGTGACCCCCATGAAACGCAGGATGCCCGGCGAGTGGCCGACGATGCCTCAAGATGACATTCGTCTCAATGGAGCAACCCCGTCTCACGCGGAAGCCTGCCGGGCCGGAACGCGAAGGTCGCGTCGTCCGACGCCTGCGACGTGTCCTGGTGCCCGCCCAACCGCGATGACCTCATCGCCATGACAGCGTCGTCCGTGCCCACACCCGATCTCCTCGCCCTCGTACGAGCCGTGCCCGATCACATCGCCTGTGAAGTCCACTGTGGACGATGCTGTCTCAGGAGGCCGGCAGTTCCCCGACCACGCGAGTCGCCGAGAGGGACGGCGTGTCCGATGGTTGCGGCGACGCCACTGCGGCGATGGATCAACCGATCAGTCTTGTGCGCCGGTCCGGGTGAGGTTCCACTGTCCGCGGGGGAGTTGGGTGGGCAGTGGCCGGCCGCGGTCGGTTCGCAGGATGGTGCGGAGCGAGCGGATCTCGGCCAGTCGTTGTGCCGTGGTCACCGCCGGTCCGGTCGGGGTCCAGGGGGAGCGGGCGTGGCCGACTATGAGTTCGGCGAAGCTGTGGGCGATGCCGGCGTGTCCGTGCGTGCCGGGGTGGACGCGGTCGATGGACCACATCCGTGGCGCGTGGGTGCGTTCGTCGTGCCACAGGTCGTGCATGATCGCGTTGTGCTCGGCCGCGATCGTGCGCACATGGTCGTTGACGAGCTGGAACCGTGAGCGTGTTGCCTGGTGCAGGCGTGCGGGTCCGGGCCAGCGGCGGGTGATGTCCGGCAGGGTCGCCATGACCACCCGTGCGCCGGTGTCGCACAGGGCCGCCACCGTCTGCCGCAGCACGCGGCCCACTGCGGCGCCGTCGAAGCCGTGGCGGTCGAACGCGTCGTTGGCGCCGACCATGACGCTCGCCAGGTCGGGTTCGAGGCGCAGTGCCTGCTCGAGCTGGTGCTGCAGGACGTGCTGGGCGTGCCATCCGCGGACGGCGAGGTTGTCGTAGCGCAGGCCGGGCCACGCGTGGTCGAGTTCGCCCGCCAGGACGTCGGCCCAGCCCCGCAGCGTGCCGTCGAGCCGGGGGTCACCGACCCCCTCGGTGAGGCTGTCACCGAGCGCCACGAACCGCCTCACCGGCTGAGTACCGTTAACCATACCCAGCACGGTAGCGGAACTGTCCGGCACACGGCACGCCAGCGGTTCTTGCGGACGCCGCGTGCTGGGGCATGTGACACAGTGCGCGCATGCAGCAGCGCCGCGCGCAGGACCCGACCGAGGCCGCGGACCCGCCGTGGAACCGTGACGCGTGGCTCCTGGAACCGGACTCCGTGCAACGAGCGCTCGACGTGCTCGTGCCGCGCAGCGCCGGGCAGATCGTGCGTGAAGCGTTCTACGGCACCCGGCGCTTCGACGACTTCCGCCGCCACACGGGCCTGACCCCGAGCGTGCTGTCCGCACGTCTGCGCGAACTGACCGACCAGGGCATCCTGGCCAAGGTCGCCTACCACGACACCGGATCACGCGGCCGCCACGAGTACCGCCTCACCGACAGGGGCCGTGATCTGGCCACCGCGATCATCAGTCTGCTGAACTGGGCCGACCGCTGGCTTCCCACCCCCGGAGGGCCCACCGTCGTGCTCACCCATCACGGCTGCGGCGCGTCGATCCGAACCGAGATCCGCTGCGCGCACGACCACCCCGTGCACAGCCTCGGCGACATCCAAGCCGCCCCCGGGCCCGGCGCCAGCGCGCGGGATTGACCCACCCGTGGCGCACCTGACGAAGCTGGCAGTGGTTGCTGCTCACCGTATGGTCGCCGGTGTTTTTTCGGCGGTACATGCGTATAAGTGGGGGCAGGGGATGAGCCTCGTTGGTGGACGACACCGCATTGCCGTGACGAGGTTGCCGGAGCGGTCGTGGTTCAGGTGTTCTTCGTCCTCTTGCACGCCGGGATTCTGGCGGCGAAGGGCTCCGGCTCCCAGCGCGTCCCCATTGACGCGTGGGCGGCTTTTGCATTCAGTTGGCTCATCGTGGCCGGTATCGGCGCTGCCTTCGTCAGGGAAGCATTCGAGTGCGAGAACTCGGCCGCAATCAAACCGAGGTGGCACGGGTCATTGCAATGTGCAGCGTCTTGCTTCTGGCTGCTTCGGTGTGCGGCTCGATTCCACGCGTGGGGTGTTACTGGAACCGCGCACCGTGGGTATCATTTGCAGCCGTCGCGGTCACCATGACGGTACGTGACCGATCGGGGGTTTCGTGGGAGACGACGGAACAGCGCGACCCACCATCGGCATGATCACCGCGGGCCCGCTCATCGAGCTCGCCGGTGAGCAGTGGCAGGGCGTCAGCGACGGTGCGGCAAGCCTCGGATGCGATCTGATCTGCTTCGTCGGCACCGAACTGGCGCACCCGGACCACCACAAGCGACAAGCCAACGCTGTCTACGACCTCATCGCACCCGGCCGGATCGACGCGCTCGTCATCTGGACGACGCGGATCAGCCAGCAGATCACCGAGGCTGCGATGCGCGAGTTCGTGGACCGCTACGCGCCGGTTCCGATCGTGAGCGTCGAGGCGCACCTGGCGGACTGGCCGACGGTGCTGATGGACAACCGCGCCGGCATGGACCAGGCGGTCAGTCACCTGATCGAGGCACACGGGCACCGGCGGATCGGGTTCGTCCGCGGTCCGCTCGGGCACGTCGGCGCCCAGGACCGCTACCAGGGCTATCTGGACGCGCTGGCCCGGCACGAGCTGCCGCTGGAGCCGGCGCTCGTGACCACACCTGCCCCGTCGTGGGATCCCGCCGCCGCCGCGGACTCGGTGGCCAAGATGCTGGACGAGGCGGTGGAACCGCCGGACGCCATCGCGGCGGCCAACGACGAGTTCGCGCTGGGTGCGGTGACCGCGGTGCAGGAGGCGGGCCTACGCGCGCCGGAGGACGTGGCGGTCGTCGGGTACGACAACCACACCTGCATCCGCTCGAACGATCTCGGCTACCAGTCTGTTTCACCCCAGGCGTCGACGGGCAGCGTGCACCGCCGGGTCAACATCGACGCGGGGACGCCCGCGCTCACCACGGTGCGCGCGCCGTTCCACGAGATGGGGCGTCGGGCGGCCGAGCTCGCGCACGCGTTGATCCGCGGTGAACCCGCACCCGCCCTGGAGGTCGTTCCCACCGAGCTCGTCGTCGGCCGCTCGTGCGGCTGCATCCCTTCTGGCAACGGTGTCTCCGCTCCCGCGCACGGGAAGCTCGCGGTGCCGGAACACGGCACCACCGAGGCGGTCGCCGCGAACCTGCGTCAGAGTCTCGGCCCGAGGTCGGCTGTCCTGCCGGAGCGCTGGGCCGAGCGGCTGATCGGCCTGTTCCTGGACGCGGGCCGGCCAGGGGGCAGTGGCGGTCGCTTCCTCGGAGAGCTCGCGGAGCACCTGCGGGACAGCGCACGCGCCGGATGCACGGCGCAGTCGTGGTGGGCGCCTCTGTTCTACCTGCGTCGCTTCGCCCTCGAACGCGGCACCGATGAGGCGGCGATCGAGGACCTGTGGCTGCGGGTGCAGCTGATGGTGGCCGACGTGGTCGAGCGGGAGAGGACGTTCGAGTACCTCCTGCACGAACGGCAGGATCAGACGGTGCGCGAGGCCGGTCAGCGACTGATCGTCTCGCGCAACGCCGCCGAGCTCACCGAAGCACTGGTGCAGGAGCTGCCCAGGCTGGGGATCCCCGGCTGCCACGTGATGACGTTCGAGCCGGACCACGAGTGGGCGAGTCCGCTGGTGTCGTACGAGAAGCACGAGCTCCGTCCCGAACGCGCGGCGTGGACGTTCCGGTCCTCGATGCTCACGCCCCATCGGATCGACCGGCCGGCGCCGGGGAGCTTCGTGGTGGCTGCCCTGTTCGGGATCGAGGAGCAGCTGGGGTTCGTGCTGTTCGAGGTGGGTTCGATGCCGGGCTGGGTCTACGAGGCGATCCAGCAGCAGCTCGGCAGCGCGTTGCGCGGTATCAGGATGCTCGAGCGGGAACGGCAGGCACTCGCCGAGGCCGAACAGGCGCGCAGGTCACTGGAACTCGCCCACGCCGAACTGGAGGACCGGGTGCGGGAGCGCACCGCGGCACTGGTCGACGAGATCGCCGAGCGCGAGCGGCTGGAGACGCAGCTGCGGCACGCGCAGAAGATGGAGGCGATCGGCCGGCTCACCGGTGGTATCGCGCAGGACTTCAACAACATCCTCACCGTGGTCAACGGCAACAGCGAGATGCTGTTGCGACGTACCGCACCGGACGACCCGCGGCGTCCGGAGATCGAGGACATCCAGCACGCGGGCGACCGTGCCGCGAACCTGACCCGCCAGCTGCTCGCGTTCACCCGGCAGCAGGTCCTGCACCCCGCTCGGATCGATCTCGGCAAGACGATCACCAAGTTGCGGACCATGCTGACGACCTTGGTCGGCGAGGACGTGGAACTGACCGTGGACACACCGGCCGACGTGTCGCCGGTGTGGGCCGATGCCGGACAAGTCGAGCAGATCCTGTTCAACCTCGCCGCGAACGCTCGTGACGCGATGCCCGACGGCGGCGTGCTCAGCATCGAGACGGACGACACCCACCTCGACGCCCACCACCTCGGACGCATCTCCGGGGTGCGGCCTGGCGACTACGTGGTTCTCCGAGTTCGCGACACCGGCACGGGTATGGACGAGTCGGTGCAGGCACAGATCTTCGAGCCGTACTTCACCACGAAGCCCGTCGGCAAGGGCACGGGTCTGGGGCTGGCCACCGTCTTCGGCATCGTGCAGCAGAGCGGTGGTCAGATCGACCTGTACAGCTGCCCCCGTCGGGGGACGACGGTCTCCGTCTATCTGCCCCGCGCGCGGACCTCCACGACACCGCTTGCCGGACAGGCGCCGTGCCTGCCCGCACCGCGCCGCGGCTCGGGGACCATCTTGCTGGTCGAGGACGACGACCAGGTGCGCACCCTGACCCGTCGCGTCCTCGAACGCTCCGGGTACGTGGTGGTCGAGGCGCGCAACGGGCTGCAGGCGCTCGGCGTGTTCGACGACCACGAGAAGGACATCGACCTCGTCGTCACGGACATCGTGATGCCCAGGATGGGAGGCCGTGAACTGGTGGCCGAGCTGCGGCGAATCCAGCCCCAGCTTGCGGCCTTGTACATGTCTGGTTACCCGGCTGAGGAGAAGCTGGACGAGCCGGCCGTACTGCTCGCCAAGCCCTACGCCGAGGCCGAGTTGCTGGGCCGGGTGCGGTCTCTGCTGGACCCGGCAGGCTGAGCACCCGCACGTGCGTCGAACCAGATCTTCGGATCTCTCGGTCTCCGACGGCGACGCGATCAGGCAAGGTCATGCATCGCGGCGGATTCGTCGAGCCGTATCGCGGACAGGACGCCGAGTTTGTCCGAGGCTCGGCTGAGTCGCCGCCCTGCGTCGAGAGGACGCCGTTCGCGGCGTTGAGCCCCACGCTGATGCTCCTGCTCGTCGCGGTGTTCACGATGTCGTTGTCCGCGTCGTTCTCGGCCCGAGGCCGGCGAGTGCCCGCTCGGCCGCGTGGTACCCGCCCATCCCGTGCACTCCCGCTCCCGGTGGGGTGGCGGCGGAGCACAGGTACACGCCCGGAACGCCCGTGTCGTACGGGTGCGGGGTGAGGCGCGGCCGGAACACGAGCTGGAAGGGGTCGTTGGCGCCGGTGAGGATGTTGCCACCGACGTAGTTCGCGTTGCCCCGCTCCAGCTCGGCCGGGTCCTTCGCCGAGTGCGCCACGATCCGCTCGCCGAACCCCGGGGCGAAGCGCTCGATCTGGTCGATGATCTCGGCGGTGGCGTCTCCGGTGTGTCCCCGGGGCACGTGTGCGTATGCCCAGACGGGGTGCACGTCGCCCGCGGAACGCGTGGGATCGGCGAGGTACTGCTGTCCCACCAACACGAACGGCGCCGGCGGCATCGTGCCGCGGTGGACCTCGCGAGCGGTGCGCAGCATCTCGTCCGGACCGCCGCCGAGGTGCACGGTCCCGGCCCTGCCGCACTCGGCGTTGCGCCACGGCACACCACCGCGCACGGCGAAGTCGACCTTGAACGCCGCCGGACCGTGACGCCATCGGCGGTACGCCCGGTGCACCCGTCGCGGAAGCCGGTCGCCGAGAATCCTTGCCGCAGTGGAAGGAGCGGTGTCGAGCAGCACGACGTCCGCCTCCGGGAGGTCCGGAAAGGACTCGACCCGCGTTCCCGTCACCGTCTTGCCACCGAGGTCCAGCAGCAGCGCGGTCATCGCGTCGGTGATCGCCTGCGAGCCGCCCTCGGCGACCGGCCACCCGAACCGGTGCCCTGCGGCGATCAGCATCGCCGCGACCGACGACGTCATCGGCGCGCGCAGGTCGTGCATCACGTGTGCCGCGACGCCGAGGAACAGGCTCTGCGTGGCGGGCGAACGCCACCACCGGCGCATCAGCGCGGCGGGTGGAACCGCGCGCAGACCGAAGCGCGCCAGGTGCACCGGGTGGGACGGCCACCGCGTCAGCGGGCCCAGCAGATCGTCCGCGGTGGTCTCGACGTGGGCGGCGAGCGGGCCGAACGCCTTCAGCCACCGCCCCCCGTCGCCCGCGGGGAGACCCGCCGCGGTCTCCTCGGCGGTCCCGCGCAGCACCGCGGCCGTGCCGTCGTCCTGCGGGTGGGCGAGCATCACCTCGGGGTGCCGCCACCGCAACCCGTACCTCTCCAGGCCGAGCCCGCGCAGGAACGGTGACAGCACGGCGGTCGGGTGCACGGCCGAACACTCGTCGTGCAGCGTGCCCGCCACGAGCTTCTCGGTCGTCCTGGCACCGCCGCCGAGCCGGTCGGAGGCTTCGAGGACCGTCACCTCGACGCCGTGCTGGGCCAGACGCACCGCGCCCGCCAGTCCGTTGGGGCCGGAACCCACCACGATCGCCTTCACCACCGCGCTCATCCCCGGCTGTCCGCCGGGGAACGCCGTGCGGCGTCGACGGCCGGGTCGGAGAAGACGGCCCGCAGCCTGGCGCGGTCCTGCAGCACGAGAAATCCACAGAGGACGGTGTATAGCGCCGCCATGTACTTGACGGACGGGTAGTCGAACGCGAAGTCCATCAACGTGATGTTGAGCCCCACCGCGAACAGGGCGCACGCACCGATGAACGTGGTGCGGCGGAACAACAACATGAGCGCGGGAACCAGTTCGAACAGGCCGGTGATCCGGCCGTAGAAGGGTGAGTAGCCGTAGAACAGCCACACCAGCGAGGTGCCGTCCACCGTCGACTTCGAGAGGTCGTCCCAGTCGCCGTAGTAGTACTGGCCGCCGGCCAGCTTGACGCATCCGTAGACGGCGAAGACCAGCGCCATCAGCAGCCTGACCACGAGGACCACCTTCGACGGTGCCTTGCTCCAGATCATCCTTCTGCTCCACGGTTCCGGCCGTGCTGCCCGTCAGCCCGGCGTCGGTTCCCATCCTCGGTGCGGAGCCCCGCGCGGCACGTCCTGCGCGGGGCCCGTCCGGCAGGCCACGCGGACGACGTCGTGTCCTCCTCGAGGAGGACGTGGTCGGACTCGGAGGAGGACGCGGCACGCGGCGGCGTTCTCTAGCCTGCGTGTTCGCGCCCGACGGGGTGTGATTCGCCAGGGAACCGCGTGTGCGGGCCGGACCGGGGGTGGACGTGCGGCGGATGATGGCGTGGCTGCGGGCGCGGCCGCTGGTGTTCGACCTGGCGCTGGTGGCGTACTTCCTGTGGCCCCTGCCCTTCGAGGTGATGGGCCGGTCGCCGTGGTGGCTGCAGGTGCCGGTGGTGATCGGCCTGGTGGGGCCGTTGCTGATCCGGCGCCACCATCCCGGCGCGGCGGTGGCGGTCGTCCTCGCGACCATCGCGTTCGAGTTCCTGACGTCGCCCTGGGGCACGTTCGTGCCGATCATGAACCTCACCCTCGCCCCGGTCCTGTACTCGGTGGCGGTCTACGGCCGGCGGTGCCAGGTGTGGCTCGCACTCGCCGGCAGTGCGGTCGTCGTGTCCTGGTGGGCCGTGCGGACGTTCGACGCCAGGGACGGGCAGTGGCGGGAGTTCGTGGTCGCGGTCGGCTTCGTCGTGTTGCTGCTGCTCGCGTGCTGGCTGCTCGGGGAGTTCGTCTCCGCCCGCCGCGCTTATCTGCTCGCCGTGGAAGATCGTGCCGTGCGGGCCGAACGGGAGCAGGAGGCCCTGGCACGTGCCGCCGTGGCCGAGGAGCGCACGCGGATCGCCCGCGAGATGCACGACGTCGTGGCGCACGCGGTGAGCATGATGGTGATGCAGGCCGAGGGCGCCCGGCTGTCGCTCACGAGCGGCGGTGACCACGTGGAGCAGGCGTTGCGCGACATCAGTCAGGGTGGCCGCGACGCGATGGGGGAGCTGCGGCGCATGCTGCACCTGTTGCGTCGGGAACCGACCGGCACCGCGCCGCAGCCCACCGGCACCGACCTCCGCGCCGTGGTGGACGGTGTGCGGGCCGCCGGCCTGGCCGTCGACCTCGACGAGCGCGGCGGGACCGATGACCTGCCGGCAGGGCTGGTGGTGCAGGTCGTGCGGATCGTGCAGGAGGCGCTGACCAACGTCCTCAAGCACGCCGTCCCTCCCGTCACCGCTCAGGTGCTGGTGGACTGGGGCCGTGGAGCTGATCGCCGGGACGTGCGGTTGTGCGTGCGCAACACCGCCGCCTCGGCGGCACGTGGACCGCTGGCCGGCCTGCCGTCCGGCGGGCACGGCCTGGCGGGCATGCGGGAACGCGTGGCCATGTACGGCGGAACGGTGAGCGCGGAGCGCACCGCGGACGGAGGGTTCGTGGTGGAGGCCGTGCTGCCGGTCGGCGGCGGGGAAGGGACGAACCGAGCATGACCAGGGCACGAGTGGTGATCTGCGACGACCAGGAGCTCATGCGCAGCGCGTTGCGCATGATCGTGAGCAGCCAGCCGGACCTGGAACTGGTCGGTGAGGCCGCGGACGGCGCGCAGGCGGTGCGACTGGCCACCGAGCACCGTCCCGACCTGGTGCTGATGGACGTCCGCATGCCGGTGCTCGACGGCGTGGAGGCCACCCGGCGGGTGTGCGAGGTCAGCCCGGGCACCAGGGTTCTGGTGATCACCACCTTCGACCTCGACGAGTACGTCGACCAAGCCCTCCGCCACGGTGCCAGCGGGTTCCTGCTCAAGGACGCCACCAGCGAGGAGATGCTCGTCGCCATCCGCGCCGTCCTGCGCGGTGACGCGGCGATGGCACCTGCCGTGGTGCGCAGACTGGTCGAACGGCACCTCCGCACCCCGGCGGCGCCACCACCCGATCCGCGCCTCGAACGCCTCACCGACCGGGAGCGCGAGGTGTTCGCGTTGCTGGCCAAGGGCGCGGGCAACGCCGAGATCGCGCGGCAGCTGTTCCTCGGCGAGACGACGGTGAAGACCCACGTCGGCAGAGTTCTGTCCAAACTGGACCTCCGGGACCGCGTCCATGCCGTCGTGCACGCCTACGAGAGCGGGTTCGTGCGTCCGGGCGAGTGACCCGCTGTGCGAGACGAGCACCTCGTCGATCCCGGCCGTCCGGCTCTCAGCACCGGTCGAGCAGAGGCAGGGTGAGGCGGAAGCACGCGCCCTCGCCCACGGTCGTGTCGAGCTCGAGGTCACCGTCGTGGGCACGGGCCAGGGCGAGGGCGATCGACAGGCCGAGTCCGGCGTTGGCACCGCCCGCCCGGTTGCGCGACCGGTCGGCGCGGTAGAAGCGCTCGAAGACGCGTGCCGCGTGCCGGGCGGTCAGGCCGGGGCCCCGGTCCGCCACCTCGAGCACGGCGCGGCCGTTCGCCGTGCCCACGCCGATGCGGACCGCCGTGCCCGGCGGGGTGTAGGTGGCGGCGTTGCCGATCAGGTTGGTGACGACCTGACGCAGCACGTCCTCGTCGGCGTGGACCGGGGCGGGGCCGGGTGGTCCGGTGCCGCCGGGGCCGGTGAGCTCGACCGGGCGGGACGGGTCCAGGGCGCGCAGGTCGTGCCGGGCGTCGTTGGCGAGGGTGCGCAGGTCCATCGGCGCGGGGTCCAGCTGGGCCCGCGGGGCCTCGTCCAGGCGGGCGAGCAGGAGCAGGTCCTCGGTGAGGCTGGTGAGCCGGGTGGCTTCGCGGTCGATGCGGAGCATGGCCTCGTCCACATCGGCCCGGCCGGGCATCGCACCCATCCGGTACAGCTCGGTCGAGCCCTTGATGCCGAACAACGGGGTGCGCAGCTCGTGGCTCACGTCCGCGAGGAACGTCCGCATGCGCGCCTGGGACGCCGTCCGGTCGGCGAAGGCCTGTTCGAGCTGGCCGAGCATGGTGTTGAGCGAGGCCGCCAGGTGCCCGACCTCGGTGGCCGGTGCCGCGAGGACGGGGACGCGCCGGGTGAGGTCGCCTTCGGCGATCGCGGCGGCGGTGTGCTCGATCCGGCGCAGCGGCCGCAGACCACGGCCCAGTGCGAACCAGCCGACGGCCGTCAGGAGCAGGAGCAGCACGGCGCCGCTGACCAGGCTCGTGGTGCGGAGGCGGGCGGTGGTGGCGTCGGCCTCGGCCAGCGACGCCGCGACGACGACCGCGCCGTCCCACCCGGTGGTCGGTCGTGCGGCCGCGCGCCAGCGTCCCGAGCCGTCCGCGGCGCTCAGGTCGACGGGCTCGCCGTCGGCGGGCACGGTGCGCAGCTCGCCGGGCCCCGGCAGCGAGGCACCGTCCAGCCGGCTGGTGTGCAGGCCTCCCACCACCGCGCCGTTCGCGTCCAGGTACACGAGATAGGGCGCGCCGATCAGGCGCAGGGCGGGATCGAGGAGCTCGGGGCGGGCCGTGGCGTCGGTGGACGCCAGTGGTCCGGCGGCGGGCACGCGGGAGAGGATCTCGCCCAGCGAGCGCAGCTGGGCGTCGATCCGGTCGAGCTGGTAGCGCTCCAGCTGATCGGACACGACCGCACCGACCAGCCCCAGCCCCGCGAGCAGGAGGCTCGCGGTGAGCAGCAACAGCCTGGTGCGCAAGGAAAGCCTGCCCAGCACGCGCGTCACCGCGCGGGTTCCCGCATCACGTAGCCGACGCCGTGCACGGTGTGGATCAGCTTGGTGTTCTCGACGTCGACCTTGCGTCGCAGGTACGAGATGTAGGTGTCCACGATGCCAGCGTCGCCGCCGAAGTCGTAGCGCCACACCCGGTCGAGGATCTGCGCCTTGGACACCACGCGCCCGGCGTTCTCCATCAGGTAGTGCAGCAGCCGGAACTCGGTGGGGGAGATGCGGACGGGCAGCCCGTCCCTTCTCACCTGGTGCCCCTGCGGGTCGAGCACGACCGCCCCGACGGTCAGCAGGCCCTCGCGGTGCCCGGAGGTGCGGCGCAGGATCGCCCGGATCCGGGCGATCAGCTCCTCCAGGTCGAACGGCTTGGTCACGTAGTCGTCGGCACCCAGGGACAGGCCGGTGACCTTGTCGGCCTTGCGGTCCCTCGCGGTGAGGAACAGGACGGGCACGGGCCCGCGGTGCCCCTCCGCGCGCCGCTCGCGCAGCCGCCGGACCACCTCGAAGCCGTCCACGTCGGGCAGCATCACGTCGAGCAGCACCAGGTCGGGCGGCTCCTCGGTGGCCGCGGCGACCGCCTCGGCACCGGTCGCCGCGGACGTCACCCGGAACCCCGCGAAACGCAGGGTCGCGGACAGCAGTTCGCGGACCGTGGGCTCGTCGTCCACCACCAGCAGCGTCGTCACCGGACTCGATCTCTCCACGCGGGCCACGGTACGGACGTCAACCTGAGAACCCCCGCGACGAGCAGACCACCCGCGACACCGGCCGCACCTCCCGCCAGCACCGCGCCCACCGGGCTCGCCGCCACCCGCACCTCGAGCACCGGCACCGAGAACGCGAACGCCTCGACACCGAGCCGTGCCACCAGCCGCGACATCCACGCCAGAACTCCCAGCGACACACCCAGCACCGCTCCGCCGCACGCCGCGCGGAGCAGCGGCCGATCGCCAAGGCCACCGGCCAGTCCGGTGACGACACCGAGAGCGAGCAGCACGGCGAGCGCCACCCAGGTCAGTGATCCACCCGGCGAGGGCGGCGCGACTCCGTCGAGAGCGCACGCCAGCACGCCGCTGGACTCGACCGTCCAGGGCACCCCCAGTCCGAACGACACCACGCCGACCACGACCGACGGCAGCAGGAGCAGCATTCCGCCCGCAACGGCCGGGTCTCCCAGTACCCAGGCCAGGAGAAGGCTCGCGCCGACGAGCGCACCCACCGTCCACAGTGGAGCGCGCAACGAGACTTCGAACCGGGCGACCAGCCAGCACACACCGACGACCGCGAGCGCCCAGCACAGCGCTCCGGCCACCACGGGGCCGACGGGCACGGAGAACCCCAGACCGAGCGAGTCGACAGCCCCGACACGGCCGAGGGGACTGGCCGCAGGCAGCCCGCAGGTGCCGGACAGCCCGCCTGCCGCACCACGGGGCGGCGTCACCGTTCCCCGTGCTGTCCAAGCGATCGCCACCACGCCGGCCGTGAACGTCGTGGCCGCCGCCGCGCCGCGGACGAGCAGCCCGTCCCGGTGCCGCAGCAGCAGCCACCCCAGCACCACGGCGCCGGCCAGCGCGACCCCCGACGGCACCACCTCGACGTCGCCCCGCACCGTGAACCGCGCGTCACCCGGTGCGGCGCCGAACTCGGCCGAGCCGCCCACGGCCATCGCCACGATCGCCGCCGTCAGCCGGCCCAACCCGCCCACCCGGCCCGCGTCGAGCAGCAGCAACCCGGCCGCGGCGACACCCGCCATCGCGGCCAGGGACGTGACCGCCGCCGTCACTCCGCGCCACACGTCCCGCCGCACCGCCATCACACGTCCCGGCGCTGGAAGACGACGAACGCGACGGCCAGCACCGCGGCGACGCCGAGGCACATCCCGCCCAGGTTCAGCCAGGGGTGCGGGTGGGCGGGATCCGGCACCGTCGCGAACACCGCGGCGCCGCCCAGCGTCGGCCAGAAGTCGAGGAGACCCCGGAGCCACGAGGGGAACAGCCCGGCGAGTCCGGGCACCAGCAACACGACGCCCACCAGCGTGGTGATCGCGCCGGCCGTGGCGCGCAGGATCGTGCCGAGGCCGATCGCGAGCACCGAGATCGCCGCGAGGTAGAGCCCACCGCCCACCACGGCCGAGAGCACACCGGGGTCGTCGAGCGCCGCGCTCGGCACGCCCTGAGCCGCGAGGAACGCCTGCCCGATCAGGAAGGTGGCGAACATCAGCGCCTGGCTCGCGACCACGGCGACGGCGGTGGCCACCACCACCTTGGCCGCGAGCAACCGGTGCCGGCGCGGCGTGACCGCCAGCGACGTCCGCACCAGCCCGGTCGCGTACTCGGAGGTCACGACCAGCGTCCCCAGCACCCCGATCACCAGCTGCGCCACGAGGTACGCGGTCAGGCTGCGCTCGGTCGGGTCCCAGGCCGCCTGTTCGGCGGGCGACAGGCTTCCGTACGCCTCGCCCGCCCTGCTCGTCGCCAGGACCGTGATGCCGAGCTCCACGGCGGCCAGGCAGGCGAGCGTGTACCAGGTGGAACGCAGGCTGCGCAGCTTCACCCACTCCGCGTGCAGCGCGTGGGCGAACGACGCCCGCTGTGCCGGCCGGTTCACGCCGTCACCCCCTGGTAGTCGACGCTGTCGCGGGTCAGTTCCATGAAGGCGTCCTCCAGCGACGGCCGCTGCGGGGTGAGCTCGCTGAGCACGGTCCCGTGGTAGGCGGCGAGCTTGCCGATCTCCTCGCTCGCCAGACCGGACACGACCAGCGCCGAGCCGGGCCCCTCCCTCACGGTGGCGCCCGTCCCGGTCAGCTGGAGCGCGAACGCGTCCGGATCGGCCGTGCGGACGAGGACCGTCCCCTCACCGCGGTCGCGCAGGAACTCGGCGACGCCCGTGTCGGCGATGAGCCTGCCGCGGCCGATCACGACCAGGTGGTCCGCTGTCTGGGCCATCTCGCTCATGAGGTGGCTGGAGACCAGCACCGCGCGCCCCTCGCGGGCCAGGGAGCGCATGAAGTCGCGGATCCAGCGAACGCCCTCGGGATCGAGCCCGTTGACCGGCTCGTCGAAGATCAGCACCCGCGGTTCGCCGAGCAGCGCCGCCGCGATGCCGAGCCGCTGCCGCATGCCGAGCGAGAACGTGCCCGCCCGCTTGTGCGCCACGCTCTCCAGCCCGGTCCTGGCGAGCACCTCGTTCACCCGGCGCCGAGGCAGGCCGTTGCCCGCCGCGAGCGCCAGCAGGTGATCCCGCGCCTTCCGGTCACCGTGCACGGCGCCGGCGTCGAGCAACGCTCCCACCTCGGTCAACGGCGCCGGCAGGTCGCGGTAGCGGCGCCCGCCGACCGCGACCGAACCGGCGGTGGGCGCGGCAAGGCCGAGGATCACCCTCATGGTCGTGGACTTGCCCGCGCCGTTCGGCCCGAGGAACCCCGTCACCTGCCCGGCCTCCACGGTGAACGACAGGTCGTCCACCACGGTGTCGAGGCCGTACCGCTTGGTCAGCCCTCGTACGTCGATCATCGTCATGGCACCGACCCTGGCGAGCCGGTCTGACCGATCCCTGGGAGCTCCTGTGAGAACCCGGAGAATCCCGCTCCCGATCACGGCCGCGGCGGCAGGTTCCCAGAGAACACCCAGATCCGGAGAGGTGTAGACGACCGGTCTAATCGTGCTACGGTGGTGTCATGCCGGTCAGTCAGGGCGATACCCGCCGCAGCATCCTCGACGCCGCTCAGCGGATCATGTCGCACAAGGGGTTCGCCGCGGTGGGCATCAACGAGGTCCTCCTCGAGGCCGGCGTGCCCAAGGGGTCCTTCTACCACTACTTCAACTCCAAGGACGCCTTCGGCGAGGCGATGATGCGCTCGTACTTCATCGACTACCTGGCGGACATGGACCGCGTCCTGTCCGAGCCGGGCGCGACCTCGGCGCAGCGGCTGATGAACTACTGGCGGAGTTGGCGCGAGACGCAGAGCGTCGACGACTGTCAGGGCAAGTGCCTGGCGGTCAAGCTCGGCGCGGAGGTCGCCGACCTGTCGGAGACGATGCGGCTCGCCCTGAAAGAGGGCACCACCGCCATCGTCGACCGCCTGGAACGGGTGATCGCCGCCGGCGTGGACGACGGCTCGCTCGCGGTCGACGACGATGCCTGCACCGCCGCGCAGGCCCTGTACGACATGTGGCTCGGTGCGAGCGTCATGGCCAAGATCCACCGGGACATCGGCCCCCTGGACACGGTCACGACGGTGACCCGTCGGCTTCTGCACCTGTAGCACCACCCACCGCGCTCCACGCGCGGTTTGATCATCGCCACCTAGAGACGACCGGTCTAATAGCAAATCGAAGGAGCAGCACCGTGAACGTTCTTATCGTTCTCACCTCGCACGACGAGCTCGGCGACACCGGCAGGAAGACCGGTTTCTGGCTGGAGGAGCTGGCCGCCCCGTACTACCGCTTCCGTGACGCCGGCATCGACGTCGTCCTCGCCTCACCCCAGGGCGGTCAGCCTCCGCTCGACCCCAAGAGCAACGAGCCGGCGAGCCAGACCGACGAGACCCGCCGCTTCGAAGCCGACCCGGAGGCCGTGGACGCCCTGGCTCACACCGTCCGTCTCGACTCCGTCTCCGTGGACGACTTCGACACCGTCTTCTACCCCGGCGGTCACGGCCCCCTGTGGGACCTGGCCGAGGACGCCACCTCCATCCGGCTGATCGAGACCACGCTGCGCGCCGGCAAGCCGCTCGCCCTGGTCTGCCACGCTCCCGGCGTCCTGCGGCACGCGGTGAACGAGGACGGCACGCCACTGGTGCGGGGCAGGAAGGTCACCGGCTTCACCAACAGCGAGGAGGAGGGGGTCCAGCTCACCGAGGTGGTCCCGTTCCTGGTCGAGGACGAGCTCGTGCGGCTGGGCGGCGACTACTCCAAGGGTGAGGACTGGGCGCCGTACGTCCTGACGGACGGCCTGCTGATCACGGGCCAGAACCCGGCCTCCTCCGGTCCGGCGGCCGACGCGCTCATCGAGCTCGTCACCAAGACCGCCGGGGACGACAAGGCCGGCGCGTGAGCACTCCCTGATGGTGCTGCGCTAGCAGTTCGGCCACTCTGCCGGGCTTGGGGCCTGCGCGGCCCTGGCCCGGCGGGCTCTGTGCCGCCTGGAAAGTCATCGCTGCTCCGGGCGGCGAGGTCGTCCCGGCTGCGAGTACGACTGGGTGATCGTCGCGCCTTTGTGGGAGATGGTCTGCGGAGCGTTCATCCAGGCGCTCGCGGCGCACTCTTGAGCACCCGCAGTTCGTCGGCCTCGAAGACGGCGTCAACGTGACGGACAGCAACTTCCGAGTCGCCTTGCACCGCAGGGACACGATCATCGGAGCACGCTCTCAGCCACTGGTTGCTCGGCCGCCCACCCGGCCGACATCGCCTGCTACGTCTGCTGCGGGCCGCGCAGCTGTGTGGACTGTCAGTCCACGTCAGTGAGTGCAACACCTCGGCCCCCACGTGTCGTTTCGCTTGCGCAGCACCGCACCAGGACTCCTGCGGTCGTCCGGGATGCGGATCACTGCCAGCGACCGACGACAGCTTTCGGGAGGGATCGCGAGTTCATACCGGCACCTTGACGATGAGCGCTCCGGGGTTCACCTCGACCTTCAGTGACCTGGTTGTCCCGCAGACTTCTCCGTCGACCTCGAACGGCTTGGCGCGACTGCCGCGCAACTCCAAGCGCCGGAACCGGAACCGCTCCACCGCCGGCCCGTCCACCCGGCGGGAACCGATCAGGCGACCTGCCGTGACCAGCCAACCCCTGGTGCGCACGTCGTGCAGCAGCGCCAGGTCCAGGAGCCCATCGGCGGGATCCGCCTCCGGCAGGAGAGAAACCCCGCCCTGCAAGGCGCCTATGTTGCCGACGACCGCCCCAAGGACACGGCGGGTCAACCAGGGGCCGTCGTCCAGCCGGACGGTCACCCGGCCGGCGCCCGACCTCAGACCCTTGAGAACCGCTGGTACATAGGCGGGCCACCCCAGGAGGCGCTTCATCCTGGGCGAGGTGTCGCGGACCATCTCCGCGTCCAGACCGATCCCACCCATGCCGACGAAAGGGCGTCCGTTCAGCAGGCCCATGTCGACGCGGCGATCCGCCCCGTCGAACGCCGACATGACGGCGTCCTCCGCCTCACTGCCGACTCCCAGGTTCCGTGCCACGAGGTTCCCCGTGCCGATCGGCACGATTCCCATCGCCACCCCGGTGTGCGCCAACCCGGCGGCCACCGCGTTCACCGTGCCGTCTCCACCACACGCCAGAACCAGCCGCGGGTGGTCGCGCAGGGCGAGTGCCGTCACCCCCGTCCCGGCATCGTCACGGGTGGTCTCGAACCATTCCGGCTCGCTCCAGCCGCGGTCCCGGGCGGTACGGGACACCAGGTCCCGCAATCCGGAGTGGTCCACCACGGCACCCGGATGAACGACCACCGCCATACGAAGCCCGTCGCGCCTTGGATCCACCCGAACCGCCTTCACGAGGTCGTCACCGGACCGGATGCCCTGCGGCAGGCGAACGTACACGTGGGCGATGCCGGCACGTCGATCGTCCCGAAGCACGTCACGTGATGAGAGGGCGGTGGTAGACCGCTCGTTCGGCAGATGTCGGTTGCGAAAGCGGTCTGGGGCTTGAGCGGTTGTCCGTTTCGGTCGCAGTTCGTTCCACACGGCTCGAACGCGTCGTGCGTAGCCGGGTCCACGAGGATGCTCTGCGCCGGGACGCCGTCACCACGCCAGCCGTTGAGAATCTCGTAGCCGTGGGCGTCGATGCCACCGGGCAGCGGCGGGAAGTGGATCGCAGTGTCCTTGTACTCGGAGATGATCACCACTTGTACTCGGCCGGCCACGCCCGTGTCTCATCCGTTCCCCCGACCTGGTTCGCAGCTCTCGAAACAGATCTTCGAACGTGTTGTTCCCGTACGGCGACGTGATCAGGCGAAGTCATGCACCACCGGCAGGATCGTCGCGCCGTATCGCTGACAAGGCTGCACCGTGCGACGTGTCCGATGTGGCCTCGGCTGTTCCTGCTGCAGACGTGGTCGTGGTTGCCGATTCGGTGCAGGACCGGGCCGCCTGGATGGCGAGCCGTCGCAGCGATGGCAGCCGCGCCGGGATTCCTGGCGCAGCGCGGCCAGGAGCGAGCAGTTCGACGGTCGCATGGTCCAGCCGCGCCCGCGGCTGGTTCGTCACGGCAAGAAGCTGCTCCGAACGCAGTCATCACTCCTCGTATCGTTGTGATCTCGAAGTGTGACCGCTAAGATTATTGTTCTGGGAGCGCTCCCAATCCGTCGCCGCTCGATCATCGAAGATCGGAGGCTTTGTCATGCGCACTTCCGGGTTCCTCGCCAGACGGCGCAGCTTCGTGGCCGTGATCATCGGCGCGCTGGTCTGCACGTTCCTCTGGACTCCTGCCGCGTCTGCCCACGGCACGATCGTCGGTCCGCAGACTCGGGCCTACCAGTGCTGGAAGGACTGGGGGAGCCAGCACACGAATCCGGCCATGCAGCAGCAGGACCCCATGTGCTACCAGGCATTCCAGGCCAACGCCGACACCATGTGGAACTGGATGAGCGCGCTGCGCGATGGCCTGCGCGGCAACTTCCAGGGGTCCACCCCGGACGGTCAGCTGTGCAGCAACGGCTTGTCCCGCAACAACTCGCTGAACACCCCGGGCCGGTGGAAGACCACCAGTCTCGGGGCGAACTTCGAGATGCACCTGTACGACCAGGCGAGCCACGGCGCCGACTACCTGCGGGTCTACGTCAGCAAGAACGGGTTCGACCCGGCGACCCAGCGCCTGGGCTGGGGCAACCTGGACCAGGTGGCGCAGACCGGCAGGTTCGCCCCGGCCAAGGACATCAAGTTCAACGTCCAGACGTCCGGCGCCTACCGGGGCCACCACGTGGTGTTCACGATCTGGCAGGCATCGCACTCGGACCAGACGTACATGTGGTGCAGTGACGTGAACTTCGGCTAGAAACCGATGCGTGCTCCCGAAAACTTCGGGAGCACGCATCCACTTCACAGCGCGCCGGCGGGCAGGGCCTGTTCGGCTGGATCCCGGGGACACCGCTCTGGTCGCCTTCGGCCCTCACCGGCGTCGCCCTGACCCGCTGACGCGACGGACCGGCCCGGCATGCCAACAACTCCACCGGAGCACCCAGCTCGATCAGCGGCACCGACAGCAGCGCGCCGAGGAGGAGGCTCAGGACGGCCACGACGCACAGGAGAGCGAACTCACGACGTGCTGCCAGTAGCGGCGGAGGACGGTCGATCGGGCTTCGTCGGCCACGAACCCACCTGAGTCGACGCTGCCGCAGTCGTGCCGGGCCGTACGAACCTCGCTGTGACGCTCCCGCACCATCCCCGAGCTCGGCGGCCGCAGCGAGTCAGGCGACGGGCATCACGTCGTCGCCGGAGGATCGGTGTCCTCGACCCGAGCTGACGATCACACTCGGTAAAGTCGAACCGCGGCGAGACTTGCGTCGCATCGCGCAGAGAGAGAGTCAAGTTGCGGCGCTTCGCAGAGGTTCTTCCCGCTACCCGAGTCGTGCGTCCGGCACTGGCGGCGATGGCCGTCATCGCCCTCGTCGCGGTGTCCGCCAACGGATCTCCGCGCACCGGTCCCGTTGACGCGCCGGACCTGCGGCCGCTCGCGTTTCCAGGGGCGGAGGCCGCCGAGAGTGCCGGTGCGGGTTTCAGCCTCGGCCCGCCGATCACCAGGCCGCCCAGGACGTCGTCGCCTGGTCCTTCCCAGCCCCCTGCCGCCACCAGGACGCCTCTGCCGTGGCCGGCCCCGTGGTTCGCAGCTCAGGTGGGCACCGCGACCCAGGTGATCGCGGTGGTGGGTGCGGGCGGTTCCGACGCCACGGTGTCGACGTGGCAGAAGTCCGGAAGTGACTGGACGCAGGTGTTGGGTGGTGTGGCGGCGAAGGTCGGCCCGCCTGGTATCTCGAGTTCGTACGGGGAGTCGTCGTCGGCGACGCCGGCCGGGGTCTTCGGGATCACGGGTGCGTTCGGCAGGCAGGCCGATCCTGGTACGGGTGTGTCGTACTTCCGGGCCGACAGCTCGGACTGGTGGGTCAGCGATGTCGACAGTCCTCTGTACAACACGCACCAGCGGTGTGCTCGTGGGACGTGTCCGTTCAACGAGAGCAGGTCGGAGAACCTTGCCGAACAGGGCGCGGTGTACGACTACGCGCTGGTGATGGGGGTGAACGAGCAACGTGTCCCGGGCGGGGGTAGCGCGTTCTTCGTGCACGTCACCAACGGTGCCGCGACGGCCGGGTGTGTGGCGATCCCGGCGGACGCGCTGGTGTCGATCATGCGCTGGGTCCGTCCCGGCACGGTGATCGCGTTGACGCCGAGATGATGTGGGGCGTGCGCCGGTGGCGAGCTGATGCTCGGCGTGACACCACGAGTTCAGGACGACGCGAACGGGGTTGAGGTCCTTTGTGGACTAGATGGGCAGGTCGTGCGGCACCACACCCGTGCCGGCTCCGTGACAACGGTGAGGTCTTGTCCTGTCACGTTTGCAACAGGGTGGTTGTCTCCCCGTCGTGCAGCGGATAGCGTGAAGGCCAGAGAATGATCATGTAGAGAGGCGCGTCTGCTGACCTCCGGCGGGGGAAAGCGGCTCGCGTCGGCGCTTTCGCGGTTGGCTGATGGGGGTTCGGAATGGAACGCGAGTTCGACGAGGCCGCTGACCCCGCAACCCCGCGCACCGTTGACCACGACGGCATCACGGTCGTCGCGCTCGCCGGAGAACTCGACATGAAGACCGCGAAGACCCTGCACGCGGACACCCTCCTCGTACTCGACCGGCAGCCGAAGGGGATCGTCATCGACCTCCACGAGGTGACGTTCTTCGGTTCCGCCGGCATCAGCCTGCTCGTCTCCGTTCGGAGGGAGTCCGAGCTGAAGGGCGTTCCCTTCGGCATCGCGGCGGCGAGCAAGGCTGTGACCAGGTCGTTGGCTGCGAGCGGCATGGACACGCGGCTGCCGTTGTTCCCCACCGTGGCCGATGCCGTCGCCGCCATTCGTGCTTCGCCGGCGTGATCGGCGCGCTGACACGACATCGCCCTGCCGGGCCGAGAAGCACGGCAAGCCCGTCATCGCGCTCGCCGGCACGATCAGCGAGAACGCCATGTCACCCTGCACACCGTCACGACCGCCGAGCTCCTCACAGACGCAGCGGACGCACGCTGCGGCCGCTCCTGGTCGGCGCGGCGCTCACGTGACGGTCAGCGGCGGAGCTCCTCGGCGTCGATCGGCAGGTACGTCTGCTCGTGCAGGTACCGCTCCAGCCGGTCCGCGACCTTGCGCCGCCATCGCTCGACGCTGCCGTACAGGTGCTCGAACGTCTTGGCGTCGAAGGGGATCTCGCTGCCGTGGTACCAGCTGGGGCGTCCGAGCGGGGTCGCGGCGGTGAGCGTGGAGGTGGGCACGTCGACGTGGGTGGTCCGCCAGCCGCCCAGCGCGTTGCCGTGGTCGTCGCGCAGGATCTCGTCGGTGTCGCCGGCCGTGGCCAGCACCTTGCCGGGAGCGGGCGCACGGCCGGTGCCGGACCAGTCGAGCAGCGACTGCCACAGCGCGTGCTGGACGTGGCTGTTCGGGAACGTGCTCCAGCGGGCGCCGCTGGGCAACGGGCAGTCCGCGAGCCGGTCCCGGTCGGCCTCGGACATCTCGCGGGTCTCGCGGTGGGCCATGCCGGCGACCTCGTAGAGGCGGAACGTCGCACTGTCGGGGCGGCGGTGACTGAGGCCCCTGACCTGCCCGCCGACCCCGCACCGCCGGCGGACGCTCTGGAACTCGGCCTCGCCGAGCACCTCGATCACCGGGACGTCGACGTCCGGCAGCGCGGGCCCGCCGGACGCGCCGGGCAGGTAGCCGTCGAAGGCGGGAGCACCGCCGGCGAGCCGGAGCCGGTCGTGGTGGTGGCGGAGGAACTCGCGCACGACGCCACCGGTCTGGGAGATGCCACCGAGGTAGACCTCGCGCGCCCTGATGCCGCTGCCGGGCAGTCCTTCCCGCAACGCCGCGGACACCTGGGCGAGGATCTCCGGCGACTGCGGGGTCGCGTCCCACCACCGCCGCATGAACCTGTCGTACTCCGCCACGACCTCGTCGTAGGCGGCTTCGGGCGAGAACGGGATGGTGGCGGCGAACTGCTGGGACAGCGGGCTCTCCGCGAACGTGAACGACCGGTACCGCTCGGGATCGGCACCGGCGACCAGCCCCATCGCGGAGGGTGCCTGCGAGTCGATCTCGACCCAGACGTGGTTGCCGCGCATGACGAACCGGTTGATCGCGCGCCACACCGAAGTGCCGCCCCAGATGTGGCTGGGCTCGGCGATCACGGTGCCGCTGAACCGCGCGGGGTCGGCAGGCCGGCGGATCAGGATCCTGGTGCCGTAAGGGGTTCCGGCGGCGGTGCCGGACACGAGGTACTCCTCCTGGACGTAGTCGTACCTCGCCATCCGGTCGGTGCCGTAAGGCTCCAGTACGATCGCGCTGGAGCCGGGGACGTCGGGGTGCGGGCCGGTGACGATGGCCGCGTTGACGGACATGCAGGTCCTTTCAGAGTGAGGGGGCGGCGTCGAGCAGGGTTCGCGTGTAGGCCTCGCGAGGGGAGCCGAAGACCTCGTCCCGGGAGCCGAGCTCGACCAGCGCGCCCGCCCGCATCACGGCGACCTGGTCGCTGATGAACTCGACCACCGCCATGTCGTGGGAGACGAACAGCAGCGCGAAGTTCCTGGCCTGCTGGATGTCCTTGAACAGGTTCAGGATCTGTGCCTGCACCGAGACGTCGAGGGCGGACACGGGTTCGTCGGCGACGAGGAGGTCCGGTTCGAGCGCCAGCGCCCTCGCGATCGAGACGCGCTGCCGCTGGCCGCCGGAGAACTCGTGCGGCAGCCGGCCGAGGGAGGTGCGGGCCAGTCCCACCTCGTCGGCCAGCGCGGCCGCACGCTGCCGACGTTCGGGGCGCGTGTGCAGGTCCTGCGCCCGGAACGGTTCGACCAGCAGGTCCTCCAGGGTCATCCTCGGGTTGAGGGAGTTGGACGAGTCCTGGAAGACCATCTGCATCGTCCGGCGGAACGGGCGCATCGCCTTCGGCGTCAACGAGTCCAGCGGCTGCCCCTGCACGGTCACCCGGCCGCGGTCCGGGGAGAGCAGCCCGACGGCCATCCGGCCGAGCGTCGACTTGCCGCTACCGGACTCGCCCACGAGCCCGACCGTCTCCCCGGTGTGCACCCGCAGGCTCACCTCGGTCACGGCGGCGGTGCGGCGGCGTGCGAAGAACGGGCCGGAGGAGAAGTCCTTGCCGACGCCGTCGAGTTCCAGCACCGCGGTCATCGCGCACCTCCTGCCACCGCGCGGGTCTGCTCCAGCACCGCGCGGTCGATCGTGGGGAGCCGGTCGAGCCGGCGGCCCAGCCGGGGCGCCGCGTCGATGAGCGCACGGGTGTAGGGCTGCGCCGGGCCGGCGATGACGTGCTCGGTGGGGCCCTGTTCGACGACGCGGCCGTCGTACATGACCAGCACCTCGTCGCTGTAGCGGGCGACGAGCCCGAGGTCGTGGCTGATCAGGACTAGGGCGAGGTCGAGCTCCTCGCGCAGCCGCACGAGCAGCCGCAGGATCTGCTGCTGCACCGTGGGGTCGAGCGCCGTCGTCGGTTCGTCCGCCAGCAACAACCTGGGACCGCACGAGATCGCCATGGCGATCATCACGCGTTGCCGCATGCCGCCGGACAGCTCGTGGACGTAGGCGTCGAGCACCCGCCGTTCGCGGCCCAGCCCGACCTGCTCCAGCAGTTCCAGGGCGCGGTCGCGGGCTTCGCGGCGGCTCAGACCGAGGTGGTGACGCAACGGGCGGATCATCTGGGTGCCGATGCGCAGCAACGGGTGCAGGGCGCTCATCGGTTCCTGGAACACGTACCCGATCTCCGCACCGCCACGGGCGCGTCGTCGTGCCGCCGGTTCGGTGAGCAGTTCGGTGCCGTCGAAGAGCACCGAGCCCTCCGCCGTGATCTGGGGCGGGAGGATGCCCATCACGGCCGCGGCGGTGATGCTCTTGCCCGACCCGGACTCGCCGACGACGGCGAGCGTCCGTCCGCTGCGGACCTCGAAACCGACCTCCCGCACCAGCTCGAGGTCCCCGACGCGGGCGGAGAGCCCGGACACGCGCAGTACTGGTTCAGATGTGTGCACGCCGACTCCTCAGTAGCGGATGCGCGGGTCGAGCAGCGAGTAGAGAAGGTCGATCACCAGGTTCAGCACGACGTAGACCACGGCGATGAAGAAGATGCAGCCCTCGATGACGGGGTAGTCGCGGCGCTGCACCGCGGTCAGCAGGAGCTGTCCCAGGCCGGGGATCGAGAAGATGGACTCGGTGACCACGGCGCCGCCCATCAACGAGCCGATGGTCAGGCCGACGACCGTCACCATCGGCACCACCGCCGCGCGGAAGACGTACTTGCGGATCACCGTGCGCTCGGGCAGTCCCATCGACCGCGCGGTGGTCACGAACGGCTGATGCAGCGAGTCCAGCACACCCGCCCGGCCGTACCGGAACAGCGTCGCCGCCTCCAGCAGGCCCAGCGAGATCGCGGGCAACGCCAGGTGGTGCAGGAACAGCAGCGGGTCGTCGGTGAACGAGACGTAGCCCGCCACCGGGAACACCTGCCACACCACGGCGAACACCGCGATCAGCAGGACGGCCAGCCAGAAGCTGGGCAGCGCGATGCCGATCGACGAGCCGAAGACCAGCAGGCGGTCGAGCAGACCGTGCCGGCGGGTGCCGGCCGCGATGCCGAGTGCGGGACCGATCAGCACCGCCACGGTGAGCGCGAGCACGGTGAGCTGCAGGGTGACCAGTGCGTGGTCGAACACCAGGCCCGACACCCGCTGCTCGGCGAACAGCGAGTCGCCGAAGTCGAACCGCGCGACCCGGCCGAGCCAGGCGAGGAACTGGTCCCACAGCGAGGCGTCCAGCCCGAGCCTGGTCCTGACCTCGGCGATCTCCTCCGAGGTCGCGGAGTCGCCCGCGATGGCCGCAGCCGGGTCACCGGGGGCAAGGCGCAGCATGACGAACAGCAGCACCATCGGGACGGCGACGGTGGGCAGCAGCGCACCGACACGCTTGAGGAGGTAGTTGGTCACGGGGTTCTCACTTCCTCGCCGACCGGGGGTCGAACACGTCGCGGAGGCCGTCGCCGAGCAGCACGAGCCCGAGCACGGTGGCCACGATGGCGAGCCCCGGGAACACCCCGATCCACCAGGCCGAGTAGAAGTACTGCTGGGCAGCGGACAGGCTGGTGCCCCAGCTCGGCACGTCCGGCGGCAGCCCGATGCCGAGGAAGCTCAGCGCCGCCACCGACAGCACCGTCACCGAGAACGCCAGCGCGGCCTGCACGATCGCCACCGACAGCGCCTCCGGTGCCACGTACCGCAGCAGCACCCAGCTCGTCCGGGAGCCCAGCGAGGTAGTGGACTCCACCATCGGCATCGCCTTCACCGCGAGCGCCGCACCGCGCACCACGCGGGTGACCACGGGGATCAGCACGACGGTCAGGCCGACGACCATCGTGGCGACGCCGTCACCGAGGACGCCGACCAGACTGATCACCAGCACGATCGAGGGGAACGACATCAGGCCGTCCACCACCCTCATCACCAGGGCGTCGACCCAGCGGAAGTAGCCGCACAGCACCCCGAGCAGGTAGCCGGTCAGCACGGCGATCGCGGTCGTGACGGCGCCGATGCCCAGCGAGGTGCGGGCGCCGTGGACCACCATCGTCCACAGGTCGCGGCCCTTCTCGTCGGTGCCGAACCAGTGGCTCGCGCTGGGCGGTCGCAACGTGCTGGTGGGGTCGACCCGGTAGGGGTCGCCGCCGAGCAGCGGGGCGAGCACGGCCAGGGCGATCATCAGGCCGAGCAGCGCGGCGCCCGCCATCGCGGTCCGGTCGCGCACCAGGTCCTGGAAACGTTGTCGCAGCATGGGATTCCTTCGTGCGAGAGGGCGGGACACGCCCTAGCGACCGAGCCAGACGTTGTAGAAGCCGCGGACCGTACCGAGCGCCGGCGCGAACCCGCCGATGCGCGTGCTGGTGACGGCGAGATTTCCCTCGAAGCCGAGCTTGACGAACGGGAGATCGGTCCAGACGAGCTCCTGCAGCTCGGTCCAGGCGCTCTGCCGGGCGGCGTCGTCGGCGCCGGAGAGGATGCGGTTCATCAGCGCGTTCTTCGCCGGGGTGTTCCACCAGCCGGGGAAGCCGGAGCTGAAGAACACCACCGTCAACGGGTCCGAGTAGCTGGTGCCGGTGGCGAGGAACAGGTCCCACTGCGCCGGGTCCGCGCGTCGTGAGGTGAAGCTGGTCTCGTCGGTGGCCTGCAGGGCGACGGTGATGCCGGCGGCGGCGAGCTGCTGGCGGACCAGTTCGGCGTGCGGGTCGCGGCTCGGCCGGTACAGCACCCGCAACGGCGTGCCGTCGTAGCCCGCCTCGGCCAGGGCCTTCTTCGCGCCCTCGACGTCCGGGGCGGCCTCGTAGACCTGGCTGCCCGCGGCCGAGTGCCACGGCGAGGTCTTCAGGAACATGCTGGAGTCGTCGAGGAAGTTCTCGGCCGACCCCAGGCTCTGCAGGGCGATCTGACCGGGGTCGAGTGCCCGTTGGACGGCCTGCCGGAGCTTGATGTTCGTCGCGAGGCCCTGCTTGAGGTTGAACTGCACCAGGCGGAACTGGCCACCCGGCACGACGACGGGGTTCAGCTTGTCATCACGCCGGTAGCTCGGCAGCTGGTCCATCAGCGGACCGGACGGCGCGATGTCGACGGCGTCGGTCCGCAGCTGGTTGAGGACGTTGGAGTCGTTGTAGGGCACGAACCTCACGCGGTCCGCGTACGCGGACTTCGTCCCGCTGGCCCCGTCCGACGGCTCGGTCCGCGCGGTGTAGCCGTCGAAGCGGTCGAGGACGACCTGCCGGTCCGGGACGAACTCGCGCAACTTGTACGGCCCGGTGCAGACGATGCGCGGCAGCGGCTTGTTCGACGGCACCCCGGCCACGAGGGACGCCGGCATCACGTAGGCGGCGGTGTCCGGAGTGGACAGCAGGGCGGGCACCGCCGAGCTGGGCTGCTTGAGCTTGATGACCGCGGTCAGGTCGTCGGCGGCGGAGACACCGTCGAGGATCTTGCCGAAGGTGGCGCCGGGACTGCTCCCCGCGTACCGCTTCAGCGACGCGGCCACGTCCTCGGCGCGGAGCGGCTGGCCGTCGTGGAAGGTGACCCCGGAACGCAGGCGGACGGTGTAGGTGGTGGCGCCGTCGTACCGGTAGCTCTCCGCGAGACCGTTGTGCACGCCCATCCGGGCGTCGTTCTCCCACAGGCCCTCGCACATCGTCGCGGCGGCCAGCCAGTTGCTGCGCAGCGTCGAGTACACCGGGTCCAGCGCGGTGGGCATGCTCGCGACCACCAGCTCGCCACCGCGGCGAGGGGCGGAGACGTCCACCGCGGACCTTCCGGCACAACCGGCCACTGTGGACACCAAGAGCGCTGCGGCGAGCACGTGGCGAAGCCTCTTCATCGGCACTCCTGGGAACGTCGGGCGGCGAGTGGCGCCCAGTATGCGTCCGCTCCGGCGGGGGAGAGCCGTGAGTTACCGCGGGTGCGGTAAGGGTCAGCCGACGATGCCCGCGACCAGGTCGTAGCCGATCCCGTAGAGCCTGCTGGTCTGCAGGCGGTGCTGGACGGTGCGCCCGTGCCGTGCGGACACGACCAGTCCCGCCTCGCGCAGGCGCCGCAGGTGCCGCGACACCTGCGGCTGCGTCATCCCGGTCCGCCAGGCGAGCTCGGTGGTGGTGCACTGCTCGTTGATCAGGTGCCGGCAGATCTCGAGCCGTCCGGCGTCGGTGAGCACGAGCATGCGCTCGCGGATCCTGTCGAGGGTGTCGGCTCCGCGCGGCCCGTGCTGCTCGGCCGGGTACTGGACGACGACCGGTGGCTGCCGCTGCGCCGGCCTTCCCTTCACCTTGTCGTCCTTGACCAGCAGGTGCGGGTGCGCGAGGTGGGACGGCACGAGCACCAGCCCGCGTCCGCGCACCGTCACCGCCGACTGCTGCAGCTTGCTGAACTCCACGGTGTGCTCGGCCACGTCGATGACCGAGTTCGCCGCCAGCGACCCGACCACCAGGGGCAACGGCTCCGTGCGCAGCGACGTCCCGACCCGCTCCGCCGAGCGTTCGAGGGCAGGCCGGATCCGGCGCCACAGCACGCCGAAGAACGTCTCGGAGGCGACCCGCAGCAGCCCGAGCAGCCGGCCCCGCAGCTTCTCCGGGTCCGCCACCAGTTCGGCGGCCAGCACACCGCGGCGCGTGGACCGCTCCGCGCACGCCCGGACGAAGGCCTGGGCGGAGCCGGCGTCGTCGAGCGGCCACCCGAAGTTCTGCCGCAGGCCGAAGACCGCCATCCCGGCCATCTGGACGAACTCGCCGAGGTCGAGGCCCGCGATCCCGTCGAGCTCGGCATCGAGGTCACCAGAGCCCTCCGGCTCCAGCGGGAGCAACAACCGGGTGCGGAACCGCGCCCACAACGGTGCCAGCGCCACGCAGTCCGCCGCCGCGGTTCCCGGCAGGTCGGCGAGGACCCGCCGCACCCACGCCGCCCGGTCCGGGTGGTGCTCCGGTTCCGCGAGCACGTGCAGGCACGCCATGAGCTCGGCCGCCGCCGAGCACCGGGCCGTCACCTCCGCCGGGCGCACGCCGTGCAGTCGCAACAGGACGGACATGACCGGCGAGTCTAGGCCTGACCCGGCGGCGCCGTCCGGCGAAACCCGCGAAGGGTTCGGAGGACGAGTGCCGCGTCCTGTGTGGACGAGGTCGTTCAGCGGGCTGGACGGGTCTGATCTCGGACTTCAGGCGACGGGTGGAGCCGAGGCGCACTCCTCGTCGGTGACGGGGGTCAGCCAGCGGTCGGCGTCGCGCTCGTTGAGGTCACCAGGCCGGATGACCTCGACGGGCCGCCGCGGCGCTGGCACAGGCCGACGCCCTCGGTGACGAAGACGGTCTGGCCCAACGGGTGGCGATCCCGGCGGACGCGCTGGTGCCGGTCATGCGCCGGGTCCGTCCCGGCACGGAGACCGCGTTGACGCCGCGCTGAGTCCGTCTCGCCCGTAGCGCCGACCGGACGCCGCCGACCTCGACCCCGCGCAGGTTCACCTCGGGGAAGGTGGCACCCCGCGGGTCGCCGGGGTGGCGGAGGTCCGGCGTGGGCCGGCCTGTCCTCCGAGTGCGGCACGACGCCTGCGGTTGATCGAGTTGAGGACGAGCAGCGTCAGCATCAGCAGCCCGAAACCGACGCTGATGCCGCTCAGGGCCACGATGATCGGTGGCCAGTCGCGTGCCGGTAGTGCGGTGACGGTCGTGACCAGGTCCCTGGGCGGCGGACTGGAGAAACCCGTGGACTCGGCGGGCAGCACCGCGGTCAGGGCGGCCACCGGGTTCACCATGCCGAAGCCGATCCGGTGGTCCCTGCCGGACGTGTTGCCGGGGTGCAGCGCGGTGGCCTTGAGCCGGTCCATCACCTGGCGCGCCTTGAGGTCGGGGAACCGCTCGCGCACCAGCGCGGTGATGCCCGCGACGTACGGGGCGGCGAAACTCGTCCCCTGGATCTTGCCCACGCCGTCGGCCTTCACGTTCGCGTTGGTCAGGCCGGTGCCCTTGGGGTCGACGGAGATGATCTCCTCACCGGGTGCGGCGATGCTGACCCACGGGCCCCAGACGCTGAAGCCCGACACCTCACCGGTGCGTGCCATCGACGCCACCGACAGCACGTCGTCGGCGAACCACGCGGGCGACGAGACCGAGTTGACGATCGCCGGGTCGAGGTTGTTGTTCTGCAGCGGACAGCCGGCCTTGTCGTCGAGGTTGCCGGCCGCAGTCACGATCACGGTGTTCCTGACGTCGACCGCGTACCGGATCGCGGCCTGCAGCGCTCGGTCGTCCGCGCTGAAGTCCTTGGGGGCGCCGCAGTTCGTCAGGGAGATGTTGACGACCCCGGCGCCCTGGTCCGCGGCGCGTACGACGGCCTGCGCCAGCGTCGAGACCTTGCCGGCGGACGTCCGCTTGTCCCTGGTGGCGTCACCCTTGAACTCGAAGCGGTCGCTGGTCTGGCGGATCGCGAGGATCGTCGCCCCTGGTGCGGCGCCGACGAAGTCGCCCTCGGTCCTGGCCGCCGCGGCGACGCCGGCCACCTCGGTGCCGTGGCCGTCGCAGTCGTCCGCGCCGTTGCTGTTCCCGCTGACGTACTCACCGCTGGGCACGACCCGGTCGCCGAAGCGGGGGTTGCGGGGGTCGACACCCGTGTCGATGATCGCGATCTTGACGCCCTTGCCGGTCGCGAACCGGTGTGCCTGCTGGAGGTTCAGGTGGACCTGGCCCCACGGCATGTACTCGATCAGCTCGTTCTTGGTGTCGGACTCGACGCAGCCCTTGCCGGTGGGCGTGTACGGCACGTCCGGCCCGCCCGTGTCCCGCGGCGGCGGGGTGCCGGGCGGTAGCGCCGGCGGCACCGAGTCCGGCCGGACCGCGGACGACGGCGGTGGTGCCGAAGCCGCTGGGACCGCTCCCGTCAGCAGCACCAACGCGGTGATCGCCGTCGTCGTGGCATGGCGGAACCCCGTGGTAACGATCTTCACCTGTGACCCCCCGGTCATCACCCACCGACCCCCCGATCGGTGATGAACGAAGTCCACCACGGAAAGCCCGGAGCCGCAAAAATCGAGGCGCCCCAACCTGAAACCGGCTTCAGGTAGGCGGTTTCGCGGACTCCGAGAGTGCCGGTCCGGGTTCCGGTTCCGACGCCACGGTGTCGACGTGGCAGAAGTCCGGAAGTGACTGGACGCAGGTGTTGGGTGGTGTGGCGGCGAAGGTCGGCCCGCCCGGTATCTCGAGTTCGCACGGGGAGTCGTCGTCGGCGACGCCGGCCGGGGTCTTCGGGATCACGGGTGCGTTCGGCAGGCAGGCCGATCCTGGTGCGGGGGTGTCGTACTTCCGGGCCGACGGTGCGGACTGGTGGGTCAGCGATGTCAACAGTCCGCTTGACGCCGCGCTGACCTGCGGAATCCACATTTCCGCAGGTCAGCGCGGTGTCTACGTCATAGGGATCCACTCCGTCTTCACCGTCACCGCGTCCAGCGCGTCCGGCAACGGCGTCACCCCGAGCCCCGGCCCCGTCGGCACGGTGAGGTGCCCGTCCTCCAGCACGAACGGCTCGGTGACGTCCATCTGGTAGTAGCGGTCGGACGCTGAGGTGTCGCCGGGCAGTGTGCAGCCGGGCAACGCGGCCAGGGCCACGTTCGCTGCCCGTCCGATTCCGGTCTCGAGCATGCCGCCGCACCACACCGCGATCCCGTGCGCCGCGCAGACGTCGTGGATGCGCCGGGCCTCCAGGTAACCGCCGACGCGGCCGGGTTTGATGTTGACGATCTGGCAGGCGCCCAGCTTGATCGCGTCGGCGGCCGAGGACGCCGAGGTGATCGACTCGTCGAGGCAGATCGGCGTCTGCACGACCTTCGCCAGTTCGGCGTGGGCGAGCAGTTCCTCCTCGTCCAGGGGTTGTTCGATCAGGAGCAGGTCGAACGGGTCGAGCTTGGCCAGGTGCCGGGCGTCGCCGAGGGTGTAGGCGGTGTTCGCGTCGACCTGCAGCAGGACGTCCGTGAACCGTTCGCGCACCGCCCGCACCGGTTCGAGGTCCCAGCCGGGCTCGATCTTCAGCTTGATCCGCTGGTAGCCCTCGTCGACGTAGCCGGTGACCGCGTCGAGCAGCTCCGGGATCGAGTTCATGATCCCTACCGACACCCCGCACGGCACTCGGTCGCGGACAGCGCCCAGCTCACGGCCGAACGACACCCCACGCGCGCGCAGCTCGGCGTCCAGCACGGCCATCTCCAGTGCCGCCTTGGCCATCCGGTGCCCGCGGAACCTCGCCGTCCGGTGCGCCACCGAGGTGCCGTCGATCGGTCCGGTGAGCGAGGGGACCAGGAACCGCCGCAGCACGTCCGCGCAGCCCTCCAGGTGCTCGGAGGAGTACACGGGGTCGGCCATCGCGACGCACTCGCCCCAGCCCTCGCCCTCGTCCGTGACGGCGCGCAGCAGCAGCAACTGCCGCACGGTCTGCGTGCCGAACGAGGTGCGGAACGGCGACTTCAGCGGCATCTCGACCCAGCGGAGCTCCACCCCGTCCAGCTTCACGAACTGCTCCTCTCCACGACGTACCAGCCCGACCTGTCGAACCCGGTGATGCGGGCGCCGTCGGCGAGCAGCCCGCCGAGCACCTCCCGCACGGCGTAGCGCCATTCCTGCGCGGCGGCCGGGTTCGTGGCCCGCAGCGTCTCGATGTCGGCGGGCACGGCCACGAGGACCGTGCTGCCCGAACAGACTCCGGGCACCGGCAGGCCGTCCTCGGAGATGCCGAGCCCGACCACGCCCGTCGCGCTGACGGTCCGCGGCTGCCCGGCGCACGCCGACTCGACCTCGGGTGAGGCGATCCGCCAGCGGATCAGCAGCCGGTCGGTCTCGCCGCCTCCGTTGATGTCGTCGTCCATGTGCCCGTAGAAGTCCGGCAGGTACTCGGTCGCGTCGGCTCCGAGCTTGCCCAGGTTGAAGTAGGCGTTGCGGCGCACCAGCGGGTCGAACGTCCAGGAGACCTCGCTCAGCCCGCGTTCGAGCGCCCACGTCCGCTGGTCGAGCTTGAGCGCGTAGCCGACGTTGCGGCCGCGCATGCCCGCCGCCACCCCGGCGATGTGGCTGTGCAACGCGCCGGCGGCCGGCGGCGAGCAGAACCCGATGCAGGCGCCCACCAGGGCGTCGCCGTCGAACGCGCCCGCGACGTAGCTGCCCGCCTTGGTCATCGCCCGCAGCAGCTCGGCGGTGACCGGGGGAGTGCTGTCCGAACGCCAGATCGACTCGTACAGTCGTTGCGTGGCAAGGAGTTCCGCGTAGTCCGTCAGCTGGCGGACCACCACGTCGTGTTTGACCAACGTCATGTCAGCTCCCTCACCAGCGCCGCGAGCAGCTCGGTGCGCGGGACGAGCTCCGACACCAGCACGTGCTCGTGCTCAGCATGCGCCCCGCCCCCGACGGCACCAAGCCCGTCGAGCGTCGGTACGCCTGCGCCGGCGGTGAAGTTGCCGTCGGACGCACCCCCGACCGCGGCCTGCGTGATGCCCGGCAGGAGCCTGGAGGCCAGGTCGAACAACGCCCCGGACGCCGAGAGTTCCATGGGCGGGCGGTTCGGGCCGCCGTCGACCTCGACCTTGGCGTCGTCGAGCACGGGCAGGAGCGCCTTCATGTCCTCGTCGACCCGTGACTGCTCTTCGAGGGTCCGCACGCGCACGTCCACCATGAACTTCCCTTGCGCGGGAACGGTGTTCGTGGTCGTGCCGGAGGACAGCACCGTCGGCACCACCGTGGTGCCGAGCTCCGCGTCGCCCAGCCGCGAGACCGCCAGGATCTGGTGCGCGGCCTCGATCGTGGCGTTCACCCCGCGTTCGGGCTCCAGTCCGGCGTGGGAGGCACGGCCGTGCAGCGTCACCTCGTACATCGACGTGCCCTTGCGTTCGGTCTTCAGCGCGCCACCGTCCGCAGAGCCCTCGCAGACGAGGACGGCCGCGTGCTCCACCGCCTCGGCCTCGATCAGCCCGCGCGACGACGGCGAGCCGATCTCCTCGTCGCCGGTGATGAGAACCGTGACCCCGTCGGGAGAACCGAGCGCCGCGACGGCGTGGAAGATCATCACGACACCGGTCTTCATGTCGAAGCAGCCGGGCCCGCGCAGCACCCCGTCCTCGACGCCGAACGGGATCCGCGCCAGCGTGCCGATCGGCCACACCGTGTCGTGGTGGCCGAGCAGCAACACCTTGCGCGGCCCCGAGCCCAGCCGCCAGCGCAGGTGCGTGCTGCCGTCGACCACGACCCGTTCCGGCTCGGCGCCGAGCAGCGCGGCCCCCACCTCGGCGGTGACCTCCGCGCTGCGGGCGACCGCGGCCAGGTCGGTCGAGGGCGACTCGCAGGACACGAGCCGCTCGATGTCGTTCACCAGGTTCATCAGGACACCTTCGGAGTGGCGCGGACGCCCATGTGCACGTACTGCTCCCCGGTGGGCAGCGTGTAGAACACGAGGGACGACCAGGACTTGTCGTCGGTCTCCCGGAACAGGAACGTCGAGTCGTCGACCGGCACGAGGTCGACCTGCGGCGGCTTGGGGAAGAGGCCTGCCAGCGGACCCGTGGGCGTCACGTCGAGCACCAGCCCGTTCTCGCCCTCGAGGACGTCGAGGGTGATGGAGGCCCGCTCGTACCTGCCGACGTACGGCGCGTGGTCCACGACCGGTGGCTCGGCGGCCGGCTCCGGCGGGCGCGGCATGGTGACGTCCGCCAGGTCGGCGAAGATCTCCCGGTACAGGTCGAGGTACAGCTCGCGGGCGCCGTCGCCGTTGGTCAGCAACGTGACCGCGAGGTCGTGGCCCGGCAGCAGCCGCAGGAACGCGGACTGGCCGATCGTGTTGCCGTCGTGGCCGATGAGCCGCTGCCCGTCCCAGCCGAACCGGATCCAGCCGACGCCCCACGAGTCGCCCAGCACGTTCTTGTCGGGCACGTCGGTCTGCTTCTCGGTCATGGCGGCCGCGGACTTCTCGGACAGCACGCGCGTGCCGTCCTGCGCGAGGCCTCCCGCGAGGTGCATCCGCGCGAACGCGAGCACGTCCTCGGTGGTGGAGAAGATCGTCCCGGCGGGGCCGACCGAGCGCGGGAGTGCCCACACGGGAGCGACCTCGAGCTTGCCGTCCTGCTTGACGTGACCGACGGCGGCGCGGTGCAGCAGCGCCTCCTCGGGCAACGTGCCGGTGCGGGTGAGGCCGAGCGGGGCGAAGAGCTTCTCCCGCATCGCGACGTCCCAGGTCTTGCCGGTGAGCTTCTCGATCACCCGGCCCGCGAGCACGAAACCCGCGTTGCTGTAGGAGAAGGTCGCGCCGAGCGGGTGGTTCTGGGCGGCGTCGGCGAGCAGTTCGGTGTAGCGCTCCAGGCAGTCGTCACCGCGGCCGGTGTCGGTGAAGTTGTCGCCGTCGATGCCGCTGGTGTGCGTGAGGAGGTGCCGCATGGTCACCTTCTGGCCGACCACCGGGTCGGAGAGCTTCAGTTCGGGCAGCACGTCGGTGATCGGCGCGTCGAGGTCGAGCAGTCCCTCGTCGACGAGCGTCATCACGACCGTCGTCGTCCACACCTTGCCGATCGAGCCGATCTGGAAGATCGTGTCGTCGGTGACCTCGACCCCGGTGGCCGTGTTCAGCACGCCGTAGTGCGCCTGTACCGTCTCGCCCTTGTAGAGGATGCCGAGCGCCGCGCCGGGCACGCCGTGCTTCTTCGCGAGTGCGGAAAGCCTGCGCTGCCAGTGCTTCTGGTCGAGCGGCTTGCGGTTCTCCGCGTGCTCGCGCACCCAGTCGACGACGCGGCGGTTGAAGTCCTCGCGGTGCGAGGGCTTGCCGTTGAGGATGAACAGGTGCGACTCGTCCGGGTAGAGCACGAGCTTGGCCGGCACGTCGTTCTGGCGCAGCGCGGTGAACCACTGCTCGGCCTGGCCCACGGGGCACCGGTCGTCGGACGCGCCCTGGTAGACCAGGGTCGGCGTGCGGACGTCACCGACGCGCGTCAGCGGGGACAGCTCCGCGAGGTGGTCGCCGGCGCCGCCCAGCTCCAGCGCGGTCAGGTAGTGCCCGCCGTCGGACGTGCCGGCCATGCTCGTCAGGTCGCTGACCACGCCACCGGCGACGGCGGCGGCGAACCTGGGGTCGCGGCTCGTCAGGTAGCAGGTCATGTAACCGCCGTAGCTGTAGCCGGTGACGGCGAGCTTGTCCGCGTCGGCGAGATCTTCCGCGACCAGCTGGTCGATCGGCTCGAGGAAGTCCTTCGCGTCGGCCTTGCCCCACGCGCCGAGCGCGGCCCGGTAGAAGTCCTGGCCGTAGCCGTCGCTGCCGCGCGGGTTGAGCAGCAGCACCGCCCAGCCCTGCTCTGCCAGCACCTGGTGGTAGAGGTGGACCGGGTCGGCCGTGCCGTTCCACGCGTTGTGCGGGCCGCCGTGGATGTCGAGCAGCAACGGCAACGGGCCGGTGCGCTCGGGGTCGCGGACCAGCCAGCCGTGCACGACGGTGCCGTCCGAGATCGTGAACTCGCGCTCCTCGCGGACGAACGGCTCGATCTCGGTGTGTCCGGTGTGGACGGTCGTCTCCCCGGTGTTCAGGTCGACGGTGGCGACCTCGCCGTACGAGGTGGGGCCGCCCAGGACGACGGCCGCGGTGTCGCCGGCGACCGACAGCCCTGCCACCAGACGGGAGTCTCCGCCCAGGACCAGGCGGGGAGCGCCGCCTTCGACGTCGACGGAGTAGAGCTGGGTGCAGCCTCGGTCGCGGGCGCAGAACAGCACCTCGCCACCGCGCTGGACCGGCAGGCCGCCGGGGTAGCCCGCCATGCCGGGCATGACGTTGCGATCGAGCGGCGCGGACAGGCTGCGCACCTCGCCGTCGAGCGTCAGGAGCAGAAGGTCGAGGTGCCCGGCGTCGGCGGAGGTGCGTCCGATCACGAGCAGACCGGCCTCGGTCCACGTGACCGTCGCGGCCTGCCCCTCGGCGAGGCCGACGACCCGCGGTTCCCCGCCGTCCGCGTCGACGACGTGCACCGGCGCGCGGAACGTCAGGTCGGCGTCCGCGTCCCGTGCCGCGGTGAACGCGAGCTTCGCGCCGTCCGGTGACCACGACGGGCTGTTCGCGTGCCAGTCACCGCTGGTCAGCTGCCGCACCTCGCGGGTCCCGAGGTCGAGGACGTGCACGTGGGCGCGGACGCTGCGCAGGTAGCCCGCGCCGTCGGCCTTGTGGTCGAGGCGGCTCGTGACGATCGGCGCGGAGGCGTCGGCGATGTCGACGGGTGCCGTGAACGCGAGCTTCGTGCCGTCCGCGCTCCAGACCGGCGCCCCCGCGCCGAGCGGGAGGTCGGTGAGCTTCTCCGGTTCGCCGTCGAGCAGCCAGAGCTGGGCCGGGCCGTCCTGGGCGCGCAGGAACGCGAGCCTGCCGTCCGGGGAGAAGGCCGGTGAGGTGTCGGACTTCCCCCTGGTGAGCTGCTTCGTCTTGCCGTCCACGACCTGCCAGAGCGCACGTTCGTCGCGGTCGTTCTCGCGGTCGGTGGTGCGCAGGACGTAGACGACCCTGGATCCGTCGGGCGAGATGGCGGGCTGTTCCGGCAGCGCGTGGCCGTACAGGTCCTCGATGGTGGTCACGTTGCGGATCCCCTCAGCTCGGTTCGGAACAGGTCCAGCACGTTCTGGCCCAGGACGCGGACGATGTCGTCCTCGGGCCATCCCCTCTTCTGCAGCGCCTCGGTCACCAGCGGCAGTCCCGCCGGGCCTTCCAGTCCCGGCAGGAACCGGTCGATCGGGACGCCCTCGATCTCGCCGACCTCGCAGCACGGCGGCGTGACGTCCTCCAGGACCTCCTTGACGAAGTCCGGGCCGAGGCCGACGTGCCGCACGCCCATGACGCCGGCGATGTGCTCGATGTGGTCGACCAGGCGGTCGATCGTGAAGTCGGACTCGTGCAGGAAGGGCGCGAAGAAGTTCACGCACACCACCCCGCCGGTGTCCGCGATGCCCTTCAGCTGGGCGTCGGTCAGGTTGCGGTGGTGGTCGCGCAAGGCCCGTGCCGACGAGTGGGTCGCCATCACCGGACGGGTCGAGAGCTCCAGCACGTGCTCGACGCCCGCCGCGCCCAGGTGGCTGACGTCGAAGATCATGCCGAGACGTTCCATCTCGGCGTGCGCGGCGACGCCGGCCCTGGTCAGCCTGCTGCCGGTGCCGTCCTCGCCGCTGCCGTCGGCCAGCGCGGTGCGGCCGAAGTGGGCCAGCGACGCGATCCGGACGCCCAGCCGGTACAGGGTCTCCAGCAGCTCGACGTCCTCGCCGACGCCCGGCGCGCTCTCCAGCGCGAGCACGAACGCGATCTGGCCGGCGGCCAGGGCCTCGTCGATGTCGGCGGCGTCGTGGCAGAGCCGGGTCTCGGGGCTCGCCGCGGCGACGCGGTGGGCGGCCTCGATCATCCGCAGGGTCTGCCGGAGCGCGCCTTCCGGCCGGAACACGTCGTCGACGAACACCGGCAGCACCTGCAGGTTCACCCCACCGGCGTGCAGCTGCGGCAGCCACCGCTCGCGGAAGTGCGGCACCCACCGCTCGACCGGGCGGTGCGCGATCGCGTCCAGCAGGTCGTTGTGGGTGTCCGCGACGACGCTGCGCCCGTGCAGATCGTCGATCATGAAGCCTCCAGCCTCGTGTGACGCCTCGGCGCGGCCGCGAGCAGCTCGCGCGTGTACTCGTGCCGCGGAGCCTCGAGCACCTGTCCCGCAGGTCCCTCCTCCACGATCCTGCCCTCTTTCATGACGGCGATGCGGTCGCTCACGTACCGCACGACCGCGAGGTTGTGCGAGATGAACAGCATGGAGAGGCCGAGCTGTCGTTGCAGGTCGCGGACCAGGTTCAGCACGGCGCCCTGCACGGACACGTCGAGCGCGGACGTGATCTCGTCGGCGATGACGACCCGCGGCTGACCGGCCAGCGCCCTGGCGAGCGCGACCCGCTGCCGCTGTCCGCCGGAGAGCCTCGACGGCAGCGAGGTCGCCCGGCCGGGGTCGAGGTTCACCAGTTCGAGGAGACGCGCGACCTCGGCCTTCTTGTCCTTGCGCTTCGGCATGGCCTCGGCGATCGAGTTCCCGATCGTCATCCGCGGGTCGAGGGACGAGTACGGGTCCTGGAACACCATCTGGACCCGGCCGTCGGCCGTGACGTCCCCGCTGGTGGGCTTGCGCAGGCCGACCGCCGTGGCGGCGAGCGTCGACTTGCCCGACCCGGACTCGCCGACGAGGCCCACGACCTGCCCGGACGGCACGGTGAGGCTGACGTCGTCGACCGCCGTGTGGTGGCCGAAGCGGACGGTGACGCCGCTGAAGACGAGTGCGTTCATCGGACACCTGCCAGTTCGCTCTCGGACTTCCAGCACGCGACCAGGTGGTTCGGCTGGAAGGTTGCGAGCTCGGGTTCCTGTTCCCGGCACTGGTCGTCGGCGAGGGGACAGCGCGGTGCGAACGGGCAGCCCTTGCCGATCTCGCCGGGCTCCGGCGGCCGTCCGGGGATGACCGCGAGCGGCGCGTCCCGGTCCGTGTCGAGGTCGGGCACGGCTTTGAGGAGTGCCGTCGTGTACGGGTGCCGTGCGGCCGTGAACAGCTCGTCGGTCGGCAGCTCCTCGACGATCCGGCCCGCGTACATCACGAGCACGCGGTCGCAGGTCTGCGCGACGACGGTGATGTCGTGGCTGATCAGCAGAACCGCGGCATTGCGGTCCTTCCTGATGCGCGCCAGCAGCTTCAGGACCTCCTTCTGGACGGTGACGTCGAGCGCGGTGGTGGGTTCGTCGGCGATCACGAGCTGCGGTTCGCCCATCAGCCCCATCGCGATCATCGCCCGTTGCCGCATGCCGCCGGAGAACTCGTGCGGGTACTGCTTCGCCCGCCGTCCGGGCTCCGGGATCCGCACGGCCTTCAGCCGGTCGACCGCCTTGCCGAACGCGGCCCTGCGCCCGAGCCCCTGGTGCACCTCGGAGACCTCGGCGAGCTGCCGCCCGATCCGCTTCGTCGGGTTGAACGACGTCATCGGGTCCTGGAACACCATCGCCAGCTGCGTGCCCAGTTCGCGGTCGCTCGTCTTCTCGAGCGGCTTCCCGTTGAACTGCAAAGTGTCCGCGGTGACGGTGCCGGGGTGCTCGATGAGACGCGAGACGGCCAGAGCGGTGAGGCTCTTGCCCGAACCCGACTCGCCGACCACGCCGATCATCTCTCCGTTGTGGACGGTGAACGACACCCCGCGCACCGGCGTGATGCCGCCGGGGAAGGAGACGTGCAGGTTCCGGACGGTGAGCAGCCCGTCCCCGGCCGCCTCGTCGCCGGACCGCGGCTGCGGAGCCGTCGTCGTGCGTGGCTGGTGCCGGTGGGCGGACGCGGCGGCCTCGCCGAACAGGTTGAACGCGAGCCCCGCGACCACCACGGCGATCGCCGGCCCCAGCGCGGGCGCGGGGGAGATGTAGATGCGGTTGAGGCCCTCGCCGAGCAGCCGCCCCCAGTCGTAGGAGGGAGCCTGCACCCCGATCCCCAGGAACGACAGCCCGGCGAACGCCGTGAGCGCCGACCCGGCCGCGAGCGTGGCGTTGATGACGAGCGGCTCGGCGATGTTGGGCAGGACGTGCCGCGTGAGCAGCCGGAACCGTCCGACCCCGCACACCTTCGCCGCCGCGATGAAGTCGCGTCCGCTCACCGAGGCCGTCAGCGTCTGCGTGAGCCGGGCGAACGACGGCGCGATCGCGAACGCGATGGCCAGCACCGCGCCGATCGTGCCGGTGCCGAAGATGACGGCGAAGAACAGGGCCAGCAACAACCCGGGGAACGCGACGGCGATGTTGACGGCGGACGTGACGATCCGCGCCGCCCACCTCGGCAGCACCGACGGCACCGAACCGAGGAGCAGGCCCGTCGTCACGCCGATGAGGGTCGCCAGCAGCGCGAGACCGACGGTGAGACGGGTGGCCACGAGGACCCGGTAGAAGATGTCGCGGCCGAGCTGGTCGGTGCCGAGCAGGTGGTCGGCCGACGGGCCCTGCTGGAGGGAGTCGGTGTCGATCGCGGCCGCCCGGTCGCCCCAGAGGAGAGGGGCGAAGATCGCGAGGGCGATCAGGACGGCCAGGAGGGCGGCGGAGGAGGCGCCGACGGGGGAGCGGAGGACGGCTAGGCGGCGCATGCGGCCTCCCGGGAGGCGAGGTTCGTGCCGGGGGAGCGGAGGACTGCTGGGCGGCGCACGCCGCGGTCCCCGAGTTCGGGCCGTGTGCCCAGCGGGCGCGGAACCGGGCGCATCACGCCTCCCTGATCGTCGAACGCGGATCGAGCATCGCCAGCACCACGTCCACGACCAGGTTCACCAGCAGCACCCCGGCCCCGTACACCAGCACGATGCCCTGCACCGCCGGGTAGTCCTTCTGCTGGATCGAGCCGACGATGGTCGACCCGAGCCCCGGCCACGCGAACACGTTCTCCACCAGCACGGTCCCCGCGACCAGGGCGGCGAGCATCATTCCGCCCAGGGTCAGGGTCGCCGTGACGGCGTTGGGCAGCGCGTGCCGCACGTACACGAGTCGTGCCGGCAGGCGCTTGGCCCGTGCGGTGCGCACGTAGTCGTTGCCCAGCACGGAGAGCAGCTCCACCCGCACGATCCGGGCGAGCACCGCGGCCGGGCCGATCGCGAGGGCGAGCACGGGCAGCACCCACGAGCCGGAGGCGTCGTTGCCCGCCACGGGGAACAGCCCGAGCTGCACCGCGAAGAGGCTCACGAGGCCGACCGCGAGCAGGAACTCCGGGATCGCCGCCAGGACGACGCTGGACGACGTGAACGCCAGCTCGCCGCCACGCCGGCGGCCGCCCTTGGTCAGCACCGCCATCCCTACGCCCACCGGCACCGCGACGACGACCACGACCAGGAACGCGAGCACCGCCAGGTGCACGGTGGCGGGCAGGCGGTCGCCGATCAGCGACGCCACCGGGGTGCCGCTGATCAACGACGTGCCGAACTCGCCGCGGAACAGGCCGCTGAGGTAGTGCCAGTACTGCACGGGCAACGGGTCGTCGAGGCCCAGCGCGGCGCGACGGGCCGCGACCAGGTCCGGTGGTGCCGCGAGCCCCAGGGACTCGCGGACCGGGTCGCCCGGGATCAGGTGGATCATCAGGAAGGCCGCGGTCACCAGCACCCACAGCGAGGTCAGGAACCGGAGTGCCCGCCGCCGGGCGAACGGGGCCCAGCCCGTCATGAGGCCAGCATCCGGATCGAGGTCGGGTCGAGGCTGTCGCTGATCGTGAACTTCGCGCCCTTCACGAACGTCGGCACGACGGCGTCGTAGTAGGGCACGAAGCTGGCGTCGCGGACCAGGGCGGCCTCGGCCTTGTTCCAGTGCTCACACCCCTCCGCGCCGGCCAGGGACGCGGCCTGCTTCGACGCCGCGGTGAACTCCGCGTTGTCGATGTGCCCGAAGTTCACGCCCTGCGGCGGCACCGGGCCCGAGGCGAACGGGACGAACTGGCTCGGCAGAGACAACGTCAGCGGCACCATCGACGCGTCCCACGAGCCGGTGCCGAACAACGTCTGGTTGATGCCGGCGGCGTCGGCGGGCGCGATCTCGACGCGCACGCCGATGCCCTGCCACGCCTGCTGCACCAGTTCGGCGGTCGCGGTCAGCGTCGGGCCCAGGACGGTCGGCTGGAGCAGCTTCACCGACAGCGGCTGACCGTCCTTGGTCCGCGTGCCGTCCGCCCCGGCACGCCAGCCCGCCGTGTCCAGCGCGCTCGTGGCGGCCGTCTTGTCGAAGGCGGGCACGTTCGGGCCCACGTTGTCCCCGGTGCAGGGGCGGGGTTCCACCGTCACGAGGGTCTTGGACGGCCTGCCCTTGCCATTGGTCAGCACCTTGCCGACCTGCGCGAGGTCGAGCGCCTGGACGAGCGCGCGCCGCACCGCGGGGTCCTTGCCGGGGTGGCCGTCGGCCTGGTTGAACGTCAGCGTGCCCAGCGGGGTGGCGTTGTCGACGTGGTCGAGCTTCTGGGCCAGCAGGCGTTCCTGGTCCGGGCCCGCCACGGTGGCGGCGGTGAGCTGACCGGACAGGAAGAGGTTCACCGCGGTCGTCTCGTTCGCGATCACGCGCACGACGACCTTGTCCGGCAGGCCCTGCTGGTCCTTCTGCCAGTCACCCGGGCCCCACGCGAAGTCCTTGCGCCGCTCCAGGGTGTAGTGGTCGTTGGGCACGATCTCGGAGATCTTGAACATGCCGGTGCCCTGCTCGCCCTTCGCGAGCAGCGAGCGGTCGCTCAGTCCCTTGGCGCACACGATCGGCAGCGTGCCGGCGTTGGTCAGCAGGAACGCGTCCGGCGCGCCCGAGGTCACGGTGACGGTGCGGGCCGCCTCATCCGCCGTGGCCGTGGTGCCGGGGGCGACCTGGAGACCGGCCAGCGGCGAGTTGTTCTTCGGGTCACCGACGAAGTTGATGTTCGCGGCGACGTCCGCGGCGGTCAGCGGGGCACCGTCCGCGCACGTGACGCCTTGGCGCAGCGTGAAGGTCGCCGTCGTGACGCTCGCTTCCCACTTCTCGGCGAGGCCGGAGACGATCTCGCCGCTCGACGTGCGTTCGATCAGCCTGCCGTAGAGGAACCGCCCGACCTGCCGTGCCGCTGACAGCACCGTCAGCGCGGGGTCGAGCGTCCCCGGATCGGCGCCGATGGACATCGTGAACGTCCCGCCGTCGGCCAGGTCCTGGCTGCCGGACTGGGCCGAGGTTCCGCATCCGGCCACGACCACGGCCGCGAGCAGTGCCACCGCACGCTTCATGACGTCCTCCGGATCTCGTCGACGGCGAGGCGTCCTGCCCGGCCGATCACCGCGTCCGCGGTGGGGTTGCGCAGGTCGAGCGACTGCGAGCGGGTGAACACCGCGACGGCGTAGCTGCGCCCGTCCGGGTAGGTGACGACGCCGGCCTCGTTGCGGACGGTCGGCAGCGTGCCCGTCTTGGCGGCGACCTGGACGTCGGCGGGGAAGCCCGAGCTCAGCCGGTGCGGCCAGATCTGCTGGGCCATGATCGACCGGACCCGTTCGCACGCCTCGGGTGCGGCCGCCCGGTCGGTCCAGATGGCGTCGAGCAACGTCGTGATCTCCCTCGGCGTCGAGGAGGTGGTGCGTTCCGGGTCCACAATGGACAGCTTCGGGACCAGGACCGGGTCCGTGAGCGCCTCTTCGACGTCCTCGGTGCCGAGATCGGCGACCACCGAGGCGAACAGGTCCTCGCAGCAGCCCAGGATCCGCGTCCGCGGCAGCCCGGCCACGACCGCGTCGACGGCGGCCTGCCCGACGCGGTGGAAGACGACGTCGGTCGCCGCGTTGTCGCTCATCGTCATCATGAACAACGCCAGGTCGCGCCAGCTCATCTCGACGTCGTCGGCACACCCCGCGGTGCCGATCCCGCCGATGCGGTAGCGGGACGTGACGCGCGTCCGCTCGGTCTCGTCGAGCCGTCCCGCGGCCACCTCGGCCGCGTAGGCGACGGCGACCGGGATCTTGAACACCGACGCCAGCACCACCGGTTCGTCCGCGCCGTGCCCGGACTCCCGGCCGTCCACCCCGATCTCGCGGGCGTGGACGAACCCCTCCACGCCCGCGTCGGCGAAGGCCTCCGCGATCACTGGGCGACCCGGCGGTCCGCGCGACCGGTGTGCAGGAACAACGCCCGTCCGTTGCCGTCGTCGCCGACGAACGCGTGCGGCATGTGGATGCCCATGACCGGCTCGGCGGCGACGAGGGTGTCGTCGCGCCACGGCACGAGCTCGGTCTTGCCGGCGGACTCCGGGCTCAGCTCGGCCATGATCCCCTTGGGGATGACCTCCATCCAGATCCGGCCGTCCTCGTCCTGGGTGACCACGCGCTCGCCGACCGCCGACACGTACACGCCGGTGAACCGCTCGCCGTCGACCTTCGGCGGTTCCTCCGCGGGCTCGGGCATCGCGGGCAGCTCGACGCCGGTGAGCTCGCGCAGCACGTGCCGGAAGATCGCCTGGTAGAGGTCGATGGTCTTGCCGCCGTTGGTCAGAAGTGCCACCGCGACACCGTGTTCGGGAACCAGCCGCAGGAACGCGTTCTGCCCGATCGTGCCGCCGTCGTGCCCGATGACCGTCGCTTGTGGATAGTGGAACAGCTCCCAGCCCAGGCCCCACGCGTCGCCCATCAACGCCAGGTCCGGCACCTGCACCTGGACCTTCTGCATCGCCTCGACGCTGGCGGGTGACAGGACGCCCGCACCCTCGTTCATGTGCATCCGCGCGAACTTCAGCAGGTCGCGCGGGCTCATGGCGAGCATCGACCCGGCCGGTGCGTTGGACCGCACGAGCGCCCAGACCGGTGCCAGCTGCGGCCCGGCCTCCTCGTCGTGCGTGAGGTGCCCGGCGGCGGCGCGGTGCAGGATCGCCTCGTAGGCGTCCGCGGCGGCGTGGGTCAGGCCGAGCGGCGCGAACAGGTGCTCGCGCAGGCAGTCGTCATAGGACTTGCCGCGCATGACCTCGACGATCCGGCCGAGCACGCAGTAGCCCGCGTTGTTGTAGCTGAACATCTCGCCGGGCGCGAAGAGCTGGGGCGTGTCGTGCAGCGTGGCGACGTACTTCTCCACGCAGTCGTCGCCGCGGCCGGTGTCGGTGAAGAGGTCGCCCTCGAAGCCGGAGGTGTGGTTCATCAACTGCCGCACCGTGATCCGCGCGGCGGCGTCCTCGTCGGCGATGGCGAACTCGGGCAGGTAGTCCCGCACGGGCGCGTCGAGGTCGAGCAGGTCCTCGTCGACGAGCTGCATCGCGAGCGTCGTCGTCCAGACCTTGGTGATCGACCCGATCTGGAACAGCGAGTCGGTCGTCGTCTCGACGCCGGTGTTCTTGTTGAGCACGCCGGCCGCGGCCTCGGCCACGTCGTCGCCGACGGTGACGGCCACCGCGGCGCCGGGCACCCCGTGCTCGGCCACGAGCCGCGGCAGGTTCTCCTGCAGCCAGTCGTTGATCTCGTTGAGCTTCGACATCCGCGCCTCATCCACTCGACGTGACTCCGGTCACCGGCAACGCTAGGTTCGGCGCCCGCACGACCACCTCGTCGTGGCCGACGAATCTGACCTCCGGGATCTGTCCGCGCCGACGAACCGACGCGGAGGTAGAGCCTGCTCCACCTCGGTCCGGGCAGCCTGCGTGATCGATCCGCACAGGCTCGCGGAACTAACTTCTTGGCCAGAAGTCGTTGCGAGCCAAGGAGAACGTGATGAGGGCAGACGCGCTGTCGCTGCAGGCGGTGCGGAAGGTGTACGGCTCAGGGGGCGGTGCCGTCACCGCGCTGGACGAGGTCACCGTCGCCATCCGGCGGGGCACGTTCACCGCCGTGATGGGGCCGTCCGGCTCGGGCAAGAGCACCTTCCTGCACTGCGCGTCGGGCATGGACCGGCCGACGTCCGGCCGCGTGCTGCTCGGCGACACCGACCTCGGCGGGCTGAAGGAGGCGGCGCTGACGCAGGTGCGGCGCGACCGGATCGGGTTCGTCTTCCAGGCCTACAACCTGCTGCCGTCGCTGACCGTCGAGCAGAACATCACCCTGCCGCTGCGTCTCGCCGGACGTGCGGCCGACCAGGCCTGGCTGCGCGAGATCGTCGGCCGCGTCGGCCTCGACGGACGGCTCGACCGGCTTCCAGCCGAACTGTCCGGCGGCCAGCAGCAGCGCGTCGCGATCGCCCGCGCCCTGGTCGCGCGGCCCGAGGTCGTGCTGGCCGACGAACCGACCGGCGCCCTGGACTCCCGCACCGCGCACCAGGTGCTGACCCTGCTGCGGTCCATCGTGGACGAGATGGGGCAGACGGTCCTGATGGTCACGCACGACCCGGTCGCCGCCTCTGCCGCGCACAGCGTGCTGTTCCTGGCGGACGGACGCCTGGCGGGCGAGCTGGTCTCGCCGACGCCCGAGAAGGTCGCCGAGCGCATGACGCACCTGGGGGAGTGGTAGGCCGTGCTGACCCTCGCCTGGCAGACCGTCAAGGCCCGCACCAGCGGGTTCATCGGAGCATTTGTCGCCGTCCTGTGCGGCACCGCGCTCGTCGCGGCCTGCGGGATCCTGATGGAGTCCGGCTTCCGCGGCGGCGTCCCGACCCAGCGCTACGCGGCCGCCGACGTGGTCGTCACCGGCGACCGGACCGTGCGGCCGCCCGGCGGCGACGTGATGGCGTTCGAGCACGCCGCCGAACAGCCGTCGATCCCCGCCTCGCTGGTCGCGAAGATCGCGGCCGTACCGGGGGCGCGCGCCGTCCCCGAGCAGACCTTCCCGGCCGTGGTGGTCGGGAAGGACGGGCAGCCCCTCGCGGGCAAGCCGTCCTTCGGCCACAACTGGGACTCCGCCGTGCTGGCGCCGTTCGCGCTGAAGGAGGGGAACCCGCCGCAGCGCGACGAGGTCGTCCTGGACCCGGGCCTCGCGGCCGAGGCGGGGACCGGTGTCGGGGGCGAGGTGCGGGTGATGACCCGCTCGGCCCCCGTGACCTACCGGGTCTCCGGGATCGCCGAGGCCGCCGGGGCAGCGCGCCAGGCCTCCCTCTTCTTCAGCGAGGCCAAGGCGACCGAGCTCGCCGGGAGCCCTGACCGCGTGAGCGCCATCGGCGTGCTCGGTGCCGGTGCGCAACGGATCGAGGACGCCCTCGCCGGCGACCACGTCACGGTGTCGGCGGGCGCCGACCGCAGCGCCGCCGAGTTCGACGACGTCAGCCAGACCAAGTCGATCCTCGCGATCCTGGCGGGCTCCTTCGGCGGGTACGCGGTCCTGGTCGCGATCTTCGTCGTGGCCAGCACCCTCGCTCTCACCGTCGAGCAACGCCGCCGCGAGTTCGCGCTGCTCCGGGCCGTGGGAGCGACGCCGCGGCAGGTCCGCAAGCTGATCGGCGTCGAGACCACGGTCGTCTCGGTCGTCGCCGGTCTGCTCGGCAGCCTGCTCGGCATCGCGGTGAGCCTGGGGCTGCGGGCCGCGTTCGCGAAGATCGGTGTCGTACCGGCCGACTTCGCCCTCTCGATCAGCCCGATCCCGCTGGTCGCGGCCCTGCTGATCGGCGTGGGCGCGGCCCGGCTCGCGGCCTGGAGCGCGTCGCGCAGGCCGTCGTCGATCAACCCCGTCGAGGCGCTCGGCGAGGCCGCGGTGCAGAAGCGGGACGTCGGCAAGGTCCGGCTGGCCATCGGGTGGGTGCTCGTGGCGATCGGGCTCGGCGCGACCGCGGTGCCGTTGTTCCTCGGCGGCCAGCTCGGCGCCGCGATGTCGGTGATGGCAGCGCTCGTGCTGATCATCGGGCTGACGCTCACCGGTCCGCGGCTGATCGGGGCGGCGGTGCGGGTGATCGCACCCGCGCTCGCCAAGTCCGGTGTCAGCGGCTATCTCGCCTCGGCGAACGTGTCGAGGAACTCGCGCAGGCTCGCGGCCGCCGTGACGCCGTTGATGCTGGCCATCGGGTTCGCGGTGGTGAACTACTACAGCCAGACGACCCTCACGGCCGCCGTGCAGCAGCAGACCGAGCAGTCCATCACCGCCGACCACGTGATCACCGGCGTCACGGGTGTGCCCGCCGAGGTCGTTCGCCAGATCGACGGCGGCACGGCCACGTCGCTGGTGCGCACCCAGGTGATCACCGCCAGCAGGACCGGCGACACCGTCGAGGTGCAGAGCCGCCCGGCCAACGGTCTCGACTCCAGCGCGAGCGGCCTGGTCGATCTCGGCGTCGTCTCCGGCACCCTCGACGACCTCAGGCCCGGCACGGTCGCGTTGAGCGACGCGCACGCCTCCTGGGAGGACAAGAAGGTCGGCGACGTGGTCGAGTTCTGGTTCGCGGACGGTCAGCAGGCGAAGCTCGAGGTCGTCGCCACCTACGAGCACGACCTCGCGTTCGGCGACTACGTGCTCTCCGCCGCCGACGCCCGCGCCCACACCAGGGCGGGCCTGGACAGCGCCGTGCTCGTGAAGTCCGCCGACGCCACCGCCCTCAACGCCCTGACCAGCCGTTACCCGGGCCTTCAGGTGACCGAGCGGGTGGCGGCGCAGGACCGGGCCGCCGAGCGCACCCAGTTCCTGCTCAACCTGGTCGCGGTCGGCGTCATCCTCGGCTACGTCGCGATCTCCGTGTCGAACACGCTGGTGATGTCCACGGCCGCCCGCCGCCGCGAGTTCGCCCTGCTGCGCCTCGTCGGCACCGGACGCCGTCAGATCGTCCGGATGATGCGGGCCGAGGCACTGCTCACGGTCGGACTGGCCGCGGTGCTGGGCTCGCTGGTGGCGGCGGTCCCGCTGGTGATGCTCGCGATCGGCCTCACCGGGAGTCCTCTGCCCGCCGGCCCGGTCCAGGTCTACCTGGGCTCGCTCGCCGGCGCCGCGCTGCTCGGCGTCGTGTCGATCGCGGTGTCCACCCGGTTGTCGTTGCGCCCCAGACCCATCGACGCCATCGGCACGCGCGAGTGACCGCGCGAAAGAGGCCACCCGGACCGGGTGGCCTCTTTCGGCGTCGAGGGGATCAGCCCACGGGCGGGGCCATGTCGAACCAGTTGAAGCCCTCCACCAGCACCGTGGTGGTCGACGTCGAGCCCGCCGTGGTGAGCTGCCAGCGCGTCACGGTCCGGTAGGTGCCCGGCGTGAGGCTCTCGTCGGTGTCGGTGTCCGGGTTGTCGGTCACCGGGATGTACTCGTAGACGGACCTCTTCGTCAGCGTCGCGGTGACCGTCGCGGTCGAGGACTGCGTCTTCAGGTAGTCGCCCACGCCGTGGTCGGCCGCCTTGGCCGGGTCGGTGTAGCGGACCTGCACGGTGTTGCCGCCGAACGACCCCTCGACCGCCGTCACCGTGACGAGGTGGCCGCCGCCGCGCTGCAGGCTGTTCTGCGGACCGGCCGAGTAGCGGCCGTACAGCATCTGCAACGGGCCGCGGGCCAGCTTCTTCGCCATGTCGCCGCCGAAGTCCGCGTTGCCGTGCGGGCTGATGCCCTCGGTGGCGGTGCTCCAGCCCGCGTCCCGGGCGGGCTTGGTCGCGATGGTCCACGCGGTCCGCAGGTTGCTGAGCTTCGTGCCCTTGCTCGTGTACTTCGCGTCGACGCCGATCCGCCCGATCGAGTTGGTGATGATGTTGTGGTCTGCCTGGTCGTTCGGGTCGAGGTTCTTGACCTTCGTGGTCAGCCAGCCGACCGGCGCGTTGCGGTCGTGCGCCCAGTGGTGCAGCACGTTGTAGAGCGACGACGGGCCGCAGTACGAGCCACCGTTGTTCTCCAGGCCCGCGCGGTACTGGTCGACGTCGCTGACGCCGCACTGCTTCACCGAGAAGTCGGCACCCGCGAGGTCGGCGACCTTCACGCACGGCACCGGCTGGCCGATGATCGGGTCCGCGGCGGCCACACCCGGCAGGGCGATGGTCGAGAGGGTGGCGGCGGCGATGATGGCCTGGCGGATCATGGTCTCTACCTTCCGTTCGCGGAATGCGTTGGTAGGTAAAGACTGTTCGAGGGAGAACGCGAAGGCATGAGGGATGAACCCTCAACCCCAACGGCGAGAAAGTTGGGTGTATCAGGCCATCCCCCAGGCGCCTCCGTTAGAGAACCTGCTGGATCGGGCTGGGCTGCGTGCCGAGGTGCATCGGCATCGAATGCAGGCCGTAGACGATCGAGAGCTTGCGGAACGACAGGTCGCCCGGCGCGACCGCGAGGCGCATCTCCGGGAACCGCTTGACGAGCGCCGGGTAGGCGATCCGCAGCTCCATCTTCGCGAGCTCGGCGCCGATGCAGCGGTGCGCGCCGTAGCCGAACGCGAGGTGCTGGCCCGCCGGCCGCTCCGGCACGATCACGTCCGGGGACGGGTACGCGCTCGGGTCGCGGTTGGCCTGGGACAGCGAGCAGGCCACGATGTCGCCCGCCTTGATCTTCGTCCCGGCGACCTCGATGTCGTGCCGCGCGATCCGCAGGAACGCCACCGACACGACGCTGAGGTGCCGCAGCAGCTCGTCGACCAGCCCGTTCACGGCCTTCTCGTCGCCGAGGGCCTGCTCGCGCAGGCCGGGGTCGCGCAGCATCGCGAGCGCGCCGAGCGAGATCATGCTCGCCGTCGTCTCGAACCCGCCGGTGAGCAGCCCGTCGGCGAGGCCCGCCAGCTCGTCGTCGCCGAGGTCGTCGCCGTGCTTGCGGACGAGCTCGCCGAGCAGCCCGTCGGTCGGGTTCAGCCGCTGCGCCTGCACGAGCTCGCGGAAGTAGACGATCGACTCCGACACGGCCGACAGCGACGTCGTGGCCGCACCGCCGAGGTCGAACCGCGAGACGCTGCGCCGCTGGAACTCCTCGCGCTCACTCGCGGGCACGCCCAGCAGCTCGCAGATCGTGAGTGCCGGGACCGTCATCGCGAAGTGCTCGACGAGGTCGACTGGTCCGTCCTTCATGGACATCAGGTCGAGCTGGTCCGCCACGATCTGCTCGATCCGCGGCACGAGCCGGGAGAGCCGCCGCATGGTGAACTCCGGCGTCAGCACCTTGCGCAGCCGCGTGTGCTCCGGCGGGTCGCTGAACCCGAGCCCGCCCGGTGCCTCGTCCGAGAAGAGCCCCAGCTCGCGCAGGTGGCCGAAGTCGTTGCTGAACGCCTCGGAGTCGACCAGCACCTGCTTGGACGCCTCGTACCCAGTCACCAGCCAGACCGTGACCGGCAGCGGCAGCCTCGTGACCGGCCCGTGCGCCTGCATCCGCGCCAGCTCCGGCACCGGGTCCAAGCCGTTGCGCCGCAGCGGGGCGAGCACGCGCGAGGGCACGAACCAGGACGACTCGAGGTCGAACCCGGTCTTGCTGAGGTGTGCGAGGAACCGCTTCCCCATCCACTCGGTCACGCGCGACCGGACGTCGGTCGCTGACTGAAGAACTTCCCACATGACGCGGCTGTCCCTTCGGCGGAAAGGGGGTTACGAGCTGATGATGTCCGTCGGAACGGACAATAACGACGCCACCCCCTGCTCGCGTCATCCCTGGGCCTAACGCGCCGTCATACTTTGGTCCAGATGTCGATCAGAACCAGTGCAGGCAGTGCGGAGCGCGTTCGGATCGGAACAGAGCGTCAGCCGACGTGCCCGGCGCGCCGAGCGTGCTCGGCGAGGATTCTCCCAAACAGAGCGAAACCAGGTCCCGCAGGTCCCGGGACAGGTCCGGATCACGGGTCGTTCCCACGCATTCGGCCCTCCCCGGAAGATCGGGTCTGTGACGTCGCGCACCAGGTCGCCGCCGGTGTGCCGGCCATCCGGGAAACGGCCGAACGCGGTGTGGACCACGCGGAGGAAGGCGCCCGGGTCCCCGGCGGTCGTGGAAAGGATCTTCACGCACCACAGTGGACCGGTGGAAAGTCACCGGGCACGAACACTTCTTCTGGCAAGGTGCGCACCGTGACGAGCGCTGAGGACTTCGACCGCTGGTACGCCGACCGGGCCGCGTCGCCGCTGGCCGACGACCTGGTCCGGCGGACGCTCGGCCTCCCGCCGGACCTCGACTCGACCAGCGTGCTCGGCGGCACCGGCCTCGACGAGGTCGTGGCGGCGCTGCGCCTCGGGCCCGGCCGCGTGTTGCTGGACCTAGCGTGCGGCCGGGGCGGCTACGGACTGGAGATCGCGCGCCGCACCGGATGCCGCCTGGTCGGGGTGGACTTCTCCGCCGTGGCCGTCGAGCAGGCCCGGCGGAGCAGCGGTGGTGGCGACTTCCGGGTCGGCACGCTGGCGGCCACCGGCCTGAGCTCCTCCTCTGTGGACGCCGTGCTCGTCGTCGACGCGATGCAGTTCGCGGAGTCCAAGCCGGAGGTGCTGCGGGAGTGCCTGCGCGTCCTGCGCCCCGGCGGCCGGCTGGTCGTCACCTGCTGGCAGCCGGTCGACCCCGCGGACGACCGGGTCTCGCACCGCATCCGCGACCTCGACCTCGCCCGCCAGCTCCCCGACGCCGGGTTCGCCGACGTCGAGGTGGCCGACCGTGCCGCCTGGCGGGCGCAGGAGAGGCGGATGTGGGAGGAGGCCCTCGCCACGGACGCGTCCGGCGACCCCGCGATCGTGTCGATGCAGCACGAGGCGAGGATCGTGCTCGCGACCTTCGACCGCAAGCGCCGCGTCCTCGCCACCGCGACCCGGCCGCGCTGATCAGTGGCAGTGACCCTGCCTGCCCAGGGTCCGCACCGGTCCCGCTCCCGGCCTCGTCCACTGCGGCACGGGCCTGCCGTCCTCGCCCCAGGTCGACTCGCCGTCCGCGTTGGTCCGCCAGAACCAGCCCGCATGCCGGGCCTCGGGCCACCCCTCCGGGTGCTCCTCCCACGACTCGCCGCGCCCGCGCACGGTCATGTCGAGCAGGTTCAGCGACCCGTTGATCCGCTCGGTGCCGCGACCGGTCGTGGAGTAGGTGAGGAACGTGCGGTCGCCGTCCCGCAGATAGCTGGTCAGGTACCCCATGTCGCCGCCCGCGGGACCGTCCACCCCGCGCACCGAGTACCAGGGCTGGGTGTAGCCCATGAACTCCACGAACGGCGCCACCTCGTCCCACGCGCCGGTGGTCACGATCGCGAACGAGACCCCGCGCACGTTGAGGTAGGAGGCATCGCTGAAGTGCCACGGCACGTGCGTGCAGCCCTCGCACTGCCCCTGGTGCGGCGCGCCGTCCCACCACATGTGCTTGTAGACGACGAGCTCGTCGCGCCCCTGGAACAGGTCGATGAACGGCACGGGGCCTTGGGCGCCGACGACCTCGACCTTGCCGTCGAACTCGACCATCGGCAGCCTGCGGCGTTCGGCCGCGATCGCGTCGCCCTCGCGGGTGTGGGCCTTCTCGCGGACCAGCAGCGCGTCCCGGGCCTGCTGCCAGGTGGCCAGGTCGGTGACGGGCGGTCGTCCGGTCATGATCAGTCCTCCGTGGGTGTGCGGTTGTCCTTCCACCCCTACGTCGAACCTAGGTCCGCCGTTTCGACATCTCCCGCCGAGCGGCGCCGGTGTCCACCCAGAGCTCTTTCGGTCGGCGCGGCAGCGGATCGTGGCGGAAGTAGGGCTCCCACTGACCGCCGGTCCTCGGCAGGGGCGTCGGCACGTCGTTCGCGAGCCACAGCCACAGCTCGGCCGAGATCGGCACGACCGTTCCCGGCACGGGCCACGCCTCACCGGTCTGCGGATGCCGGGGCACCAGCAGGAGGTCGGCCCGCGCCGTCCTGCCCGGCCCGGCCAGCGCCAGCGTCCTCGGAGGTCCGCCCCGAGGTGTCCGCGCGTCGAGATGGCTCTGGAACAGGTCGGCGACCGGCCCGGCCGCGGCGAGCACGGACGCGTCCTCCGCCGCCAGCAGCACGCGGGCGAGCGCGACTCCGGCCGCGATCCCGACCCGCCGGGGCCACCACAGCTCGCCCTCGGTCAGCGGCGCGCTGTCCCAGTCGTACGCCTCCCACGGCCGCACCGGTTCCGGCTCGCCGCCCATCCGCACCACACCGGGCGCGAACCGCACCACCTGCCACCGCGAGCAGTCGTCCACCCGCGTCGCGACCGGCTGCCCGCACGCGCACACGAGGTTCGGCCTGGAGCCGTCCACCCCGCAGCACCAGCCCTCGGGGTGTTCGTCCGCCCAGGACAGACCACGCACGTCACCGGGGCCCGCGAGGAACTCGCCCTGGGCGGCGTAGGTTCCCGGCGGGAGGAGGGACGGCGTGAACTCGGTGCTGTTCGCCCACTCGTAGTGCTCGTGATCAGGCCGGTCGACCTGTCTGAGCGGAACGGTCAGAGCCGCACCGCACGCCACGCACTCGAACACCACCATCGCGACCCCCCGGCACCATCATCCGGAGTCCGTCCAGCGAGTTAGCCCGATCTCCGCGCCCCGCCACCGCCGACGCAGCCACCGGTCGTGGCTCGCGACCACGATCGCCCCCGGACCCGGCCCCAGCGCGTCCTCCAACTCGTCGCACAGCGTCGGCGACAGGTGGTTGGTCGGCTCGTCGAGCAGCAGCAGGTGCGGCGGGTCCGCCACCAGCAACGCCAGCGCGAGACGGCGTTGCTGGCCGACGGACAACGTGCCGACCGCCTTGCCCAGGTCCCACTTGTGCAGCAGCCCCAACGACTCCAGCGGCACCTGCGCGACCCGCTCGGCACCGAGCGCGCGGCCGTAGATGCCTCGCGCGGTGAGACGCGGGTTCGCGAAGGACGTGTCCTGGTCCAGAAGTCCTGCGCGAACGCCGGGCTGCCGCCGCACGCCCTCGACGTCGAGCAGCCCGGCCAGCACCAGCAGCAACGTCGACTTGCCCGCGCCGTTCGGGCCGGTCACGAGCAGCCGGTCACCGTCGTGCACGTCGAGGACGTCCAGCGCCAGCCGTCCGGGAACACGGATCTCCCGCAGCGACACCAGTTCCTCGGCCTGCACCGCCACGACGTCGGGCTCGAACCGCAGGGGGCGCGGGGGAGCGGGCACGGCGTCGCGTTCCAGCTCCTCGAGGCGCCGGGTGGCGTTGCGGACGCGGCGGGAGATCTGGCTCTGCACGCGGTTCGCCCGCACGCCGTAACCCATCTTGTCGCTGTCGCGCATGGCCCGGTTCGGCGCGACGCGGCCCGCGATCAGGCCGAGCGAGTCGCGCACCGACGCCAGCTCCTCCTGCTCCTCGGCGTACCGGCGTTCCCAGCGGGCGCGGTCGGCGCGTTTCTGGCTCAGGTACTCGCTGTACGTACCGCCGAACCGCACCGGCCCGACCTCGTTGGCCCCGTCGAGGTCGACGAGGTCGGTGCACACCGCGTCGAGGAACGCCCTGTCGTGGCTCGCCAGCACGACCACGCCGGGCAACGACCGCAGCTGCGCCTCCAGGAACGCGGCCGCGTCGTCGTCGAGGTGGTTCGTCGGCTCGTCCAGCAGCAACGCGGCCGGCCGGCGGATCACCAGCGCGGCCAGGTCGAGGCGCCGCCGCTCGCCCCCGGACAACGACCCGAGCGTGCGGTCCAGCGCCACGCCGCCGAGCCCGAGTCCGTCGAGGACGATCCCGGCCCTGCGGTCCGCGTCCCAGGCCTCGTGCAGCTGGGCGAGCTCCAGGCGTTCCGAGTACTCCTCCAGGTACGCCGGATCGGCGACGAGCGCGCCCAGCCGTTCCAGCTCGGCGAGGTCCGCCCGTGCCTCGGCCAGCGCGTCGTCGAGGACCTCCGCGACGGTCGCCGCGTCCGGGAACGGCATCTTCTGGCGCAGGAACCCCAGGTCCGAGGGGCGCGTGACAACACCGCTGTCGGGCTGGTCGACACCCGCGAGCAGGCGCAGCAACGTCGACTTGCCCGCGCCGTTCTCGCCGATCAGCCCGACCCGCCTGCCGGGTGCCGCGGTCAGCGACACCCCGTCGAGCACGCGCCTGCCGCCGAACCCGCGGACCAGCTCGGTGGCGACCAGTGCCTCAGCCACGAGAGGCCTCCAGCAGCGTGCCGCCGTCGAGGCGCAGCCAGCGGTCGATCCTCACCTCGCTCAGGAACCGCTCGTCGTGGCTGACGACGACGAACGCGCCCCGGTACGCGTTGAGCGCGCTCTCCAGCTGCCCGGCGCTGACCAGGTCGAGGTTGTTCGTCGGCTCGTCCAGCAACAGCAGCTGCGGCGCGGGCTCGGCGAACAGGACGCACGCGAGCGTCGCCCGCAGCCGTTCGCCACCGGACAGCACCCCGACCGGCAGGTGCGCGCGGGCACCGCGGAACAGGAAGCGCGCCAGCAGGTTCATCCGCTCGGCGGGAGGCATCGCCGGGGCGAACGCCTCCAGGTTCTCCGCCACCGTGCGGGAGTCGTCGAGCAGGTCCAGCCGTTGCGAGAGGTAGGCGATGCGGCCGTCGGCCCGTTTCACCTCACCGCTGTCCGGCGTCAGCGAACCGTCGACCACCCGCAGCAACGTCGACTTGCCGGCGCCGTTGGGGGCGGAGAGCGCGATCCGTTCCGGGCCCCGGACGGCGAAGTCCAGGCCGGAGAACAGTTCTCGCACCCGGAGGTCCGTGCCGTGGAACAACGTGCGCCCGGCCGGCACGGCGGTCTGCGGCAGCTCCAGGCTGATCTTCTGCTCGTCCTTCAACGCCCGCTCGGCCTGGTCGAGCTTCGACCGGGCCGCGCCGAGGCGGGCCGCGTGCGTGCCGTCTGCTTTGGCCGCGGACACCTCCGCGTTGCGCTTCATGTTCCCGGCGAAGATCCTCGGCAGGCCCGCGTTGGAGAGGTTCCGCTGTGCGTTGGACGCCCGGCGCGCGGCCCGTTCGCGTGCCTGCTGCATCTCCCGCTTCTCGCGCTTGACCTCCTGCTCGGCGCTGCGGACGTTCTTCTCCGCCACCTCGCGCTCGGCCGCCACGGCCTCCTCGTACTCGGAGAAGTTCCCGCCGTAGAAGCGGACCTCGCCGCCGTCGAGCTCCGCGATCCGGTCCATCCGGTCGAGCAACGCCCGGTCGTGGCTCACCACGAGCAGGCACCCGCGCCAGTCGTCGAGCACGTCGTAGAGCCGGTGCCGGGCGTCCCGGTCGAGGTTGTTGGTCGGCTCGTCGAGCAGCAGCACGTCCGGCTGCTTCAGCAGCTGTGCCGCGAGCCCGAGCGAGATCACCTGGCCGCCGCTCAGCGTGCCGAGCACCCGGTCGAGCGCGAGGTCGCCGAGCCCGAGCCGGTCGAGCTGGGCTCGCGTGCGTTCCTCCAGGTCCCAGTCGGTGCCGATGGTGGTGAAGTGCTCCTCGCCGACGTCACCGGACTCGACGGCGGCGATGGCGCGCAGCACGTCCGCGACGCCGAGCACCTCGGCCACGGTCAGCCCGGCGGTGAGCGGGAGGTCCTGCGGGAGGTAGCCGAGGACGCCCTCGACGGAGACGCTGCCCTCGGACGGGGTGAGCGCGCCTGCGACGAGCTTGAGCAGTGTCGACTTCCCGGCGCCGTTGGGGGCGACGAGACCGGTGCGCCCGCCGGGCACCGAGACGGACAGGCCGTCGAACACGGGGGTGTCGTCCGGCCAGGAGAAGGACAGGGACGACACGACGATGAATGCGTCGGACATGGGTGGTGAGACCTCGGGATGTGCCGCGCGCGGAACGACCACGCGTGTGTGGAAAAGGGGACGACGAAACGGCCACCTGACTTCGATGGCCTGTCACATCCAGGGCTCACCCTGAGATGTCGTCTTCACCCACCAGCACGTCGAGCTCCTCCAGGAGGCGGTTGATCTCTCCTTCCACGGTAGCAGCGCTCCCCGGGTTCCGCCGCCGGGGTTTCGGGGGACGACCGCCCAAGTGGACATTCGGCGCACGGCGGCCGGCATCGACGTCCGGGAGCTCACGCCGCGGGCGCGCGTGGCACCGTAGAGGTGTGACGGTTCTCGAGTTGCTGCGCGAGCGCAGACGGCAAGGAAGCACGCCCGGGCAACGGAAGGACGACGCGCGCCTGGTCCTGCTGGTCGAAGGCGGCAGCTCGCGCGGCGTCTACTCGAGCGGCATGACCGTGGCGATCGAACGCCTCGGGCTGCTGCCGTTGTTCGACGCGGTCTACGGCAGTTCGGCGGGATCGCTGAACGCAGCCTGGCTGCTGTGCGGCCGCGCCGACCGCAGCAAGCACGCGTGGTGGGACCCGGCCGTCATGCGCACGACGATCAACCCCCGCAGGGCGTTCACGCGCCGGCCCGTCGTGGACACCCACCACCTCGTCCACACGATCTACACGCAGGTCGTGCCCATGGGGTTCCAGGAGATCGTCGACAACCCAGTCGAGTTCCACCCGATGACGACGGACGGTCTCACCGGCGAGCCGGTCGACCTGCACGGGTACGTCCGCGACACGCTGAGCGTGCAGACCGCCCTGCGGGCCTCGGCCGCCATGCCGTTCCTCGCAGGGAATCCGGTGGTGATCGACGGCCGACCGTACGTCGACGCCGGGCTGAGCGAGACGATCCCGATCCGCACGGCGGTGGAGCAGAAGGCCACGCACGTCGTGGCCCTGCGGACCCGGCGCGAGGACGAGTCCACGGGCACGCCGCCGTCCCGTGGTGAACGGCTCGTGCTCTCGCGCTGGTTCGCCCGGCACGCGCCGGGAGTGGCGGCGAGCTGGCTCGGGCGGGAGGCGATCCGGGCGCAGGACGAGGAGCTGCTCGCGTCGCACCCGGCGTGCCTGCAGATCAGGCCACCCCTCGGGAGCGCGGTGATCGGCCGCACCGAACGGCGGCCGCGGGTCATGCAGGACGCCCTCGACGTGGGGGTGGAGGCCGCGATGCGCCATCTGGCCAACGGGCACTTGTGACGGCGGCCCGGGAGCCCTACGGTATCGCAACAACCTGTTGCGAATTGGAGGGCTGCCGGTGGCGGGGCGACCGCGGGATCCCGAGCTCGAACAGCGGTTGCTGGCGACCGCGTGGTCGCTGCTGACCTCGAACGGCTACGACGCGCTGACGTTGACGCAGGTCGCGGCCCAGGCGGGCGCGCACAGGACCGACGTCTACCGGCGCTGGCGCAGCAAGGTGCGGCTGGTCGCGGACGTGCTCGACGTCTACCTGCCGCCCGTGCCGGACCCGGACACCGGCACGCTGCACGGTGACCTCAGGGCGTTCGTGGAGGACCTGGTCCGGGCCTGGAACGAGTCGTGGAACGACGGCCTGGTCGGCTTCCTCGCCGATCTGCGCGGGGACGCCGAGGCCGAGCGGACGTTCCGCGCGCTGGTCTCACGCCGGTCGCAGCCGCTGGTCGACGCGATCGCACGCGCGGTGCGGCGCGGGGAGATCACCGAGGTACCGGAGCTGTCGCTCGTCGGGAACATGCTCGAAGGCCCGTTGATGCACCGGCGCATGTTCGGGGGCGAGCCGCTGACGGCCGCGGAGCTCGACGTCGTTACGTCGTCGGTGCACCGCCTGCTGACCGGGACGTCGGTGAAGCCGTGAGCCTGCACGAACTCACGGCGGCGCAACAGCTGAACGCCCTGCGCACCAAGGAGATCAGCTCCCGCGAACTGACCGAGCACTACCTCGCCCGCATCGAGCGGCACGCGGACCTCGGCGCGTTCGTGACGCTCAACGAGGCCGCGCTCGACGAGGCCTCACGTGCGGACGAGCGGCTGGCGCAGGGGGATCAGGCCGCACTGCTCGGGCTGCCGCTGGGCATCAAGGACCTCGCCGCGACGGCCGGGATCCGCACCACGTTCGGCTCGGCGGCGCTGGTGGGGTTCGTGCCGCCGGAGGACTCGTGGACGGTCGGACTGCTGCGGCGGGCCGGCGCGGTCGTGGTGGGCAAGACGAACACCTCGGAGTTCGGCGCCACCTGCTACACCGAGAACGACGTCACGCCGAGCCCGGCCGTGACGCCGTACGCCCCTGCGCGGTATTCGAGCGGGTCGAGCGGAGGCGCGGCGACGGCGGTCGCGGCGGGACTGCTGCCCGTGGCGCACGCGAGCGACGGCGCGGGGTCGATCCGCACGCCCGCGGCGACCTGCCACCTCGTCGGGATGAAGCCGAGCCGAGGCCTGGTGAGCCCGGCGCCCGCCACCTCGTTCCTCGTCGCGAGCACCGAGGGCCCGATCGCGCGCACCGTCGGGGACGCGGCGCTGCTGCTGGACGTGATGGCGTCGCCCGCGCCCGGCGACCTCTACGGGTGGCGCCACGAGGGCGGCTTCTCCGCGGTGCTGGACCGCCGGCTCAGGGTCGCGTTGTGGACGGACACCGGCACCGGCGAGGACACCGACCCGCAGGCGGAACTGGCCGTGCGGCGCACCGCGGACGTGCTCACCGGACTGGGTCACGAGGTGCGGGAGATCCCGCTGCCCGCGCGCTGGGACGAGGCCGTCGGCCGCGCGGTCCTGGCCTGGTTCGCCTACCAGGTGGGCGCCGTGGCCCGGCTGATGGTGCCGCCGGAGCGAACGCACCTGCTGCGGCCGTACTCCCGCCACCTCCTCGACGTCAACGAGACGTTGTCCGCCAACGACGTCGTCTCCGCGCAGACGCTGCTCGCCCGCTACGCCAGCACGTTCCTGGCCGCCGTCGACGACTACGACGTCGTGCTCACGCCGACGACGAACGGCCCTCCCGTCCCGATCGGCCACTACACCGGCGACGAGGCCGACCTGATGCTGAGGTGGTCCTGCCACACGCCGTGGGCGAACCTCGCCGGAGTCCCCGCGATCTCCCTCCCGTCGCACGTGGACGCCGATGGTCTGCCACACGGCGTGCACCTCGTGGGCAAGGCCCGCCGTGACGCCGAACTGCTCGCTCTCGCCGCACAGCTGGAAAGAGCGGCGCTGTGGGACGAGCTCCACCCGCCGAGCTGGCACCGTTGAAAGGCGTCGTGATGCAGGAGAAGAACATCACCCTGCCCGACGGCCGGACGATCCGCGCGGTCACGGCGGGGGAGGGCCCCGGGCCGTTGGTGGTCTTCGAGGCCGGGATGAGCGCGCCCGGTTCGTCGTGGATCCACACGCAACGCGAGGTGAGCGTGCGGTACCGCACGCTGTCCTACGACCGCGCGGGCTACGGCGGCAGCGACGTCGACCCGCACGACCGCACGCTCGACCGGATCGTGGACGACCTGACGGCGTTGCTCGACGCTCTCGGCGAGACCGCTCCGGTCCTGCTCGTCGGGCACAGCTGGGGCGGGCCGATCATCCGGGTGTTCGCCGACCGGTACCCGGACCGCGTGGCCGCGATGGTGTTCGTGGACGCGACCATCGCCGAGGTCATGTCCTCGCGCAACGCCAAGGTGGCGGCGAGGTTCTTCGGTTTCATGGCGCTGGTGGCGCGCGTGGGCGGCAAGAACCTGATCAAGAAGCAGGCGTTCCGCAACGGCGTCTCGCCCGAGATCTCCGCGGCCGACGTGGAGACCATGACGGGGGACTACGCGACCGTGCGGGCCATGAGGGCGGGCAGCAGGGAGGCCGCGCAGATCACGTCCGCGCTGCCCGTTCTGCGGCGCGTGCAGGAGAAGGGCACGCCGGACGTTCCGGTGGTGTGCCTGCAGGCGGGGCTGGTCGAGCGGGGGATGGCCAAGGGGCGCCCGATGTTCAACCACCACACGGGCGCCCTGATGGACGCCGCCCCGCAGGGCAGGTTGATCGTCGTCGAGGGCGCAGGGCATCTCATTCCGCAGGAAAGACCGGCGGTGGTGCGGGACACCGTCTTCGGCGTGGCCGAACAGCTACCTTGAGCGCGTGGACTTCGACGAGTACCGGAAGTACGACGCCACCGGGCTGGCCCGGCTCGTCGCGGACAGGCAGGTGTCCGCGGCCGAACTGCTGGCGGTGGCGAGGGAACGCGCCGCCGAGGTGAACCCGCGGCTCAACGCGATCGTCCGGGACGTCCCCGCCGAGCCGTCGGACGACCTGACCGGACCGTTCGCCGGGGTGCCGTTCCTGATCAAGGACCTCGGCCAGGACTACGCGGGCCTGCCGACCTCGAACGGGTCGCGCTCGCTGAAGAACCTGGACGTCGCCGCCCACTCGACGGTCGTGCGGCGGTGGGTCGACGCCGGCCTGGTGATCTTCGGCAAGACGAACCTGCCGGAGTTCGGCGCGAAGGCGATCAGCGAGTCGTCCGTGTGGGGTCCCGCGCGCAACCCGTGGGACCTCGACCGCACCCCCGGCGGGTCGTCCGGTGGGTCGGCCGCCGCGGTCGCCGCCGGGATCGTGCCGTGCGCGGGCGCGAACGACGGCGGTGGCTCGACCAGGATCCCCGCCGCGTGCTGCGGGCTCGTCGGCCTGAAGCCGGGGCGTGGCCTCACGCCGTTCGGCCCGGAGACCGCCGAGATGATGCACGGAGCGGCGGTGCAGGGCGTCGTCTCGCGCACGGTCCGCGACACGGCGGCGATGCTCGACGTCATCTGCGGTGGCGAGCCCGCCGGACCGTACTCGCCCGCGCTGCCCCCGGAGCCGTTCGCCTCGTACGTCGGCCAGGCGCCCGGCAGGCTGCGGATCGGCGTGCGGGTGCCGTCGGCGATCAACCCGGCGCCGCACGCCGAGGCGGTCGCGGCCGTCGCGTCCGCCGTCCGCGTGCTCACCGAGCTCGGCCACGAGGTCGAGGAGCTGCCGCAGGCGCCGTTCGACGACGCCGCGCTGGCCAAGGACTTCCTGCTGACGTGGTTCGTGAACCTCGCGTGGAAGGTCGCCGACGCGAAGCGCCTGACCGGGGCGCCCGACATCGCGTTCGAACGCGACACGCTGCTCATGGCCGCGCTCGGACGGGCCACGAGCAGCGTCGACTACGTGGACGCGGTGCAGCGGCGGCACGAGCACACCCGCCGCCTCAGCACGTACTTCGAGTCCTACGACCTGCTGCTGACGCCGACGCTCGCGACCCCGCCGCCGAAGGTCGGCCAGTTCGACCTGCCGGTGTCGTTGCAGCGGGCGACCGACGTGCTGCTGAAGACGGGCACGGCCCGGTTCCTCAAGCACACCCGGATCGTCGAGGACATGATCCGCGACAACCTCGGCTGGGTGCCGTACACGCAGCTCGCGAACATCACCGGCCGGCCCGCGCTCTCGCTGCCGCTGCACTGGACGGCGGACGGGCTGCCGCTCGGCGTCCAGTTCGTCGCGCCGCTCGCGGGGGAGGCGTTGCTGATCAAGCTCGCGGCGCAGCTCGAGGAGGCGCTGCCGTGGTCGGACCGGTTCCCGGTCATGAGCTGAGGAAGCGCAGCAGTTCGCCGGTGACGAACTGCGGGTTCTCCTCGACGAGCCAGTGCCCGGCGTTCGGGACGTCGAGCGTGCGCACGATGTTCGTCACCCGCGGGGCCACCGTGCCCTTGATCGCCTCGGCCTGGCCTTCCGCGGCCATGACCAGGGCCGGGGCCTGGACGGGCTTCGCGGTCTCGGTGTCGCGGACGTCCTGGTCGAGGGCTCGGTAGAGCTCGAAGCCGCTCTTCAGGTTGGTGCCGTACGTGCGGGCGTACTCGTCGATCTCCTTGTCGTCGAACGGGGACTTCGTCGACGTGCCGCCGAAAGCGCTGCCCTGGAAGGAGACCTGCGGGTAGAAGAGCCTCAGGTAGTCGCGGACGTCGTTCTGGACGACGGCCTCGGGCACCTGTGGCTGCGAGTGGAACGCGATGTGCCAGCTCAGGCCGCGGTAGGTGCGCGCGTCGATCGCCGGGCCCGGCAGCGGCAGGTCGAGGTAGCCGAGGCGCGCGGTGTCCTCGGGGAACTGGCTGGCGTACTGGAACGCGACCGCGGCGCCGAGGTCGTGGCCGATGACGGACGCGTCCTCGAGGCCGAGTTGGCTGGTCAGCGCGTGGACGTACCGCGCGAGCGTGGCCTTGTCGAAGCTCTTCGGCGTGCCGGTGCCGTCGCCGAGACCGGGCAGGTCGAGGGCGTAGACGGTGTGGCGTTCGGCGAGCGCGGGCATGATCGGCCACCAGCCGTACCAGGTCTGCGGCCAGCCGTGGATCAGCACGACGGGGCTGCCGGTGCCGCCCTTGACGTAGTGCATCCGCAGGCCGTCGACGTCGGCGAACTCGTGCCGGAAGGTCTTCTGGAACACCGGGTCGTTCTCGGTGACGGTGGCGTGCGACGGGGTTTCCGCGGTGGAGCAGGCGGTGATCATGAGCAGTAGTGCGAGTACGAGGCGTTTCATGCCATCAGCTTCGAACGCGGTTGCTGTTTGTGGCACGAAAACTTGCCAGTGTGGCAAGCTCGGGCGCGTGAACACCGAAGACGTTCTCGACGGGGTGGGCCCGCGGCTGCGGACGTTGCGCCGGCACCGCGGCATCACCCTGGCCGACCTCGCGACGACCACCGGGATCTCCGAGAGCACCCTGTCCCGGCTGGAGAGCGGGCAGCGCCGGGCGACGCTGGAGCTGCTGCTGCCGTTGTCACGGGTCTACGACGTGCCGCTGGACGACCTCGTCGGCGCCCCGCGGACCGGCGATCCGCGCATCCACCTCAAGCCGATCCACAAGTACGGCATGACGTTCGTGCCGTTGTCTCGCAGGCCCGGCGGGGTGCAGTCGTTCAAGATGCTCATCCCGGCGGTGCCGGAGCCGCTGGAGCCCGCCCTGAAGACGCACGACGGGTTCGAGTGGCTCTACGTCCTCAACGGACGGCTGAGGCTGGTGCTCGACGACCTCGACCTGACGTTGCCGCCCGGTGAGGCCGCCGAGTTCGACACCGGGAAGCCGCACTGGCTGGGCAGCGCGGACGGCGGCGCGGTCGAGCTGCTGATCCTGTTCGATCCCCAGGGGGTGCGCACGCACGTCCACGCCGACCGGATCAGCTCCGGTTGAGGCGCACCGTGCCGACCACCCCGGCGAGTGCGACGACCGCAGTGACCACGCCGTACCCGATCGCCGTGGTCACCGCGCCGGCGACGCCGATGAAGAGTCCCGCGACGATCGCCGCGCTGCCCATCGCGAGGTAGCCGACGAAGAAGATGGCGGTGAACAGCCCGGCGCGCTCGTGCGGAGCGACCTCGGGCACGAGTCCGCGGGTGGTGCCGGCGAACGAGGCACCGATGCCACCACCGCCGACGATCGCCGCGGCCCACAGCAACGGCAGCGAGGTGGCGCCGATGCTGCCGACGAAGAGGACCGCGCCGACGACCATCGCGACCGTGCCGCCGAGCCGCAGCCGTGGCGCCTTCACACCGCTCGAGAACGCGGAGGCCACAGTGGACGCTCCGAGTGCCACGAAGGCCAGCAGCGAACCGACGATGGGGCTCTTCACGGCGAACACCGCGACGAGCAGCGCGGGCACCAGTCCCATGAACGCCGTCATCGTCATGAACCCGCCGACGATGCCCGGGACCGAGGTCCAGTAGAGCCTGCGCACCTGCGCGGGCAGCGAGATGCGGGGATTCAGCGACGCCACGGCGCCGGGCTTGCGCGTGGCGGTCTCCGGCGTGAAGACGGCGAAGAGCGTCCCGGCCGCCATGACGACGGCGAGCACCAGCCACACCTCGAACGCCGCGTTGGTCGCGAACTCGGCCAGCAACCCCGCGAAGAGCGCGCCGATCGCCAGCCCGCCCAACGGCGCCATGCTCGTCATCTGCGCGCCGAGCTTCTTGAACCGTTCGGGCGCAAGCTCGACAACAGCAGCACTGAGCGCACTGGAGGCCGCGCCGGTCGCAACACCCTGCACGACCCGTGCGGCGATGACCCAGCCGATGCTCGGCGCGTACAGGAACATCACCATCGCGACGAGGTCGATGGCCAGCGCCGCGATCATCAACGGCCGCCGCCCCACGTAGTCCGACAGCGATCCGATCACGAGGATCGAGACCAGCAGCGAGAAGGCGTAGATGCCGAACGCGAGCGTCAGCACCCACGGCGCGAACCCCCATTGGTGCTGGTAGATCGGCAGCAGGGGAGTCGGCGCGCCGGCCGCCACGAGGATCGCGACCATCGCGGCCGAGATGCCCGCGAAGCCGACGCCGCGAGACAGCAGAGGCCTGCGCACGGCCGTGTCGGTGCGTTCGAGCAATGCGGTCATCGCACTTCCTTCCGGGTTGGTGCGACGACGGTAAACCTGCTCGCTTCGTTTTTGCAAGTGAGCTTTAAGTCATGAAGCTAGGTAGCTTTGAGCAAGCTTGCTATGGTTTGGACGTGAAGCGACGTGACTTCGGCCAGTACTGCGGCCTCGCCCGCGCGCTGGAACTGGTGGGCGAGCGGTGGGCGTTGCTGATCGTCCGCAACCTCATCGTGCGGCCGCGCCGGTACACGGAGCTGCAGACGGGCCTCGCCGGCATCCCGACGAACGTGCTGGCCACGCGCTTGAAGGAGCTGGAACAGGCAGGCATCGTCGAACGCCAGGTGGCTCCCGCCCCCGCGCGCGGCGTCGTCTACGCCCTGACCCCGGTCGGCCAGTCGCTGGAACCGGCCCTGCTGTCGCTGGCCCGCTGGGGCGCGACGCAACTGGGCGAACCGCAGGAAGGCGACGTCGTCACGCCGGAGGGCATGGTGCTGAACCTGCGCGCCGTGTTCCAGCCCGGCGAGGCGGCAGGCCTGACAGCGTCGTGGGAGGTCCACGTCCGCGACGTGGTGGTGCACGCGGTGGTGGACGACGGCGCGTTGCGCACCGGTCTCGGCCCCGCGCCTGTCGGGCCTGATCTGACCATCACCGTGTCGCTGGACGAGGACGTGCTGCCGGCCTATCGCGCGATCGTGGGGGCGATGCGGGACGGCGAGGTCGAGTTGAGCGGTGACCGGAAGCTGCTCGGCACGTTCCTGCGGGTGTTCACCGTTCCACGCGTGGGCTGAGCTCGACCGAGCCCGACAGGATCAGGCCTGCGGCGATCAGCAGGGCGTGGGGGACCAGCAGTCCGGCGGCGACCAAGGTCAGTGCGACCAGGTGGAAGGGCCAGGTCCGGGTGCGACGGGTCGGCTTGCGGCCGGTGGTCGTGGGGGTCATCGGGCGCCTCCTGGAGGTCGAGGGCGTCAAGCTCCATCGTGCGTCCGCTTTGTCTGTTCGACGATCCGTCGCGGCACCCAACCAGGGCCGGTTCCGGGTGCTGGTGCGCGCTGCTCGTGAGTGGTGGCCCTACCTCGGCCCTGTCGAGCGCGACCCACCTCACTCCGCCGGGCGTGACCCTGCCCACCCCGAGCCCTCCCGCACCCCGCCGACCGGCACACCTGCCGCACCCCCGCGAACATGGGTGTTGCCACGGATGGACACGTGGTGCCCTCGCCCGTCAGCCTCGCAGGCGTGGCGGGAGGTGATCACGGAGAGGCGGCGCGCGTGTCGTTGTTCGGGCGGATCTTCCTGCTCAACGCCCTGGTTCTGGTCATAGCGGCCATATTGCTGGTGTTCGGGCCCGCGACGGTGTCGACGCCGGCACCTTTGCGCGAGGTGCTGGTGCTGGCGGCCGGGCTGGTGGTGATGCTGATCGCCAACGCCGTGCTGATCCGGGTCGGGCTGGCGCCGCTGGGCAGGCTGACGCGGGCGATGACGACGATCGACCTGCTCAAGCCCGGGCCTCGGCTGCAGGCCACCGGGCACGGGGAGATCGCGGAGCTGATCACCACGTTCAACAGCATGATCGATCGGCTCGAGACCGAGCGGGGATACAGCTCGGCGATCGCGCTGTCGGCGCAGGAGTCGGAACGGCGGCGGGTGGCGCAGGAGCTGCACGACGAGGTCGGGCAGTCGTTGACGGCGGTGTTGCTCAGCCTCAAGCGGGTGGCGGACCAGTCGCCGCAGGAGACCCGCGAGGAGCTGCTGCAGGTGCAGGAGACCACGCGCAGCACGCTCGACGAGATCCGGCGCATCGCGCGGCGGCTGCGGCCCGGCGTGCTGGAGGAGCTGGGACTGGTGAGTGCGCTCAAGGCGCTCACCAGGGAGATCGGCGAACCGGCCGGGCTCACGATCAAGCGGAGGTTCGACAAGAACCTGCCCGAGCTCGACGCCGAGACCGAGCTGGTCGTCTACCGGGTCGCGCAGGAGGGTCTCACCAACACCGTCCGGCACGCGAAGGCCGACGAGATCGAGCTCAGCCTGACGGCGCGGACGTCCGGAGTGGAACTGCGACTGCGCGACAACGGCCGGGGGATCGGCGACAGCCAGGAGGGCGCGGGGATCCGGGGCATGCGGGAACGCGCGCTGCTGGTCGGCGCCGACCTGAACGTGGGGCCGACGACGGCCGGCACCGAGGTCCGGCTGGTCGTCAAGGCGAAGGGAGCGAGCGAATGACCGTGCGCATCCTGCTCGCGGACGACCACGCGCTCGTCCGCCGCGGCGTCCGGATGATCCTGGACAACGAACCCGACCTCGAGGTCGTCGGCGAGGCGGGCGACGGGGCCGAGGCGATCAGCAGGGCCAAGCAGGACAAGCCGGATCTGGCGATCCTCGACATCGCCATGCCGCGGCTCACGGGGCTGCAGGCCGCGCGGGAACTGTCGAGGCTCCAGCCGGACCTCCGCATCCTGATCCTCACCATGTACGACAACGAGCAGTACTTCTTCGAGGCGCTCAAGGCCGGCGCGTCCGGGTACGTGCTCAAGTCCGTCGCCGACCGCGACCTGGTGGAGGCGTGCCGCAGTGCCATGCGCGGCGAGCCGTTCCTCTACCCCGGCGCGGTGAACTCGCTGATCCGCAACTACCTCGACCGCGCCAGGGAGGGCGGTGGCTTCCCGGCCAAGGCGATCACCGACCGCGAGGAGGAGATCCTCAAGCTGGTCGCGGAGGGCCACTCCTCCAAGGAGATCGCGGACATGCTCGTGATCAGCGTCAAGACCGTCGAGCGGCACCGGGCCAACCTGCTGCAGAAACTCGGGCTCAAGGACCGCCTCGAGCTCACCCGGTACGCGATCCGCGCCGGGCTCATCGAACCCTAGGACACTCGAGTGAACGTCGAAGTGACGCCCCTGCCCGGCATAGGGGTCAGGCAGGACTTCTCCATCCGTTCCGGCCGCCGGATCGGCGTGATCTCCTACCGTGACGGCAAGTTCGAGCTGATCATGTCCAAACAGGACGATCCCGACTCGACGGCCGCGTCGATCCCGCTCACGCCGGAGGAGGCGGGCACGCTCGCCGGGCTGCTCGGGGCGCCGCAGCTCGTCACGACGCTCGAGAGGCAGCACGCTGACATCGCCGGGATCACGACCCGCCAGCTGCCGGTCACCGCGTTCGCGGCCCGCACGCTCGGTGACACAGCGCTGCGCACCCGCACCGGCGCGTCCATCGTCGCGGTCGTGCGTGCGGGCAACGCGCATCCGTCGCCCGGCCCCGACTTCCTGTTCGAGAACGGCGACCTCGCGGTCGTCGTCGGCACCGCGGACGGTCTCGATGCCGCCGCGGACATCCTGACGGGCGGCTGAGCCAGTGCACGACACCACGATCGCGCTGATCCAGCTGGGTGCGGTCTTCTTCGGCCTGGGCCTGCTCGGCCGCGTCGCCTGGAAGTTCGGCATCTCGCCCATCCCGCTCTACCTCGTCGGCGGCCTCGCGTTCGGCTCCGGCGGGCTCATCCCGCTGCACGGCATCGAGAACTTCACCCACCTCGCCAGTGAGATCGGCGTGGTGCTGCTCCTCCTCCTGCTGGGGCTCGAGTACTCGGCGTCCGAACTCACCACCGGCCTGAAGAAGTCGTGGATGGCCGGTGTCCTCGACATCGTGCTCAACGCGGCACCCGGCGCGATCGTCGCGTTGATGCTCGGCTGGGGCACGGTCGGTGCGCTCGCGATGGCGGGCGTCACGTACATCTCGTCGTCCGGCATCATCGCGAAGGTCCTCGGCGACCTCGGCCGCCTGGGCAACCGCGAGACGCCGGTGATCCTCTCGGTGCTGGTGTTCGAGGACCTGGCGATGGCCGTCTACCTGCCGGTCCTCACCGCCGTGCTCGCGGGCGTCAGCTTCGTCGGCGGTCTCACGTCCGTCGGCATCTCGCTGCTCGCGATCACCATCGTCCTGGTGGTGGCGCTGAAGTACGGCCGCGTCATCTCGGCCATCGTGGACAGTCCCGACCACGAGGTCTTCCTGCTCAAGCTCCTCGGCTCCGCACTGCTGGTCGCGGGCATCGCCTCTGAGCTGCAGGTGTCCGCCGCGGTCGGCGCGTTCCTGCTCGGCATCGCGATCTCCGGCTCGACGGCCGAGAACGCGACGCGCCTGCTGGAACCGCTGCGGGACCTGTTCGCCGCGATGTTCTTCGTGGTGTTCGGCCTGAACACCGACCCGCGCTCGATCCCGCCCGTGCTGGGCATGGCGGTGCTGCTGGCCGTGATCACCACCGTCACCAAGGTCGCGACGGGCTGGTGGGCGGCACGCCGTCAGGGCATCGGGCCGATGGGCCGGGCCAGAACGGGTGCCGCACTGGTGGCGCGCGGCGAGTTCTCCATCGTCATCGCCGGCCTCGCGGTCGCCTCCGGGCACGTGAGCGAGCAGCTGGCCGCGCTCGCCACCGCGTACGTGCTGCTGATGGCGATCATCGGCCCGATCGCGGCGCGCTACGTGGAACCGGTCGGCGAGTTCTTCCTGCGCCGCAAGCAGGCAGCCGCTCAGTGAGGTGGCCGGCGCTCCTGCTGGCCCTGCTGCTGGCGTTCGTCGGCACGAGCACCCGCGACACCACCGCCGACCAGCCGGGATCGGGGCTGAACGCCCCGGTCTCGGCCGTCCACGTGCACGTCACGGGGTCGCCGGACGCCTGCTGGGCACTGCCCGGCGCGCCGACCGGCCCCCGCCCGCCCCAGGGCAGGGCCGCGGTCCTCGTGGCCGCTGCCCAGGACGCCGAGGGAACGACCGAAGGTCACCGGTCGAGCCGGGCACCGCCGCGTCTGGCGGCTCCCGACTCCACGTACTCCTGACCTCGAGGACCCTCACATGTCGTATGTCGTTCTTGTGCTGCTCGTCGCGTCCGTGCTCATCGGTGTCGGCGCGCTGGCGGCGATGGTGCAGAAGAAAGAGCCGTTCTACGGCGTCGTCGGGCTCGTGACGATCTGCGTCCCGAGTTCGCTTCTGGCGTTCCTCTACATCGCTGTGGCCTGATCGGCGGACTGGTCGAGCTGGGCGATTCCCCGCGCCACGCCCAGCTCGACCAGGTCCTGCGGCCGCAGCCGCAGTTCGCCGGCCGTCTGCCGGGCCCGCGCCGGGTCCCGCTTGAGGATCGCCGTAGCCAGCTCCGGTGAGATCACCGCGAGGTAGCTGTCCGGCGTCACCCACATCCGGTCCGGCGCGGCGAACGCGAGCGCGCCACCGGACCCGCCCTCACCGATCAGCAGCGTCGTCACCGGCACGTCGACCTCGGCGATCGCGGTGAACAGGTCGGCGATCGCCGCTCCCACCCCGGCCTTCTCGGCCGCCGCGTCGTTGGCCGCGCCCGGAGTGTCGACGAGCGTCAGCACCGGGATCCCCAGCCGGTCCGCCAGCCGCACGAGCCGTGCCGCCGTCCGGAACCCGGCCGGTCTCGTCGCCGTGCCGCACTGCGCCGCGTAGGCGACGGTCCGGCCGCCGCGAAGCCCGAACCCGCACAGCACACCGGGATCGACCCCGCCGGCGCGGTCGCCGTTGATCGGCTCGCGCCAGTCGAAGTAGGCCTCGAGGTACTGCTTCGCGCGCGGCCGCCCGAGCGCGCGAGCGTTCACCACCGCGTCCCAGCCCGTCGCCGGCATCGTCGCCCGCCCCAGTGCGCCTGGCACCTCAGCGGTGTCACCGGGCGTGGTGAGCAGCCGCAGCCAGCGTTCCAGCGCGCCGCGCAGCTCGTCGGACGCCAGCAGCTGGTCGACCAGCCCGGCCGCGAACTGCTGCGTCACCGAGTACCCCGGTGGCCGCACCCGTGACCCGGCGAACCCGACCTGGGCACCCCGCAGCCCGAGCACGACGTCGGCACCCGCGCCGAGCGTGGCCCAGCCGCCCCCGGTGGTGGGGTCGCGCAGCACGGCGACGTGCGGCAGCCCGGCGGCGCGCGTCAACGTGATCTGACGGGCGATGCGGGGCAGCTGCATCAACGCGAGCGTGCCCTCCTGCATGCGGCTGCCCCCGGTCGCGACCAGGGACACGACCGCCAACCGGTGCTCACGGGCGTGGACGAAGGCCTGCTCGATCCGGGCTCCGGTGCGGGTGCCGAGCGACCCGCCGAGGAAGCCGAACTCGAACGCCACCAGCACGGCCCGCACACCGCCGATCTCCGCGACCCCGCACACGACGGACTCGTGTTCGCCGGTCAGCTCGGCCGCGCGGGAGAGCTGGGCGCCGTACCCGCGCCAGCCGAGCGGTCCGTCCACATCGGACAGAGCCGACCCGTCCGGCAGCTCCGCGAACGACGACGCCACCCTTCCGATCAGGTCGCGGGCCGTCTCACGTCCGCAGGGCACGTTTCATCACCTTGCCCATGTCGTTGCGCGGCAACGACTCCACGAACCGCACCAGCCGCGGCCGCTTGTGGGGCGTGAGCAGGCGGGCCACGTGGTCGGCCAGGTCGCCGGGGGAGGGCTCGGCACCGGCGGGCACCACCCAGGCGACGATCCGCTCGCCCAGGTCGTCGTCGGGCTCGCCGGTCACCGCCACCTCCTTGACGCCGGGGTGTTCGAGCAGGGCGTTCTCGATCTCGCCGGCGCCGATCTTGTAGCCGCCGCTCTTGATGATGTCCGTGGCCTTGCGCCCGACGATGCGGTAGTAGCCGTCCTCGTCGCGCGTGCCGACGTCGCCGGTGCGGAACCAGCCGTCCGCGAACGCCTCCGCGGTGGCGTCGGGCCGGTTGAGGTACTCGGTGAACAGGTTCGGACCGCGCACCTGGATCTCGCCGATCGCGCCGACCTCGTTCAGCGTGACGCCGGCGTCGTCGACCAGCCGCACCTCGACGCCCGGCAGCGGCAGGCCGACCGCGCCCGGCCTGCGGTCGCCGTCCGCGCGGACGCTCGTGTTCATCAGCGTCTCGGTCATGCCGTACCGCTCGACCACGCGCTGCCCGGTCGCGGCGGCGATCCGCTCGTGGTCGCGCACCGGCAACGCCGCCGAGCCCGACACCAGCAGCCGCGCCTTGCCCAGCGCGGACGCGAGCGCCGCATCGGAGCCGACCTCCTCGGCGATCCGGTGGTACATGGTCGGGACGCCGAACATCATCGTGCCGTCCCCGTCGAGCGCCTCCACGACCTGTGCCGTGGAGAATTTGCCCAGGTGGTGCACCGTGCCCCCGCGCCGCAACGGGCCCAGCACGCCGAGGATCAACCCGTGCACGTGGAACAACGGCAGCGCGTGCACCAGCACGTCCTCCGCGGTCCACTCCCAGGCCTGCGCGACCGCGTCCAAAGTGGATGTGATCGCGCGGCGCGGCAGCACGACGCCCTTCGGCGCCCCGGTCGTGCCCGAGGTGTAGACGATCAGCGCGGGAGCCTCGTCGCCGGGCTCGGCGAAGGGTTCCCCCTCGCCACCGTCGAGCGTGACGTCCCGGCGCGGCACGGAGTCCAGGCCCGCCGGCAGCTCGACGCCCGGAGCCGCGAGGACGTTCGCGGGCGCGCTGTCCGCGACGATGTGCGCGAGCTCGCGCTCGCCGACCTTGGGGTTGAGCGGCACGGCGGGCACCCCGGCGAGCAGGGCCGCGACCACCGCGACGCACGTCTCCAGTGAGGGCGTGGCCCACACCGCGACTCGGGAGAGGCCGGACAGCTGCCGCGCCAGCGTTCCGGCGCAGGCGGCGAGCTCGGCGTGGGTGAGGGAGCGGTCGCCGAAGCGGAGGGCGACGCGGTCGGACTGCAAGGCGAACATCAACTCACCAGATTCCCGGGACGACGAGGGCGAGCCACACCAGCGGCGGCGCTGCCGCGACCATGATCCCGCCGTAGACCATCAGTTGCTTGAAGAACTTGTCTCGGTCGACGTCCTGAGCGCCGGCCAGCACCAGGGCGCCGTTGGTCGAGAACGGGCTCACGTCGACCACGGTCGCCGACACCGCCAGAGCCGCGATCAAGCCGATCGCGCTGACCTCGCCCTGCAGCAGGAACGGCACGGCCAGCGGGATGAGCGCGCCCATGATGCCGACCGACGAGGCGAACGCCGACACGATCGCGCCGATGTAGCAGATCAGCAGGGCGGCGAGCAGGGGAGCGCCGACACCGGCGACCGAGTCGCCCGCCCACTTGATCGTGCCCATCGTCTGCAGCACGGCGACGTAGGTGAGGATGCCGCAGATCAGCAGCACGGTCGGCCAGGTGATCTGGTTGATCGCCTGCTTCGAGGTCTCCGGCCACACGACGCTGAGCAGCACGGCGACGGTGATGGCGGCGAGGCCGACGTCGAGGTCGAACACCAGCGCCGCCACGACGAGCGCCGCGAGGCCGATCAGGGTGGCGAGCCGGGGAGCGGTGAGCGTGACGCGCTCCTCGGGCCCGGTGCCGTCACCCGCGTCACCGCTGCCACCCGCGTCGCCGCTGCCACCTGTGGCGGTGTCTCCACCGCCGACCTTCACCAACGCGTCCGCGCCCATCGGCTGCCGCGCGAGCTTCATCCCGCCCAGCACCACGAACACCACCACGGCGATCAGCAGGTTCACGATCAGGCTGGCCAGGAACAGCACGATCTCGTTGCCCGGCAGACCTTCCTTGTCGACGATGCCGTTGACGATCGTGCCGTAGATGCTGATCGGCGAGAAGCCGCCGGCCTGCGCGCCGTGCACGACCATCACGCCCATGAGCAGCGGGTTGATCCTGTACTTGGAGGCGAAGCCCATCGCGATGGGCGCCACGATCGCGACCGCCGCCGGGCTCACCGCGCCGATCGCCGTCAGCACACCGGTGATCGCGAACATCACCCACGGCATCAGCGCGATCCGCCCGCCGACCAGCCGGATCGCCATGTGCACCAGCCAGTCCGTGGTGCCGTTGGCGCGGGCGATGGCGAACAGGAAGGTCACCCCGACCAGCACGACGAACAACGAGCCGGGGAAGCCTTTGAAGATGTCGTCGGCCTTCATGTCCGCGACCAGCGTGCCGACCCCGAAGGCGGCGGCGAAGGCGAGCGCACCCATGTTGATCGACCTGGTCGTGGCGATGACGAACACCACGACCAGCACGAGTATCGAGATCAGTTCGGCGGACATGCAGGGCTCCCGTCGTTGGGGCTGTCCGAGTGGCGGCCCGAGTGAAGTGACTCAGTGGCCGAGTGGCTCAGCCACTTTCCGCCCACGGTCCAGCCGCTGTCAAGAGGTGGCATAGTGGCTGAGCCACTTGACCGGTTATCCTGGGAAGATGTCCGAGGCACTGCGGCCGATGGTGAAGTCCCGCCTGTACGAGCAGGTGCTCGAACGGCTGCGCGCGCACGTCACCGAGGCCGGTCTTCGCTCGGGGGACAGGCTGCCCGCCGAACGCGACCTGGCCGCGAGCCTCGGCGTCAGCCGCGCGTCGGTCAAGCAGGCGATCGTGGTCCTGGAGGTCCAGGGCCTGGTCGAGGCCCGGCACGGCGGCGGCACCTACCTGGTGCGCGACACCCTCGACGTCGAGCCGGTCGAGCAGCTCGTCGAACGCCGCAAGCGCCTCCCCGAGGTGCTGGAGGCCCGCGAGGCGCTCGAGACCAAGCTCGCCGAGCTCGCCGCCGAACGCCGCACGGACGCCGAGCTGGAGACGATCCGCGAGGCGCTGGACTTCATGCGCGACGAGATCGCCGGCGGCGACAACGGCGTGGAAGGGGATCGCCGCTTCCACGCCGCCGTCACCGCCGCCGCGCACAGCTCGCTGCTGGCCGACTTCATGAAGACCATCGCCGGTCAGATCACCGAGAGCCGCACCGAGTCGCTGCGCCAGCCGGGGCGCCCGTCCCGGTCACTGGCGCAGCACACGGCGATCTACGAGGCCATCGTCGCGGGCGACGCGAAGAAGGCCGCCGCGGCGATGCGCAAGCACGTCCGGACCGTCGCGAAGGTCCGGCTGCTCACCTGGGTGCCCGAAGACTGATCACCGGCCATCCCGAGCTCTGGACGGTCCGGCTGGAGCCGTCGCGTTCGTGCACCACGACCGTCCACTTCCGCTTGGACAGCGAGGACGACTGCACGATCAGGACGTCACCGGCCTGCTTGATCCGGGTGCGCTTCCCCTTGTCCTCGTACAACGTGAACTCGCCCTTGGCGCCCGCCGTCACGTGCACGGTCAGCGCGTCGGCCGGGTTCTTCGCGTCGTTCTGGACGTCGGCACTGCGCTCGACGAGCATGCCGCCCGACCTCATGAACACGGGCATGGTGTCGAGGCCCGCGCTGACGGTCGCCCAGGTGTTGCCCTGGTGGACCTGGCCGGTGAAGTAGTCGGTCCACTGGCCCGGCGGGAACCAGACCCTCGTCGAGCCGACGTCACCGGGCGTCGTGATCGGCGCGACCAGCAGGTCGGGTCCGAGCAGGAACTGACTGTCCACTGTGGTGTAGGCCTCGGGGCTGCCCGGGTACTCGAGCCACGCCGGCCGCTGGAGCGGCACACCGGTCCGCTGAGCCTGCTCGGCCAGCGAGTAGATGTACGGCACGAGCCGTTCCCGCAGGTTCAGGAACTTCGTCGCCGACGCCTGCGCGGCCGGACCGTACTGCCACGGCAACCGGTCGCTGTGGTTGCTGTGCAGCCGCGTGATCGGCTGGAACGCGCCCAGCTGCACCCACCGGGCGTACATGTCGTCCGGCATCTTGGTGGTGTAGCGGACCTGGCCGTTGTCGAGGTACGTCTCCGAGCCGCGCAGCCCGGTGGTGTCGTTGTGGCCACCGATGTCGTGGCTGATGTTCGACATCCCGGTCGACACGCCCTCGGCGGACGTGTAACCGATGGTCGCCTTGAGCGTGCCCCACGTCGACGAGGTGTCACCGGTGAAGTGCAGGGTGGTGCGCTTCTCCGCCCACGGACCGGTCGGCAACGGCCCGGAGCCGCTGTACCCGCCCGCCTGCAACGACCCGAACCCGCGCGAGAACGCGAACGCGCCCATCTTCGAGTACTGCTCGTTGATCCACGAGTCCGCGGCCACGCCGCGCAGCGAGGAACCCGAACCGTCGCAACACCAGTCGAGCCACCAGAAGTCGGTCGGCATCTTGCGGTGCAGCTCGACGTAGGCCCGCAGCTGGTCCGGGTCGCCCCAGTCGAACACGTAGCAGTTCGTGCAGGAACCCTTGGCCAGCTTGCCCTTCGCGGTGGCCTGGGCCTGCGCGAAGTCCGGGTCGTCGCCCTGGATGCTCGGGTGGATGTTGAGCGTGCTGTGCAGGCCCTCGCCGTGCGCCCAGTCGAGGAACCCCTGCGGGTCCGGGAACTTCTGCTGGTCCATCCGCCAGCCGTTCCACAGGTTGTGGCCCTTGAAGTCGGTGTCGACCACCAGGACGTCCAGCGGCACACCGTGCTGCCGGAACGCGGGCAGGATCCGGTCGCGGAAGTCGGCCGCGGTCCGGTCGATGTACTCGGAGTACCAGACGCCGTAAGCCCAGCGCGGCAACAGCTTCGGCCCGCCGGTCAGCGCTGTCAGGTCACCGAGCGCCGCCTTGTGGTTCGTGCCGTAGCCGAACACGTAGCCGTCCTGGTACGGCTGCGCGCCCCGGTCCACGCGCGGGGTCCCGTTGCGCAGAGCCGAAGGGGTGTCGTCCAGCAGGTACCAGCCGTCGCGGTACATCAGGCCGGGCGTCAGCTGCGGGTCGCCGTTGTTGCCGGTGTACCCGTCGAGCGAACGCCGGTAGCCGCCGAGTGCCAGGTGCTGCACGGAGTTGTTGATCCCGACGGTGTCCAGGTTGACGTGGCACCCCGCGTCCGGGCAGGTGACCGTGAGGTCGGACGTGCCCGCGGGCAGGGACACCTGCGCCGTCGCCGTGGCCCACGTGTCCCAGTTCGCCGTGACGGGCAGTGTGACCGGCTGCCCGTTGACCAGCACCGTCCGGGCCTCGTGCCTGCCGTCGCCGCCGACACCGTTGGCGTAGCGCAGCACCACGGGATGAGTGCCCGCCGCCGGCACGCTCGTCACCCGCTGCGTCAGCCTGGTGCCGCCGACCAGTTCCGCGACGAACCCGGTGCCCGCGAACCCCGCGTGGTCGACCGCGATCTTGGCCGCGCCGCCCACCACGCCGTCCTCGGCCTCGCACGTCGTGCCGAACCGGCAGTCGTCCACGGCCCTGGTGCCGGGATAGGCCTGGCCCGCGGTCAGCAGGGCAAGGCTGTCAACGTTGACGTTGCCCGAGTCGCCTCCACGCCGCGTGAGCGCGATGCGGTGCTCACCGGCCGAGAGGTCGACCTCGGTCTCGACCTGCTTCCAGTCGTTCCACCCCGCGGTCGCGGGGAGGGTGATCTGACGGGCGGCCTGCCCGTCGACGGCGAGCCCGAGCGTGCGGTTCTCGTGCCTGCCGTCGCCGCCCTGCCCGTTCGCGTACCTCACGACCACCCGGTGCCTGCCCGCGCTCGCCGCGCGCACCGTCGCCGTGATCCCGTTGTTGGTGTAGGAGAACCCGGCGATGAACCCGGCACCGGAGTGACCGGGGTGGTCGGCCGCCACGAGCACGCCCTCCCGCGCCTGGTCCTCGGCCTCGCAGAGCTGCCCGGTCGCACAGACCACCCGCCGCCACGGGGACGCGGTCGTGCCACCGGTCTTGACCTCCAGGTTGTCCGCGCGGAACGGCCCGGAGCCCACGCGGTACCGCAGGGTCATGGCCGACGTGGTGATCGTCAGCCAGCCGTCCCGGACGGCGGATGTGTACGCCGTGCGCGGGAAGGTGCGGTTTACAACGTTGTAAGTCGCCTGGTCCTCAAAGCGCTGGTTTCCGGCGAACTCGGAGCGCACCAGGGTGGGGGAGAGGATCTGGAACCTGGCCTGCCCGGAGACGACCGTGCCGTTGGGCTGGGCGGTCGCGGGTACGGGGAGGGCCAGGCTCAGGAGGGCTAGCAGAGGGACGATCGTCGTGCGTTTCCGCATTCGTGCTCCTCGTCTGACGCCGTCGGCTTCCGAGGTGTTCAGGTAGCTGAACCTTCCTCACCTTGGCGTGACGTTGTGGAGCGATCAAGACGCCAATCAGCGCACCACGCGATACGTCACATGCGTGAAGCCGTGGCCCGAGCGCGACGACACCTGCTCCAGTGCCAGCCCGGGAACGCCGTCGAAGAGCCGCGTCCCGGCGCCGAGCGTGACCGGCACGATCCGCAGCCGCAGCTCGTCGATCAGGCCCGCGGCCAGGTACTGGTTGACGGTCGACGCGCCGCCGTGGATCGAGATGGTGCCGTCGCCGGGCACCTCGCGGGCGCGCTCGAACGCCGACGCGGCGCCCTCGGTCACGAAGTGGAACGTGGTGCCGCCCTCCATCGGCTGCGGCTCGCGCGGGTGGTGGGTGAGCACGAAGACCGGCCCGTGGTAGGGCGGGTTGTCGCCCCACCAGCCGTTCCACGGACGGTCCCACGAGCCGCGGACCGGGCCGAACATGTTGCGCCCCATGATGAACGCCTTCGTCTCGGCCAGGCGGTCCCTCTGCCACCTCTGCTCGTCGGCGTCCTCCATCCACGCGTGCAGCACGCTGCCCCAGCCGTCGCCGCCGTCGTCCCCGAACGGACGGTCCTCGGTCTGGCCGAGCCCCGCCGCGTAGCCGTCGAGGGAGATCGAGAGATCGCACGTCACCTTGGTCATGTCCCCAGCGTGACCCCGCCGGATCCATGACGTCCAATGCCAAAAAGACAGCTCATTCATTGATATCGTTGATGAATGCTCAGCCTGGTGCACCTCGAGGTGCTGGCGGCGGTGGCCCGGTGCGGTTCGGTGACCGAGGCCGCGAAGCAGTTGCACTACTCCCAGCCGTCGGTGAGCCACCACCTGGCGAGGCTGGAGGCGGCCACGGGTGTGCGGCTCGTCCAGCGCGTCGGCCGGGGCATCCGCCTCACTCCGGAAGGGCTGCTGCTGGCCGGAAGGGCGGCGGAGATCGTGGGCCGGGTGGACGCGGCGGCTGAGGAACTGGCCGCCCACGCCGGGCTGCGGGCGGGACGCGTGAGGGTGGCGGCCAACGCCTCCGCCGCCGCCACGATCGTCCCTCGGGCGGCCAGAAGGCTGGCCGACGAGCACCCCGGGCTGGAGCTGAGCCTGGTCGAACGGCACCCCGCCGAGGCGATGGAGCTGGTGCGCCACGGCGAGGTCGAGATCGCACTGGTGTTCCGCCACGCCGGCACGCCGCCCGAGGAAGGCTTCCGGTTCGTCCACCTCGGCGACGACCCGATCCACCTGATCAGCAGGCGGCCGGACGACAGCCTCGCGCACCACCGGGAGTCGGCCTGGATCGGCGGCTGCGACGCCTGCCGGGCAGAGCTGGAGACCGTGTGCCGCAGTGAGGGGTTCGCGCCGCGGATCGTCTCGCACAGCGACGACATGGTGGTCGTGCAGGCTCTCGTGGCGGCCGGTGCCGGTGTCGCGATCCTCGCGGGGCTCGGGTTGCAGGCGCATCGGCGGCCCGACGTGGACGCCAGCGAGATCACCGGCTTCCACCGCGAGATCCACGCCGTGACGTACGGCGACCCGCCCGATCCTCCGGGCGTGGCCGCCGTGCTCACCGCGCTCGTTCAGTCGTTCAGCGCTTGAACGTGAAGGTGAAGTCGCCGGACACCTTGCCGGCCAACCGGATCGCCGACACGACCTTGCCGTCGGCGATCAGCCGTTCGACCTCGCCGCGGGTGAGGCCGAACCCGTCCGCGATCAGCCGGATCGGCCTGATCGGGATCCGCGCCTCGAACCGCACCGCCACGTCGGCCACCTCCAGGTCGAGGTGAGCCGACCCGCCGGTGTCGAGCCGCCACGCGCCCTCCCAGTCGAGGGCGACGTGGTTGCGGCGCTGCAGAACGGCGTCCTGCAGCAGTTCCGCGACCAGTGACGAGTCGTTGTCGTGCAGGCGGTCCAGCAGCGCGGGCCGGATGGTGCGGACGTGGGCCCGCTCGAAGATCGTGAGCTTGGCCGTGTCCCCGCAGCCCGCGCAGAGCACGAGCAGCCAGGCGTCGAGGACCTTGTGGTTGGCGTTGACCCGGAACTTGCCGCTCGCCCGGAAGCGGTCGGCGGCGCACACGTGGCAACGACGGTGGACAAGGGGAAGGCAGGTGGGCACGACGGCCCAGGTGTTGAGCACAGAGGTACACCGTTCGGTGAGAAATCCGCAGCAAAGGGAGCGCGACGCTCAGAGAGCGACGCGCAACGAAGACCAGCGCTTGGGAGAACTCACGCGATGTACAACGGCACGTCCCAGCCTCGACGACTCAGTCGGGCAGGAAGGTAACGGCCTGCGGCGGCACGACTCCACTCAATTTCGGCAGGGGCGCCACCCCGAGCACGGTCTCCAGCTGCTCCCACCGCGTCACGAGGTCCGAGAGCATCAGCATCATCACGTCCGGGAAGGCGTACAGGAAGCTCTGATAGCGGTAGTGGTCGAGGTAGAACACCGCCACGTCGTCGGTCAGCGCCGTCACCGAGGTGGTGCGGGCGTTGAAGAACAGGTCGTAGTGGCCGAGCAGCCCGCCGCGGCCGAGCACCGACCGCGCGTAGATCCCGCCGAAGTCGACCTCGACCCGGCCGGAGGCGACCAGGAACACGCCGTGCGCCTCGTCGTCCTCGCGGAACAGCGTGTCGCCCGCCGTGTAGGGGATCTCGTCGAACATCGACGCGAGCGTCTCCAGTTCGGCGTCCGCGAGCGCGCCGAACAACCGCACGCCGTGGGGGTCGACGCTCTCCCGCAGACACGCCACCCGTTCGGTCAGCTCGCGTTCGGTGATGTGGTTCATCCGCATCCGCACGAACCGCAGCATCCGGTCGGTGTTGCGGGACTGGGCGCGGGACTTCCCGGCGCTGGGCGGGGTGTAGAGGTCGGACCGGCCGCTGATCCGGGCGGCCTCCCGGCGGCCGGACTCGTAGGCGCTGTGCACGCAGCCCCAGTGGTACGGGTTCGTCCCCTCGCCGGCGAAGAACAGCCCGTCCCCGACCGGTTCGGCGAGCGTCGCGACGTCCTTGGACGACGAGCCGACGCCGATGCAGGTGTACGAGCCCAGCGCGTACGGATCGGACGACCACGTGGTGCGCGAGACGCCGGACGGAGCGGGCGAGTCCTCCCCGAAGAGGTCCTGGACGACCTCCGTCGCGTACTCGGAGACGGCCTCCGGGGACCAGGTCTCCATCTCACGGCCGAGGGAGGCGCCGAGCAACATCACCAGGATCGGCTTGCCGTGCGACTTCCACATGCTGATGACGACAGTGGGGTAGCGGTCCGTGTCGCGGCAGAGGTAGCCGAACACGTACTGGTCGCGCGGCCAGAACGGCTCGTCGTAGTGCAGGGCGATCTTGTTGAGCGTGCCGAAGCCGAGCCGGGTGATCGCGGACCGCTTGTCCGGCGGTAGCGGCGGCACGAACTCCACCGTGCCCGCCTTCAGCACCCCCAGCGGCAGCGTGACGAGCACCTTGTCCGCCTCGAACACGCCGCGGTTCGTGGTGACGCGACCGGCCTCGACGCGCGTGACCACGTGGCCGAGCCGGACGTCGAGCCCTTCGGCCAGAGCGTCCACAACGGACTGGTAGCCCTGGTGCAACGTGCTGTCGCCGTAGCCGTAGACGAGATAGCCCTCTTCCCAGTGCTTCAGGGAGAGCTTGTCCGGGTCCTCCGCCGCGTCCTCGCGCAGGATCACGTTCAGGTGGTACCGGACGGCCTGTTCGTCCTCCGCGGACAGTCCGCGTTCGGAGAGGACCTCCTTCATCGCCTGGCCCAGCGGGACGTCCGGGAGATCTCCCTTGCGCGCCACGTCGGCGCGGTGCTCGAGCGCGTGCAGGATCTCGTCGGCCAGCTCCATCGTCCGGCTCTTGTAGCGGTGGTTCACCGCGCGCCGGTCCGCTCCGAAGAGGTCGAGGCTGTCGAACCCGCCGGTGTACGCGCTGTCCCCGCCCACGTAGCTGTACGGGATCCCCAGGTCCTCCACCAGTTCGGTGATCGGGTTGCCGTCCGTGCCGTGGATCCAGTGCGCGCCCAGGTCGACCCCGTGCTCGTCGGTCCAGATCCGGCCACCGGCGCGATCCCGTGCCTCGAGGACGGTCACGGGGTGCCCGAGGTCGTGCAACGCCCGTGCCGCCGCGAGGCCGGAGATCCCCGCTCCCACCACGAGGACGCTCGGTCTCGCGTCCTCACCACCACCATCCGATACCGAGGGCATCGCTCGATTGTCGGGCAACCATCCGAGCCCGAACATTCCCGGATCGTGTGCTCGCGCTGGGCCGTCCGGGTTGTCCGCGCGCGTCCCCGACCACCGCGCCGAGGCCGTCACCTGCGCTGCGCTCGCCGGGGGAACCGGGACTACCAGGTAGTGACTTGATCTACAAGCGCCGGTATAACTTGTTCTCATGCGCCCACAGTGAGGAAGATCACATGACCCACACAATGACGTGTGACAACGGTTTCGAGGGTCCTTCACGACGTTCGTTCATAGCTGGAACAGGTTCTATTCTCGGGGCTGTCGCCCTGGGAGGCGTCGCTCCGGTGGCACGGGCGGCGACGTCGATCGCGGACGCGGCGGTCGTTCCCGCCCTGGTGATCGGCACCGGGTACGGCGGCAGCGTGGCGGCCCTGCGGCTCGCTCAGGCGGGCGTCGACGTCCACATGGTCGAGATGGGCATGGCGTGGGACACCCCCGGCGCGGACGGGAAGATCTTCGCCAACACCACGACCCCGGACCAGCGGTCGTTCTGGCTGCGGACCAAGACGAAACAGCCGCTGAGCAACTTCCTGGGTTTCCCGATCGACAAGACGATCCCGCGCTACACCGGCATCCTCGACGCCGAGGAGTTCGCCGGCATCACCGTCTACCAGGGACGCGGCGTCGGCGGTGGCTCTCTCGTGAACGGCGGCATGGCCGTGACGCCGAAACGGGAGAACTTCGCCGAGGTCCTGCCGACGGTGAACCCCGACGAGATGTACGGCACGTTCTACCCGCGCGCCAACGCGGAGCTCGGCGTCAACATGATCAGGTCGGCCTGGTTCGACACGACCGACGCCTACCAGTACGCGCGGGTCGGCCGGAAGCACGCCCAGCGGTCGAACTTCCCGTACGTCTTCGTGCCGACCGTGTACGACTGGAACTACATGGAGCAGGAGGCGGCGGGGACGGCGCCGAAGTCGGCGTTGGTGGGGGAGATCCTCTACGGCAACAACTACGGCAAGAAGTCGTTGCAGAAGACCTACCTCAGCAAGGTCCGGGCGACCGGGCGCGTCACCATCTCGCCGCTGCACCGGGTCGTCGACGTCCGGCCGGCGACGGGCGGTTACAAGGTCACCATCGAGCAGCTCAACACCAACGGTGACCCGGTCGCGGTCAAGGAGGTGACCGCGGCGAAGGTGTTCTTCGCGGCGGGCAGCGTCGGCACGAGCAAGCTCCTGGTCAAGCTCAAGGCCACGGGCGCGTTGCCGGGGCTGAACGGCGAGGTCGGCAAGGGCTGGGGCGACAACGGCAACGTGATGTGCGGTCGCGCCAACCACCTGTGGGACCCGACCGGCGCGTTGCAGTCGTCGATCCCGACCCTGGGCATCGACAACTGGGCCGCGGGCGGCGCCTTCGCCGAGGTGGCTCCGCTGCCGACCGGGATCGAGACCTACGCGTCGTTCTACCTCTCGATCACGAAGACCCCGAACCGCGCCCAGTTCACCTGGAACGCCGCCGCGGGCAAGGTCGACCTGAGCTGGCAGACCGCGTGGAAGAGCGTCTCGATCAACGCCGCGAAGTCGATCTTCGACAAGATCAACTCAAAGGAGGGGACGATCTACCGGACCGACCTCTTCGGCGTCTACAAGATCTGGGGCGACCACCTCACGTACCACCCGCTCGGCGGCGCGATCCTGAACAGGGCGACCGACAACTACGGCCGCCTGCACGGGTATCCGGGCCTGTACGTCATGGACGGGTCGCTGATTCCCGGCAGCACCGTGGTGAACCCGTTCGTCACGATCACGGCGCTGGCCGAGAGGAACATCGAGAAGATCATCGCGACCGATCTCTGACAGTCCTTTCCGGACCGGTCAGAACTTCGGGAGCACGCACATGGCGTCGAGGCCGAACACCCGGTTCAACCTGCCGAACACGAGCCAGGCCCCGATGCTCATCGTGAGCTCGACGATCTCCGTCTGGCTGTAGTGCGCGGTCATGCGGGACCAGAACTCGTCGTCGAGACCGTGGTGATCCAGTGCGTACCGCTCGGCGTACTCCGCGGCCAGCCTCGCCCGGTCGTCGAAGGCGTCGGTGGTGCGCCACTGGGTCACCGCGTCGATGAAGTCGTCCTCGACCTTCTCGCCCTCGCGGTCGGTCCGCCACTCCAGGCAGAACATGCAGCCGTTGATCTGCGCGATCCGCAGCCGTGCGGCCTCGAACTCACGCAGCCCCAGCGTGGTGTGCTGGTAGACCGACAGCGAGAGGTTCGCGGCGGCCATGCCGATGCCCGGCACGAGCTCGCCCCACACGTACCCGATGGGGTCCTTGCCCTCGGGGATGTCGATGTTCATGGCCTGCCCCTTCCGAGCTTGCCGGCCGCGTGCCGCAGCGGGACGTCGAGCGCGTCGTAGAGTCCGGGCTCGGCCTGCGCGAGCCAGTCGATGGCGTTCACGATGCGGCCGACCGCCGTCGCGTTGCCGCCCGCGGACCGGTTCTCGCCCTCGTCCGCGGACTCGACCGAGACCTCGATGCGCGGCCGGCCCTCGATGATCACCTTGTGCGAGCCGTCACCGGACGCCGGCATCGGCCAGTCTGTCGCACACGACTCGTGGATGCGCGTGACGTGCTCGATGACGATGAGCGGTTCGCCGCCGACGATGCCCTGCACCTCGAACCGGATCGCGCCCTGCGTGCCCTTCTCGAACTCGCCCATGGTCCGCGTCGTCACGGTCTCGTCGAGCGCGCGCCGGTCGACGGTCTCGCGGATCTCGTCGAGCTCGACGCCGAACGCCCGCGCCATCAGCCGGATCTGCCCGCCCCACACCATGGTCGGCACCGTCGGCATCAGCATCGGCGCCTGGTAGTCGAGCGGCTGCCCGAACCCGATCAGCCACCGCACCGCGTCGGGCTGGTCGTAGGTGGAGTAGTCGAAGATCTCCTGGCAGCGCACCACGTCGATGGTGTGGCCGAGCCCGCTGACCAGCAGCGGCAGCACGTCGTTGCCCCAGCCGGGGTCGACGCCCGAGACGAACAGCGACCCGCCGCCCTCCTTGATGGCGGCTAGAACCGGTTCTCGAACTTCCGGCGGCGCGCTCTGCGGGTCGTACAGCGCGTACAGCGACGGCGTGACGACGACCGCGCCCGCGCGGATCGCCTTGGTGATGTCGGCCAGCGCGTCGTCCGGCCTGATGTCCCCCGACGCGGCGTACACGACGGCGCGCGGGCTCGTGGCGAGCACCGCGTCGATGTCGTTAGTGGCCGCGACTCCCAGGTTCTGGTCGACCCCGGCGAGATCGCCCGCGTCGCGGCCGACCTTCTCGGGGTTGTGGACGACCACGGCCGTCAGTTTCAGCGCCGGATGGGCATCGACGGCGCGAATGGCGGCACGGCCGACGTTGCCGGTGCCCCACACCACTGTGGCGATCATGTGGTGCAGATTACCTAGAACACGTTCTAGTTGTACAGCGCCCATCCGGCGAGAAACCGCAGTTCGATCAGGTGTGGAGCCGCAGGCCCGCCAGCTGACCCGCGGGCCAGCCCGTGTTGCCGGTGAACGTGAGGCGGACGTACCGGACCTGCGTGCCGGGCAACGTGGCCGTGGCGGAGTTCCCGGTCGCGGGGTCGAAGACGTAGCCCGTCGAGGGGACGAGTGGACTGAACGACTGGCCGTTGGTGCTGCCCTCGATCGTCACGGTCTGGGTGCGCCGGCCCCACGCCGGGTTCGGCGGGAGCGCGAGCACGGCCCGTTTCAGGGCGGCGGCGGTGCCGAGGTCGACCTGGATCCACTGGGGGAACGCGTTGTTCGCGCTCTCCCAGTAGGAGTGCGGGTCGGCGTCGACGGCGAACCCGCTGCCGTAGTGCTGGGTCTGCGAGCTCTGCGTCGTCGGGCGCCCGGCGGCCAGGTCGACGTCCGGGGTGGGCGGTCCGCCTACCCACGGCCGGGTGGGCCGGACCGTGGTGAGCGCGATCTGCCCCTTGAGCATCCGGCCGCCGTCGCCGGTCAGCCTCATGTAGTAGTCGGCGGAGCAGCGCGTGCCGTCCTCGTCGAGCGCGAGGTAGCCGGAGCCGGCGGGGACGTCGGCCAGCGTCTCGGCGGTCTTGCAGATCTGGTTGCCCTCGTTGAACTCGTCGAACATCGAGATGTAGATGCCCTGTGCGCCAAGGCGGACCATGTTGTAGAACTGCCGCCACATGAAGTCGCCGTGCAACCGTTGCCGCGAACCGACGTCACCGGGCAGCACGCACGGCTGGTAGTCGATCCCGCGCGCGTTGCACTCGGCCTGGTCGGGCGTGTTCACGTTGGCGTAGAAGCGATCCGTGTCCGCCGGTGTGCCGATCCGCCCGACCATCCACGGCGAGAGCATGTCGAAGCTGCGGTAGACGCCGCCGAACCCCTGGCGCGAGTCCTCGATCTCCAGCCGCCAGTGCGTCGGGACGCCGCCGATCACGTAGCACCCGCGAGCCTTGAACCAGTCGACGACGTCCTGGCAGGCGGCGGGCGTGAAGGGCCGGCCGGGGTCGTTGAAGCCGAAGCCCCAGACGCAGACGACGGGCTTCCCGTTCTGCCGCGCGTAGGCGGGCGACGACGTGTACGCGGACATCTTGTTCACCCAGTCGGTCTTGATCTCCGACTGCATGTTCGTCCAGTTCGTGACGTCGTACATGATGTAGAACTTCCGGCCGGTGGCCTCCGCGGCGGGCCGGACGTGCGCGGTCACGGCGTCGCGGATCGGACCCTCGCCGCCCGTCGGGTCGAAGCGCTGCAGCGCTGCCGTGTCGATGTTGTTGTCGCGCATCCACTGGAAGTGGACGTCGACGGTCTGGCGGTCGTAGTTCGAGAAAAGGGTCGCCGGCCGTCCGTCGCCGAGGTCGGCGAACGCGGTCTGGTAGGTACGCGCGTAGTCGCGGACGTCCGGCCACGCGACGATGGAGCTGGTGGGCGGCGCGGGCGGCTGGCTCCAGTCGTCGTTCCAGTGCCACCAGCCGTCGAGGGGGGAGCTGTCGCCGCGGCAGGCGAACCAGCCCTGGTACCCGACGGTGATCTTGCCGACGACGTCGCCGGGAGGGCTGGCCGCGTGCGCCGGGGCGGGCAGGAGCCCCAGTGCGGGGGCGGCGAGGGCGGTGCTGAGCAGTGTTCGGCGTGACAGGGACATCGCGAACTCCTTTGTCGGCGATCCGACCCCAGAGTGCAAGATGTCGACAGGATCGCGCAATAAGTTGACGAACCGGTCTTTTGGTCGTCGGGACGGACAGGTCGGTGAGCCGCCGCACCTCGCCTCGTCGACGGCGCGCGGCGCGCGTGGCCGCCGCGCGCCGTCCGTTGGGCTACTGTGTGACGGGTCAGGGCTCCAGCCGACGGCAACCAGCCGCTGCGGTCCCCGATCCCGTCCGGTCCGGTGTCTCCGGCCGGAGAACGGAGCACCGGCTTGCAGCCGGAATTCCAGGCTTCACCTCCTTCCCTCTCTCCCCGGTTCGGCAAGCCGCGTCACGCGGCACAGGACTTCGCGCAGGCGAGGCTGGCCTTCGAGACCGCCGAGATCCACCATCAGCGTCAGGCCGCCAAGCGCGTCGCGGAGCACTCCCGCGACGCCGGTGACTGCCGCGATCTGTTGTCCATGCTCGGCCTGGCGAACCTGCCGGTGTCGACCGCAGTCGGCGTCGAAGGAGCTCGCAGGTGACTCGAGGAACTGTCAAGTGGTTCAACGGCAGCAAGGGTTTCGGCTTCATCGCCCCGGAGGGCGGCGGGCCTGACCTCTTCGTGCACCAGTCCGAGGTGCAGGAGTACGGGTTCCACGGGATACCCGAGAACCAGGCCGTCGAGTTCGAGATCGGTGAGGGGCAGAAGGGGCCACAGGCCCGTTCCGTTCGCCTCGTCTAGAGGGTCCACTGTGGAGTGAGCGGCTCGGTCGCTCGCTCCACGGCCAGGCCTAGTCCGGCAGCAGTGGCACGGAGATGCCCGGATCGCGGCCGGGCAGCGTCGCCCGCGTCACCGACCTGGACCCGAACCGGTCGCGCACCCCGTCCAGCGCGGCGTCGAGCGCCGCCGGTCTCCGCTCCTCGAACGGCAGCGCGAGCTGCATCGGCGCGTCGTTCTGCAGGTTCGTGAGCGACACCCCGAGCAACGTGATGCCCCGGCTCTCGATCAGAGGCATCGCGCCGCCGAGCAGGTCTTTCGCCGCCGCCAGCACCACCTCGGTCTCCGTCGTCGGGTGCCGCAGGGTGTGCGAGCGGGTCGCGCGCGTGAAGTCGGCGAACCGCAGGCGCAGCACCACGGTCCGGCACGCGCGCTCGGCCGTGCGCAGGCGCCGGGAGATGCCGTCGATCAGCGACGCGAGGATGGCGTCCAGGTCGTCACGGGTGCGTTCCCGGCGGCCCAGTGCGCGTTGCGAGCCGATCGAGCGGCGGCGCCGTCCTGTTCGGACCGGACGCGGGTCGTGGTTGTGCGCCAGCGCGTGCAGGTGCCTGCCTGCCGCCCGGCCGATCATCGACACGAGCGCGGCCTCCCCGAGCGCGGCGACCTCGCCAACCGTCCGCACGCCCAGGGCGTGCAGCTTGGCCGCCGTCACGTCGCCGACGCCCCACAGCCGTTCGACCGGCAGCGGGTGCAGGAACTCGAGCTCGTGGTCCGCCGGCACGACCAGCAGCCCGTCCGGCTTCGCGACCCCGCTCGCGACCTTGGCCAGGAACTTCGTCCGCGCCACGCCGACCGTGATCGGCAGGCCGACCTGTGCCAGCACGTCCGCCCGCAGTCGTGCGGCGATCACCTCCGGCGGCCCGGCGATCCGGTGCAGACCGCCGACGTCGAGGAACGCCTCGTCGATCGACAGGCCCTCGACCAGCGGCGTCGTGTCGCGGAACACCTCGAACACCGCCTTGCTGGCGGCGGAGTAGGCCGACATCCGCGGCGGCACCACGATCGCGTTCGGGCACAGCCTCCGTGCCGTCGCGCCGCCCATCGCCGTGCGCACGCCGAACGCCTTGGCCTCGTAGCTCGCGGCCAGCACGACGCCGCCGCCCACGATCACCGGGCGTCCCCGCAGCCGGGGCTCGTCCCGTTGCTCGACCGACGCGTAGAACGCGTCCAGGTCGGCGTGCAGGATCGGGGTGCTCACGAACACATGTTCGCATCCATCACCCGTTCAGAACAGTCACATCAGCGCACGAGCGATCGGCCAGGCTCCGCGGGAGGTGTTCGACAGGACGGTGACGGTGGTGCCGGTGTGCGGGTCGTGAGTGGACTTGAACGACGCGCCGGCGTCGTAGCCCGCGAGGATCACGGTGTCGTCGGTCTCGTGCAGCCAGAACCCGAGCCCGTACCGCAGCGACTCCTCCGGGACGTGGTGGCGCGGCTTCGTCACCACCTCGGCGTCGTCGCCGGCGAACAGCGCGCGCCAGAACTTCGACATGTCGCCCGCGGTGGTGTGGATGCCACCGTCCCCGGTCGCGAGCACCGGCAGGTGGAAGACGTTGGACCGGTCGCCGCCCTCCAGGTATCCCACGGCGGCGTCGGCGGGCAGCTCGTCGGACCGCAGGAAGGCGGTCCTCGTCATGTCCGCCGGTTCGAGCACCCGAGAGCGGACGAGGTCGTGGTAACCCTGCCCGCTGGCCCGTTCGGCGAGCAGCGCGAGCACCACGTAACCGCCGTTGCAGTAGCCGAACCGCTCGCCGGCCTTGAACTTCGTGGGGATCCCGTCGAGCAACGGCAGGTACGCCTCGGTCGTGGTCAGCACGTGCACCGCGCCGATCACGTAGTCGTCGGCCTCCCAGTCGCCTTCCTCGTCGAGGTAGTCGCCGATGCCGGACGTGTGCGTGAGCAGGTGCTCGACCGTCACGTCGTCGGCGATCAGCGGCAGGTCGTCGCCGAGCAGCGAACGGGCGGTGGTGTCGAGCGCCAGCTTTCCCTCGCGGACCAGCGAGAGCACGGTCAGCGCCGTGAACCCCTTGCCGCCGCTGGCGATGCCGAACCGGGTGTCCGGGGTGGTGGGCACGCCGTACGTCCGGTTGGCGAGCCCGTAGGCCTTCACGAACTCGATCTCCCCGGCGCGGTCGATCTGGACCACGCCGGAGAATCCGGTGTCCGAGGCGATCTTGTCGATGTCTCCCAACGGCATTCGCGCAGGCTAGCCCTGCGGCACCGGCTCGCCGAAACGGATTTTCCGCTGCAGCGCGAGAGGGAGCAGCACAATGATCGCGGCGAGCACGAAGCCGAGCTGGAACGAGCCTCCGGCCACGAGCAACGCCGCCGCGACCTGAACGCCCAGTGCCGCGCCGATCGCCCTGGCGATCCCGCACGTCGCCGAGGCCACGCCGGTGTCCTGCTCGCCGACCGAGGCGATCACGGCGGTGTAGGTGGCGGTCGCCGCGGTCCCGACACCGAGCCCGAGCGTCACCAGCATCCCCGCCGCGATCTGCCACGGCGTCTCGTGCCACCCGGCCAGGAACACCGTCCCGGCGGCGGTGAGCACGAGCCCCGCCACCAGCACGGCACGAGTTCCGGCACGCCGCACGAGCACCCCGGACAGCGGCCCGACCACGATCGCGACCAGGACGGTCGGGAAGAGGTGCAGGCTGATGTCGCTGGCCGACGCGCCGAGTCCGGAAAGCAGCTGTGGCACCAGGAAGTACGTCGCCGAGTAGCTCGCCCCCAGCGCTCCGGCCGTGATGCTCGCCGTCCACACCCCGCGGGTGCGCAGGATGCCCAGATCGACCATCGGATGCGCGGACCGCCGTTCGACCACCACCCACCCGGCGCCGAACGCGAGTGCCAGTACGAGCAGCACCCCGGCGGCGAAAAGTCCCTGCGGTGCCAGGAAAAGCGCCAGCATGAGCGTCGCGAGCGCCAACGCCAGCAGCGCTCCGCCCGGCCAGTCCAGCCGGGTGCGCCGGACGGTCTGCGGTCCGGGCAGCGCGAACGGCGCGACGAGTGCCACGGCGGCCACCGCCAGGGCGGGCAGCAGGAACATCCACTGCCGCGAGAAGGCGTCCGCGAGCGGTCCGGCGGCGAGCACGCCCAGACCGGTGCCGACGGTGAACAGCCCGGTGAGCACCCCGACCGCGACCGGTGTCGAGTCGCGGAAGAGCTGCCGTGCCAGGACGAACGCCACCGGCAGCACACCTCCGCCGAGACCTTGCAGGAACTGTCCCAGCAGGATCGCCGGGAACGACGTCGCGAACGCCGACAGCACGGCTCCGGCGACGATGCACCAGGTCAGCACGAGCAGGGTCCGCCGCGCGCCGCGGTCGTCGGCGATCTTCGCGACGATCGGCATGGTGATCGCCGACGTGATGATCAGCGTGGTGGACAGCAGGCCGGCCTGGGCCGGGTCGAGGCCGAGCTCGCGTTGCAGCAGGGGCAGCGCGGGGAACGGGATGCTTTCGAGCGCGCCGATCGTGACGGCCAGGGCGGCCAGGACCGTCATCGCGGGTCGGGTGGAGCTGAGAGTGGTCACGGCTGGTCTCCCTCGTCCGGGGGCCAGTAAAGCTACAACGTGTAGCTGAAATCCGACAGGGTCTTCCGCAACAATCTGTAGCGGAAGTGGTCGAGCAACCAAACCGGCGAGCGGCCCGTTTCGGGAAGTGTCGGGCTCGTCCACCCCCGTGAAAGGACCGAGCGGACTTGTCGCTCGCCACGATCCAGCGCCCTGCCGAGGTGCCCCTGCCGCCAGAGCGGGCACGCGCACCTCGGCGGTGGCTGTTCGTGCTGGCCGCCGCCGTGCTGCTGGCCCAGATGGCGATCGCGATGATCACCACCGCGGTGGAGCAGACGCCGACCGTCGACGAACCCGTCTACATCGGCGCGGCGGTCGTCCACCTGGAGGAGCACAGCCTCCGCTACAACCCGGAGCACCCGCCGCTCGGCAAGCTGATCATGGCGACCGGCCTCGCGTTCCTCGACGTCCGTCTCGACCCGGGATTCCAGGGCGACCAGGGTGAGCTGGGCCGGCACCTGCTCTACGAGTCGGGCAACGACCCCGGCGCGCTGCTGCTGGCGGCCAGACTGCCGATGATCGTGCTCACGCTGCTGTTCGGGCTGGTGGTGTTCCTGTTCGCCACGGACGTCACGACCCGATCGGGCGGCCTCGTCGCGCTGGCCCTGTACGCGTTCTCGCCGGACGTCATCGCGCACGGATCACTGGCCACGCTGGACGTTCCGGCGGCCGGGTTCCTGCTCACGTCGGTCTGGCTGCTCTGGCGGGCGCGCGCCGACCCCGCGCTCTACCTGCCCCTGGCGGGACTCGCGCTCGGCGCCGCACTCGCGACGAAGATGAACACCCTCGCCGCCGTCCCGGTGCTGCTGTTCCTGGTCTTCTGGCACGCACGGGTCAGGGCCGCGCTCGCCATGGTGCTGATCGCGATCGCCGTCGTGTGGGCGTCGTACCTCGCAGTGGATCCGTTGCTGCGCTGGGAGACCCCGCCCGACCTGCCCGGCGCGCCGCTCTGGTGGCTGCCGTTCCCGGAGCCCTACCTCGACGGGATGCGCGTCCAGCTGGGGTTCGAGCACCGCGTCTGGGGCGGCTACCTCTTCGGCACGCACTACGAGGGTTCGCACTGGTACTACCTGCCGGCCGCGTTGCTGGTGAAGACACCCGTGGGCGCCCTGCTGCTCTGGGCGGCGGGATCCGTCGCGATGATCAGGCGACCGGAGGCGGCGTACGTGCTCGCCCCCGCCGCCGCGCTGCTGCTGTTCGCGATGACGAGCGACCGCGACCTCGGCGTCCGGTACGCGATCTTCGTGCCGATGTTCCTCGCGGTCGCCGCCGCCGTGGTCGCCCACCGGCGCTACGCCGCGATCGCGGTCGCGCTGGTCGCCGCCAGTTCACTGTGGACGTTCCCGTTCTACCTGCCGTACTCCAACGAGGTGTTCGGCGGCCCGTCCAAGACCCACCTGCACCTGCACGACTCGAACGTCGACTGGGGCCAGGACCTCGGCAGGCTCGCCGACCGGCTGAAGCGCTACCCCAGCGAACGGAAGTGGCTCGTCTACAAGGGCTCCGGGGTGCCCGAGCACTACGGGATCCGCGCCGCCGACCCGCGCAAGGTCGCGCGGGACCAGGTGCACGGGCTGCTCGTCGTGTCCAACACGGCCATCGCCAAGGCCGACGACGCGTTGCGGGAGCTGATCGACACGAGCACGCCGATCGACGTGGTCGGCCACTCCATCACGATCTTCCGGAGAGCGCCGGCCAGCCCTAGGTAGCGAAAGTTCCGTACCCCTACGGATGCGGACCCTGATTGTTCCGCACGTGTCCTGCTCCGACAGTGATCGCAGCGAACGGCCCCCGTCCCTGCCCTGAGGTGGGCCGTTCCGAGATCCGGAGAGGAACCAACGTGACGAGAACACGGTCATGGGGCCTGGTGGCCCTGGTCGCGGCCTCGGTGCTGACGCCCGTCGGCATCGCGAACGCCGCACCGCCGAACGCCCCTGCGGCGAACTACCTGGGGGACACCGTCCCCGCCAACCTCGGTGACGCCTCGCCCATGTTCGTCGGCGGGCAGAACGCCACCGTGAGCGAGTTCCCCGGCATCGTCGCCGGCATCCGCGCCGGTGGCACCCGGCCGCAGGGCCAGACCTGCACCGGCACGGTCGTGGCGCCGCGCAAGATCCTGATCGCGGCGCACTGCGCCGACGCCCAGGGGGAGAAGAAGTTCGTCTACGGGCTCGACGACCTCAAGGACTACGACAACGGCAACGGCACCGGTTTCGCCGTGAACGTCGTCAGCTACAAGAAGCACCCGAAGTACGTCAACTTCGACCAGGGCTTCGACGTCGCCGTCGTGACCGTGGACCGCGACATCGCGCTCAAGGGCGGTGCCGCGTACCCGAAGTTCGCCACCTCCGCCGACGCGGGCGGTGCGGCGCCGGGCAAGACGGGCCTCGGTTTCGGCTACGGCAAGAAGGACTTCAACGACAACTCCGCCGACGTCACGCTCGACAAGGCGAGCCTGCCGGTCGTCAACGGCGACAGCGTCTGCCAGGGCGTCGGCGCGGGCTTCAAGTCGGCGACCATGATCTGCGCCGGGTACTCCGACGGCCGCATCTCGATCCTGCCCGGTGACAGCGGTGGCCCGCTGATCTTCGACGGCAAGATCTACGGCGTCGCGTCGTGGAGCCGGTCGGACTTCAAGTGGTACTCGATCTACGGCCGCCTCGACAACGAGATGGGCGACTGGGTCAAGACCGAGGTCGGCGAGCAGCCCCCGGTCGGCGACTTCGGGCTGACCGTCGCTCCGGGCAGCGGTTCGGTGGCGGCGGGCAGGACGATCTCCGCCGGCATCACCACCACCGCGGGCTCGGGTGGCGCGGAGAACGCCACGCTGTCGGCGAGCGGCCTGCCCAGCGGGGTGAAGGCGGTCTTCCAGCCGACGTCGGTCACCACCGGCAACTCGGCCAAGGTCACCTTCGACGCGAGCGCCTCGGCACCGAACGGCACCTACGAGGTCTCGGTCACCGGCACGACGTCGAGCGGCAAGACCGCGTCCGGCAAGTACTCGCTGACCGTCACCGGTGGTGGCGACCCGCAGCCGGGCGACTTCACACTGGGCGCCTCGCCGAGCAGCGTCAAGGCGGCCAAGGGCAAGTACGTCTCCACGACGATCTCGTCCGGCGGTGACGGCCAGACGATCACCCTGTCCGCGTCGGGTGTGCCCAGCGGCGTGAAGGCCGCGTTCCAGCCGGCGAGCATCAGTGCCGGCAGCTCGGCCAAGCTCACGCTGGACGTCTCCACCACCGCGACCGCCGGTACCTCCAGCATCACGGTCACCGGTACCGACGCGAACGGCAAGACGGCCACCACCACGGTGTCGCTGACGGTCGAGGGCTCCCAGGAGCCGCCGACCGGTGAGGTCACCGTGACGGCGACCCCGTCGTCCGCCACGGTCAAGCAGGGGCTGCTCGGCCAGACCCTGGTGAAGGCCTTCGGCGGCACCGGGAACCTGACGCTCACCGCGTCCGGCGTGCCCACGGGTGCCCAGATGTCGTTCAACCCGGCCACGGTCGGCCAGAACGGCAGCAGCAACGTCTGGATCTTCACCAACTTCTCCACCCCGCCCGGCACCTACCCGATCACCATCAAGGCCACCTCGGCCGACGGGAAGACCGGCACGACGACGTTCACGCTGACCGTCACCCGATAGCTCCCCTGGCAGGGGGAACGGGGAAGAGCCCCGGAGCCGAAAGGCTCCGGGGCTCTTCTCGTGCGCGGCAACCGGCTAGACCGTGAGGGTCCAGGAGTCGATGTTGCCGATGTCGTACGTGTAGACGTCCTTCACCTGGAGCTTCCAGGTGCCGTTGCGCGCCTCCGAGGACAGGTCGACGGTGTAGGTCTCGTGGACCCCCGCCGAGGACGAGGCGCCGCCCGCCTTCTTCAGCACGTACGACTTGCCCGACGGGCTGACCAGGTCGATGGCCAGATCACCGGTGTAGGTGTGGTTGATGTCGACCTTGACGGACGCCGAGGCCGTGGAGTTGCCGGTGCAGCCCGAGATCGTCACCGACGACGAGACCGCCGAACCGGTGTCCGGAATGGACACGTCGTCGCCGTTCGTGCCGGGACCGCACTGCGGGTCGGGGCCGCCGCCGACGAAACCGCTGTACAGCAGCTTGTTCGGCGAACCGGAACCCGGGTTGGTGACCTTGCCGGAGGTGGCGTTGTTCACCAGGGCGTCGCGCAGGGCCTGAGGGCTCGCGGACGGGTTGGCCGACAGGTACAGGGCCGCGACTCCCGCGACGTGCGGGGTGGCCATGGACGTGCCGGACATGTTCGTGCTGCCACCGTTCAGCCCCAGCGAGGTGATGTTGTCACCGGGGGCGAAGATGTCCGTGCAGGTGCCGTAGTTCGAGAACGAGGCACGCGCGTCGTTGGACGAGGTGGCGTTGACCGTGATCAGCGACGAGACCTTGGCAGGACCCGTCGAGCAGGCGTCGGTCGAGCTGTTGCCCGACGCGACCGCCATCTGCACGCCCGAGGCGACCATGCCGGCGATGGCGTCGTTGCCGATGTCGGCGGTGTCGAAGGTCCAGGAAGCGTTGACCACGGCGGGCTTCTGCGCGTTCGCCGTGATCCACTCGATGGCCTTGACACCGGCCGAGTCGGGGCCGCTGGTGCCACAACTGGTGCCGAGCATGCGGACCGAGACGAGCTTGGCCTTCTTGGCCACGCCCCAGGTCTTCGAGCCGACCGTCCCGGCCACGTGCGTGCCGTGACCGGAGCAGTCCTGACCGTTCTGGCCGTCCTCGATGAAGTCGGCGCCCACGGACGCACGTCCCTCGAAGTCGGCGATGTTCGTCTTCACACCGGTGTCGGTGATGTAGACCGTCACGTTCGACGCGCCACCGCTGGGGTAGGTGAACTTCTTGTCCAGCGGCAGGTTCGCCTGGTCGACGCGGTCGAGGCCCCACGTCGGGTTGGTCTGCACGTCGAGCGCCCGCGCGGTGCCGTCCTGGTAGACGGCCTTGACGGCCGGGTCGGCCGCCAGCCTCCGCGCCGCGGCCTCGGTCAGGTTCTTGACCTGGAAACCGCGCATGGCGTGGGAGAACACGGCGTCCAGGGAGCCGCCGTACTTCTGAGTGAGTGCCTGGGACGACGCCTGGATGGCGGCGCCGGGCTTCAACGACACGATGAAACTGCCGCCGGCCACGGGGTTCCCGGCCTTGACGAAGTCGCCCTCAGCGGCCTGTGCGGGGGTGACCAGCACGGCCGAGGCGAGCGCGAGAACGGCGAGCCCGCAGGTGGTGCGGTGCATGGGAAGTCCTTCCGGTGCTCGTCAGAACGTCAGGGTCCAGGTGTCGATGTTCCCGGCGTCGTAGGTCCAGACGTCGGTCACCTGCAACTTCCACGTGCCGTTGCGGTTCTCCGCGGAGGCGTCGACCGTGAAGGTCTCGTGCACACCGGCGGACGAGGTCGCGCCCTTGGCCTTCTTGAGGCTGTAGGTGGCGCCGGACGGGCCGACCAGGTCGATGGCGAGGTCAGCGGTGTAGGGGTGGTTGATGTCCACCTTCACCTTGGTGGCGGTCGAGGCCTTGCCCGTGCAACCGGTCACGCTGACGGACGAGGACACGGCGGTGTTGGTGTCCGGAATGGACACGTCGTCGCCGTTGGTGGCCGCGGCACACGGCTCGGGGTCGGGGCCACCGCCGCCGATGAAGCTGATGTTGAGCAGCTTGTTCGGCGAGCCCTGCAGGTCGGTGATCTTGCCGGTCGTGGCGTTGTTCACCAGTGCGTCGCGAACCTGGGCAGGGGTTGCGGACGGGTTCGCGGACACGTAGAGCGCGGCGGCACCCACGACGTGCGGGGTGGCCATCGAGGTGCCGCCCATGGACGTGGTGCCGCCGCCGTTCTTGGTCGACGTGATGTTCGAGCCGGGCCCGAAGAGGTCGACGCAGGAGCCCCAGTTCGAGGCCTGCCCGCCGGTGTAGATCGAGCGCTTGTCGGCCGAGTCGCTGGCGGCCACCGTGATGCCCTCCGGCACGCGGGCGGGCGAGGTCTGGCAGGCGTCGCCGTTGTTGTTGCCGGCCGCGAGACCGAACGTCACGCCCGCCGAGATCGCGCGCTTCACCGCGTTGTCCACAGTGGAGTCCGCACCGCCGCCGAGGCTCATGTTCGCCACCGCGGGCTTCTTGGCGTTCTGGGCGACCCAGTCGATGCCCTTGATGATCTGCGAGTACTGACCGTTGCCGGAGCAGTCGAGCACGCGGACCGCGACGAGGTTGACCTTCTTCGCCACGCCGTACGTCTTCGAGCCGACCGTGCCGGCGACGTGCGTGCCGTGGCCCTGGCAGTCCGACGCGTCGGCGTCGTTGTCGATGAAGTCGTAGCCGTCCTTGGCCCGGCCCTCGAACTCGGTGTGCTGCTTGTAGATCCCGGTGTCCAGGATGTACGCGGTCACGTTCGAGGCGGTGTTCGGGTAGGTGTACTTCGCGTCGACGGGCAGGTTCGCCTGGTCGATCCGGTCGAGGCCCCAGGTCGGGTTCGTCTGGGTGTCCGACATGCTCGCCCAGCCGTCCTGCTGCACGTAGGCCACCGCGGGGTCGGCGGCCAGGCGCTTCGCCGCCGCCTCGTCGAGCTTCACGGCGAAGCCGCGGACCGACGCGACGTAGGTGTTGCTGACCTTGCCGCCGTGCTTGCGGGCGAGGTCGAGCGCCTTCGCGTTGGTGGTGGGAGCGTCGCTCGCGCCGTCCTTGAACACGACGATGTAGCTGCCCGGGACGGGCCTGTCGGTCTTCTGGATCGACCCCGTCTGAGCGGACACGGGGCTGCTCACCGCCGCCGCGACGGCCAGACCGATACCGGCCGCCGCGAGCACGCGTGTTGTGCGATCGAGTCGCATCTCTGGTTCTCCGTTCTCGGCCGCCTCGGCAGGGGTGGGCGACCACGTGCCGATCACCATCGGTCGGCCCGGAACGACGAACAATCCGGATATCTCTACGTAGGGATACCCGTCTTTCACCTACCATCGGTGCGGATGAGCCGGACACCGAAGTCCAGGGCGCGGCGCTGCGACCCCAGCGGACTGATGCGCACGAGCTCGCCGGTGCTGGTGGGGCGAGGTGACCAGCTCGGCGCGCTGCGCGCCGCCGTGCCGAGCCACCCCGCGGTGATCATGATCGAGGGCGAGGCGGGCGTCGGGAAGTCACGCCTGGTGCGCGAGCTGCTGGACGCCGACCTGGGGCCGATCTCCGTCCTCATGGGCCACTGCCAGCCGGTGGGGGAGCCGTTCCCGTACGGCGCGGTGCTGGAGGCGTTGCGCGGCTGCACGGATCGCCTGGCGCGCAACCACTCGCGGCTGAGCCCGGTGGCGGGCGTGCTCGGCGCGCTGTTGCCGGAGCTCGCCGAGTACCTGCCGGAACCCCCTGCGCCGACCGGTGATCCGCGCGCCGACCGCCACCGGCTCTTCCGCGCTCTGCGTGAGCTGCTGGGCGTGCTCGGGCCGGTGCTGCTGGTCGTCGAGGACCTGCACTGGGCCGACGACGGGTCCCGGCAGTTGCTGCGGTTCCTGATGGGCGATCCGCCGGCCAATCTGTCCATCGTGGTCACGTACCGGCGCGAGGACGTGCCGGGCGGGATGCCGCTGGGGTCGGCGTACCGGCCGCCCACGGGGATCACCAGCGCGTTGCTCGAGCTCGAACCGCTCGACGTGGCCGAGGTGCGGGCGCTGACGTCCGCGATCCTCGACGGCGAGCCGGTGTCGGCGGAGTTCGCGGCCAAGCTGCACGAACGCACGGCGGGCATCCCGTTCGTGGTCGAGGAGACCTTGCGGGCATTGCGGAATCCCGCCGGTGCCGTGCACGCCGACGGTGCCACGGCGCGCCGGTTGCTCGACAACGTGGACGTGCCGGTGCTGCTGCGCGACGCCATGGCGGAGCGCCTCGCCGCGTTGCCCGAGGCGGCGACGAGGCTGGTCCAGGCCGCCGCCGTGCTGGGCGCGCCCGCGTCCGCCGAACTGCTCGGCGAGGTGGCGCAGATCAGTGAGAGCAGGGCGGCGTTGACGCACGCGCTGAGTGGGCACGTTCTGCACGAGGTCGACGCACGGCGGTACGGCTTCCGGCACGCGCTGGCGCAGCAGGCCGTCTACGACACTCTCAGTGGTCCCGACCGGCAGGAGCTGCACCACCGCGCCGTCGAGGTGCTGGACCAGGTCGAACCCCGTCCGCTCGTCCAGCTCGCCGAGCACAGCGAACGGGCCGGGCAGACGTCCGCGTGGCTGCGGTACGGCGAGGCCGCCGCGGACCGGGCCGTCGAGAACGGCGACGCCGGCACCGCGACCGCCCTGCTGCAACGCCTGCTGCTCGACCCGGCCGTGCCCGCCGCGGACGTCGACCGGCTCGCGATCAAGCTCGGCCAGGTCGCCCACCAGGGCCTCGACCAGCTGGACCCGACCGAGACGCTCGAACGGCTGTTGTCGGACCGGCGCCTGTCGACGTCCGCCCGCGGGCAGGTCCGCCACTACCGGGGCGTGTTGCTGATCCGGCAGGCGGGCGGCATCGAGGAGGCCCGCTCCGAGATCGAGCGGGCCGTCGCCGACCTGACCGAATGCCCGGACCTGGCCGCGCGGGGTGAGGCCGTGCTCGGCCTGTCGTACCTGGGCATGACGCCGATGAGCGAGGTCCAGCCCTGGCTCGACCGCATCAGCCGGGCCCGCGCGGCGGAGACCGACCTCGAGCAGAAGATGGCGCTCTACGCCAACGAGGTCGGCTCCAAGATGCACACCGGCGACCCGTCGGTGCTGGCGGAGTGGAGCTACGAACCCGCGACGACGTCCGGTGAGCTGCGTCAGCTGGCCCGCGCCCACTGCAACCTCGCCGACGCCATGACCACGACGGGCCACTTCGGCCAGTGCGCCGACCTGCTGCGCGACGGCCTGCGGTTCGCCGCCGAGTGCGGTGCCCCGTTCACCGCGAGCACCGCGCACGCGACGAGGGCCCGCCTCGACTGGCTGCGCGGCGACTGGGACGGTCTGGCCGTGCTGGCGCAGACCCTGCTCGACGAGTACCGGGACCTGTTTCCGCTGGCCAGCGAGCTGTGTCTGATCCTGGGGTCGCTCGCGACGGCGCGCGGCGAGTGGGCGGAGGCGACCGATCACCTGACCGAGACCGGAGCGTTCGCCCCCGAGGAGTCGATCGTCCCGGTCGCCGTCGCGGGCTGTGCGGCGCTCGCGCGGACCATGCTCGCGCAGGACGAGATCACCCGTGCCTGCGTGGACGTCGACCGGGGCCTGGCGATCGTGCGGGCCAAGGGCGTGTGGGTGTGGGCGACCGAGCTGGGCCCGGTCGCCGTGGCCACGTTCCTCGCGGCCGGGCGGGAGACCGACGCGGAGTCGCTGATCGACGAGATCGCCGCCGGGATCGAGGGCCGTGACGCGCCGATGGCGTTCGCCGCCCTGGCCTGGTGCCGCGGTCTGCTGGCGGAGGCACGCGGCCGGCTCGACGCCGCCGTGGCGCTGTTCCGCGAGTCCGTGGACCGCTACACCGCGCTGCCCGCGCCCTACTACGTCGCGCTGGTCGCCGAACGCGAGGCCGCCTGCCTGCTGCCGTCCGACCAGGAGAAGGCGGCGGAGATCCTGTCGGCGCTGGTGGACACGTTCGACGGCCTGGGTGCTACCCGGGACGCGGCCCGGTGCCGCCACCAGCTGCGCAGCATCGGCGGAGGCAAACCGTCGCGGCGCGGCCGGCGCGGGTACGGCGACGAGCTGTCGCCTCGTGAGCAGGAGGTCGCCCGGCTGCTGGTCGCCGGGCACACCAACCGCAAGATCGCGGACGTGCTGTTCCTGTCGCCGCGGACCGTGGAGCAGCACGCGGCACGGGTGCTGCGCAAGCTCGGGGTGTCGTCGCGGGCCGAGCTACAGGCCGAGGACCTCGCCTAGGTCGAGCCCGGTCGGCTCGCAGCTCTGGCGCCGCAGTTCGGCGGCGGTCCGCTCGTCCGTCACGGTGCCGACCGGGTCGGTGGACCCGATCGACGCGATCGCCGACCTGCGCGCCGCGGAGGACCTGTGGCTGCACGTCGACGGTGCGTACGGCGCGCTCTTCCTGATGCTGGAAGAGATGCGCGGGCCGACTCGGTCACCTTCGACCCGCACGAGCTGCTCTTCGCCTCGGTGGAGGCGGGCTGCCTGCTCGTGAGGGACTGCCGCTGCCGCACCCGTCACGCGGACCGCGGCGGGGAAACGGGGCATCCGCGCCTGCATCACCCACCACCGCACGACCGAGGCCGACGTCGACCTGGTCCTCGAACGGCTCCGCTAGTCGCGCCAGACGTCCGCGAGGTTCCGGTCGAACATCGTCGCGATCGACACCAGCGCGGCGCCGAGGTCGACGGTCTCCGGGTCGACGAGGGCCTGCAGGTGGATGCCGAGGAGCGCGCCGTTCAGCGCGACGGCGGCGGTGCGCTCCTGCTCGGTGGCCCTGCCGGGATCGACGCCGGCGGGCCGCTTCAACCGCAGCAGTTCCTCGATGCCCTCGCGCCTGCGGGAGAAGAACTCCCGGTACTGGTCGTGCACGACACCCCGGTCGCCGAGCGCCTCGACCAGGATCATGAACACCAGCGCGGAGTTGCCGGTGCGCAGCAGTTCCGCGGTCTCGCTGAACACCTCCGTCAACGACGGCGCGGTCTCGTAGCGCCCGGCTGGCCAGATGCGCGCGACGGCCCGTTCGACGACGGCCATCACGAGGCCGTCCTTGTTCTTGAAGTGCCACGGGATCGAGCCGCGGCTGATGCCCGACCGCTTCGCGATGTCCACAAAGGACGTCCGGTCGAACCCGCGTTCGGCGAAGAGCTCCTCGGCGGCGTCCAGGATGCGGCGGCGGCTCTCGTCGCCGATCTCGTCGATCCGGCGCGTCCCAGGGGAGGTCACGGCGATCATCGTACGACCCGCGCGATGTCGGCCGGCACGTGACGAGCCGTCGCGACCAGCACCAGCCCGGCGGCCACCGAGGCCGCCGGTGCCACCAGGGCCACGGCGACCTGGACGCCCCAGAGCTTCTCGGCCACGCTGGTGACGACCGCGCCACCGAGTCCGCCGACCGCCGCCGTGAAGACCCCGACGAGCCCGAAGGCCGTCGACCGGTGCTCCGCCGGCGTCACCGACGCCACGACCAGGCTGAGCGGGACGACGCCCGCGAACGTCATGGCCTGCACGACCACCCCGATCACCACGTACGTCGAGACGTCCGACGCGTACGCCTGCGCCGCGAACCCGATGCCCAGCACCGAAAGCGCACCTGCCGCGAGGTGCAGGCACGCCCGGGGACTGCGCCGGAACAGGCGATCGCTCGTCACCCCGCTGACCACGGCCCCCAGCAGCCCGCCGGCCGCGCAGGCCGACATGATCAGACCGCGGGCCACGGCGTTCTGCCCGTGGTGCTCCTCGAGGACGACGTTGAGGTAGATCGGCACGGTGATCACGGAGACGCCGAACGCGCCGAGTGCCACCACGACACCCACGAGCGTCGGGATCTTCCTCAGTTCCTTCACCGCGCCGCGCGGTGTCGCCGTGGAGTGCTCCCTGGCCGGTTCGGGCAGGCGCAGCGCGGCGAGTCCGAGCAGCAGCGCCGGCACGGCGAGGAACGCGAACGCCCATCGCCACGGTTCGTGCTCCTCGGGAACCAACGCCGCGAACGCCACCGCGAGCAGGGGACCGGCGACGATGCCGAGCGGCTGCCCGCCGCGATGCAGCCCGAGCACCCGCCCGCGCACCGCCGGTGGATAGGCGTCGACCAGCAACGACGACTGGATCGGCCCCTCGTTGGCCTTGCCGGCGCCCGCGATCACGCGGACCGCGACGGCCTGCCAGAGGTTCTGCACCAGACCGAACACCCCGGCCGCTGCGGCCCAGACGAGGGTCGCCACGCCCACGATCGACGTGCGGCGGTGCCGGTCGCCCAGCAGACCGAGGGGAAACGCGGCGACGGCCACCATCACGCCGGCCAGGGAGCCGACGACGCCGATGGCCCCGGTGCTGATGCCGAGCGACTCGCGGATCTCCGGCGCGAACACGACGAACATCACGCCGTCGGCGCTGTCCACGACCTGGAGGCCTGCCAGGACGCCGATGGTGGCCCGCCCGCCGGTGGAGAGGACCTGCCGGAGCGGCACCGAGGACCGCGGGTGCGCTGCTGGGCTCGCGGATTGTCCTTCGCGTGCTCTTGATGACATGCTGACCAGGCTACTGTGTCAGTCAACATAGAGATGTCAGATCAACATAGAGAGGGGGACCCCATGCGGGACTGGGCGGACTCGACGGCCTTCATCACCGGCGGGGCCAGGGGTATCGGCCTCGGCATCGCGCGGGCCCTGGCGAAGCGGGGAGTGCGGCTGGCGCTGGCCGACGTGCACGGACCCTCGCTGGAACGCGCCGCGCGGGAACTGGCCGCGGAGACCTATCTGCTGGACGTGCGCGACCGCGAGACGTTCGCGAAGGTCGCCGACGAGGCCGAGCGTGCGCTGGGGCCGGTGGACCTGCTGTTCAACAACGCCGGCATCGTGCCGCACGTCGTGGTCACCGACCTGACCTACGAGAAGTGGGACCTGGCCATGGCGGTGAACCTGACCGGCGTGATCAACGGGATCCAGACGTTCCTGCCGCGCATGATCGAACGCGGCGCCGGCTACGTCGTGAACACCGCGTCGGGGGCGGGCCTCGTGTCCGATCCGAACGTGCTCTACGCGACGGCCAAGTTCGCCGTCGTCGGCCTCTCGGAGTCGTTGCGGCTCACCACGTCCAAGCACGGCATCGATGTCAGCGTGCTGTGTCCGGGGCCGGTCGACACGGACATCGTCGCGAACACCAGGGCGTCGAGCTCCAGCGTCGGGTTGCGGGACGAGTTCGTGCCCGCCGTCGAGGAGTTCCTCCGCGGCGGGCCGGGCATCGACGAGGTGGGGGAGATGGTGGTGGCAGGTATGGAGAAGCGCTCGCCGTGGATCTTCACGGGCGACGACGTGCGGCCGCATCTGGAGCAGCGCATGGCGGCGCTGCTCGACGCGTTGTGATCAGGCGACGGCCTCTCGGCTGCCCGTGTCGATGTAGATGACGCCGTCCCGCACCACGACCGGATACGTGCGCACGGCCTTCTTGGCCGGCAGGCACGTCGGCACGCCGGTGCGCAGGTCGAAGAGGGCGGCGTGCAGCGGGCACTCGACGAAGCACCCCTCCAGCCAGCCCTCGGACAGCGAGGCGTCCTGGTGGCTGCAGGTGTCGTCGATCGCGTAGTACTCGCCGTCCGCGTTGAAGACCGCGATGGCGGGGTCGCCGGAGATGCGCAAGGACTCACCCGCGGGGAGTGCGTCCACGGCGCATGCGGTGATCATCAGAGAACCCTCCGTTGCGTATTACGGAACTATGTGTGCGATACGCAACAGCAGAATGGCTCAGGATCATGAACATCGTCAAGACGGGTTGCGCCAATCGGATACCGTTGCGTGATGAGCAACAACGGGGAGTTGCGCGACCCGGCGCTGGTGCAATCGGTCGATCGGGCGGTGGCGGTGCTCGAGCTGCTGGCCCGCAACGGGGAGGCGGGCATCACCGAGATCGCCGCCGAGCTCGGGGTGCACAAGTCCTCCGCGTCCAGACTCGTGTACACGCTCCAGACCCGTGAGCTGGTCGAACAGGACGGCGAACGCGGCCCCTTCCGGATCGGCATCGGCATGCTCCGCTTCGCGGGCGCCGTGACCGGGCAGCTCGACTACGTCCGGGTCGGCGGGCCGGTCTGCACCGAGCTCGCGGACCGGCTGGGCGAGACGGTCAACATCGCGATCCTCGACAGCGACGTCGCCCTCAACGTGAGCCAGGCGCGGGGCAGCTCGGCGGTCGCCGCGCAGAACTGGATCGGGCAGCGGACGCCGTTGCACGCCACGTCGAGCGGCAAGGTCCTGCTCGCCGCCGCGCCACCGGCCGAGCAGGAGCGCCTGCTGTCGGGGGAGCTGGAGTCCTGCGCGCCGCGCACGATCACCGATCCCGTCAAGCTGCGCTGCGTCCTGCGGCGCACGGCCGAGGACGGGTTCGCCACCTGCATGGAGGAGCTGGAGGCCGGGCTGCACGCCGTCGCGGTGCCCGTGTTCGGCTCGCAGGGGGACGTCGTGGCGGCGATCAGCGCCGCCGGTCCGGCCTACCGGCTCTCGCAGAAGCGCATGCCCGCGATCGTCGAGGAACTGCGCGTGGCGTCCCGCGACCTGTCGGTCCGCATGGGGCATCCCGTGCTGTGAAAGACCTTCACGAACGAAGAGCCCCCGGCCGCGGCCGGGGGCTCTTCCTCGTTTCGGATGCCTCCGTCCGTGCGACAAGGGCTTGACAACGGTCCTGCCGGGTCGCACCGTGATGCGCGCTGCAGTTGCATAATGCGAACCTGGTTGCGTATTACGGAACTCGCTCGGAAGGGTTGGCCCGTTGTCACTCTCCGTTCCCACCACCACAGTTCTGGACCAGCACCTGGACGACCTCGCCCCCGAGGTCGCCGCCGAGATCCGCGCCGAGCTGCGCCGCCAGCAGTCGACGCTGGAGATGATCGCCTCGGAGAACTTCGCGCCGGTCGGCGTGCTGCAGGCACAGGGCTCGGTGCTGACCAACAAGTACGCCGAGGGCTACCCCGGACGCCGCTACTACGGCGGGTGCGAGCACGTCGACGTCATCGAGGCGCTCGCGATCGAGCGCGTGAAGGCGTTGTTCGGCGCCGAGCACGCCAACGTCCAGCCGCACTCCGGCGCCCAGGCCAACGCGGCGGCGATGGCGGCGGTGCTCCAGCCCGGCGACACGATCATGGGCCTCGACCTCGCGCACGGCGGCCACCTCACGCACGGCATGCGGATCAACTTCTCCGGCCGTCTCTACAACGTCGTGGCCTACCACGTGGACCGCGAGTCCGGCCGCGTCGACATGGCCGAGGTCGAACGGCTGGCGCGCGAGAACGAGCCGAAGCTGATCATCGCCGGCTGGTCGGCCTACCCGAGGCAGCTCGACTTCGCCGAGTTCCGCCGCATCGCCGACCTCGTCGGCGCCAGGCTCATGGTCGACATGGCGCACTTCGCCGGTCTCGTCGCGGCGGGCCTGCACCCGAACCCCGTGCCGTTCGCCGACCTCGTCACGACCACCACCCACAAGACCCTCGGCGGACCGCGCGGTGGCGTGATCCTGTCGACCCGGGAGCTGGCCAAGAAGGTCGACTCGACCGTGTTCCCCGGCCAGCAGGGCGGGCCGCTCCAGCACGTGATCGCGGCCAAGGCCGTCGCGTTCAAGGTCGTGGCGGGCGAGGAGTTCCGCGAACGCCAGCAGCGCGTCCTCGAAGGCGCCGCCATCCTCGCCGCACGCCTCTCGCTGCCCGACTGCGCCCAGGCCGGCGTGAAGGTGCTCTCCGGCGGCACCGACGTGCACCTGGTGCTGGTGGACCTGGTCGAGTCCTCATTGGACGGCAAGCAGGCCGAGGACCGCCTGCACCGCATCGGGATCACCGTCAACCGCAACGCCGTCCCGTTCGACCCGCGCCCGCCGATGGTCACGTCCGGCCTGCGCGTCGGCACCCCCGCGCTCGCCACCCGCGGCTTCACCGCCGGCGACTTCACCGAGGTCGCCGACGTCATCGCTTCCGCGTTGCAGCCCGAGTTCGACGAGGGCGACCTGCTCGCCCGCGTCGACGGCCTGGCCGCGAAGCACCCCCTCTACCCCCACCTCTGACAGGAGCATTCGACGTGGCACATGCGGTGAACGGTGTCGTGGCCAGGGGGCGTGGGGCCAGGGTCTCGGTCGAGACCGTCCTCGTGCCGGATCCCGGCCCCGGCGAGGCGCTGGTGAAGGTGCGGGCCTGCGGGGTCTGCCACACCGACCTGCACTACCGGGAGGGCGGGATCAACGACGAGTTCCCGTTCCTGCTCGGGCACGAGGCGGCCGGGGTCGTGGAGGCCGTCGGCGAGGGCGTGACCGACCTCGAGCCCGGTGACTTCGTGATCCTCAACTGGCGCGCGGTGTGCGGGTCGTGCCGCTCCTGCCTGCGCGGCCGTCCGCAGTACTGCTTCAACACCCACAACGCCTCGCAACCCATGACGTTGCAGGACGGCACACCGCTGTCGCCCGCGCTGGGCATCGGCGCGTTCGCGGAGAAGACGCTGGTCCACTCCGGACAGTGCACGAAGGTGAACCCCGCGGCACCGGCGGAGGTCGCGGGCCTGCTCGGCTGCGGCGTGATGGCGGGCATCGGCGCCGCGATCAACACCGGCGGCGTCACCCGCGGCGACAGCGTGGCCGTGCTCGGCTGCGGCGGTGTCGGGGACGCGGCCATCGCGGGCGCCCGGCTCGCCGGTGCGCGCACGATCATCGCCGTCGACCTCGACGACACGAAACTCGAGTGGGCGCGGGGCTTCGGCGCCACGCACACGGTCAACGCCCGCGAGAAGGACGTCGTCGAGTCGATCCGCGAGCTCACCGAGGGCAACGGCGCCGACGTCGTGATCGACGCCGTCGGCCGTCCCGAGACCTTCCAGCAGGCGTTCTACGCCCGTGACCACGCCGGCCTCGCCGTGCTGGTCGGTGTGCCGACACCGGACATGAAGCTCGAACTGCCGTTGATCGACGTGTTCTCGCGCGGTGGTGCGGTGAGGTCGTCCTGGTACGGCGACTGCCTGCCGTCCCGCGACTTCCCGATGCTCATCGACCTCTACCTGCGGGGAAGGCTCGACCTCGGCGCGTTCGTCTCGGAGACGATCGGGCTGGGCGACGTCGAGAAGGCGTTCGAGGACATGCACCACGGCCGCGTCCTGCGTTCGGTGGTGGTCCTGTGAGCCAGCCGAGAGTCGTCCTGATCGGCGCGGGCATCGTCGGATGTGCGCTCGCCGACGAACTCACCGCGCGGGGCTGGACCAACGTCACCGTGCTCGAACAGGGACCGCTGTTCGCCACCGGCGGCTCCAGCTCGCACGCACCGGGCCTGGTCTTCCAGACCACCGGCTGCAAGACCATGACGTCGTTCGCCAAGTACACCGTCGAGAAGTACACGGCGCTGACGATGGACGACAAGTGGTGCTTCCAGCAGGTCGGCGGGCTGGAGGTCGCCACCACGCCGGAACGCTGGACGGACGTCAAGCGTCGCCACGGCTGGGCGACGGCGTGGGGCGTCGAGAGCTTCCTGCGCGACCCCGAGGAGTGCGCGCGGCTGCACCCGCTGCTCGATCCGTCGAAGATCCTCGGCGGCTTCCACATCCCGACCGACGGCATCGCCAAGCCGTTGCGCGCAGCAGAGGCCCAGGCACGCCGGGCGATGGAGCGCGGCGCGAAGTTCCTGGCACACCACAAGGTCACCGGCGTCGAACGCAACGGCCGCCGCGTGAAGGCCGTCGTCACCGAGAACGACACGTTCCCGGCCGACGTCGTCGTGTCGTGCGTCGGCATGTGGGGCCCGCGGATCGGCCGGATGGTCGACCTCGACATCCCGCTCGTCCCGATGGCCCACCAGTACGCGAAAACGGCGCCCCTGCAGGCGTTGAAGGGCGTCAACACCGAGCTGTCCGAGATGTCGAAGCCGTTGCTGCGCCACCAGGACGCCGACCTGTACTTCCGCGAGCACGTCGACCGCGTCGGCATCGGCGCCTACGGGCACCGGCCCATGCCGATCTCCGCGGACGACATCCTCGACTTCGACGTGGCACCGACCATGCCGTCCGAGATCGCGTTCACCCCCGAGGACTTCGAGACCTCCTGGGAAGCCGCCGTCGACCTGCTCCCGGTCCTGCGCGACTCGAAGGTCGAGGAGGGCGTCAACGGCCTGTTCTCCTTCACCCCCGACGGCAACCCTCTGCTCGGCGAACACCCCGGCCTGCAGGGGTTCTGGGTCGCCGAGGCTGTGTGGATCACGCACTCCGCCGGTGTGGCGAAGGCGATGGCCGAGTGGCTCGTCGACGGGCAGCCGGAGATCGACCTGCACGGCTGCGACCTCAACCGGTTCGAGGACGTCCAGCGCTCGCCCGGATATGTGCACGAACGCAGCTGCCGGGCGTTCGTCGAGGTCTACGACGTGCTGCACCCGTTGCAGCCCGCCGAGAACCCGCGGCCGCTGCGCACCAGCCCGTTCTACGAGCGGCAGCAGGAGCTCGGCGCGGTGTTCCTGGAGGCCTCGGGCTGGGAGCGGCCGCACTGGTACGAGGCCAACGCCTCACTGCCCGAGGTCGCGGAGATCCCCGAGCGCAACGAGTGGGCGTCGCGGTTCTGGTCGCCGATCGCCGGTGCCGAGGCTCTGGTGGCGCGCAAGCGGGTCGCGATGTTCGACATGACCGCGTTGAAGCGGCTGGAGGTCACCGGCCCGGAGGCGCTGACGTTCCTGCAGACCATGACCACCAACCAGCTCGACCGCAAGCCCGGCGCGGTCGTCTACACGTTGCTGCTCAACGAGGACGGGGGAGTGCGCAGCGACCTGACCATCGCCCGGCTCGGCGAGAACCGGTTCCAGGTCGGTGCGAACGGCCCGCTCGACCTCGACTGGCTGCGCCGGCGCATGCCCCCCAACGGCGGCGTGCACATCACCGACATCACCCCCGGCACCTGCTGCATCGGCCTGTGGGGACCGGAAGCGCGCAACCTGCTGCAGCCGTTGACGAAGACCGACTTCTCGCACGAGGGCATGGGCTACTTCAAGGCCAGGGAAGCCTTCATCGGCGAGGTACCGGTCACTGCGATGCGCCTGTCGTACGTCGGTGAGCTCGGCTGGGAGCTCTACACGACGGCCGACATGGGACGGCGTTTGTGGGACACGCTCTGGGAGGCCGGGCAGCAGCACGGCGTCATCGCCGCCGGCCGCAGCGCGTTCACCAGCATGCGGCTGGAGAAGGGCTACCGCTCGTGGGGTGCGGACGTGACCACCGAGCACGACCCGTTCGAGGCGGGGCTGGGCTTCGCGGTCCGGATGAACAAGGGCTACTTCCACGGCCGCCAGGCCCTGGAGGGAAAGTCGGAGGAGACCGTCACCCGCAAGCTCACCTGTCTGGTCATCGACGACGACCACCAGGTGGTGATGGGCTCGGAGCCGGTGTTCGCCGGTGGCCTGCCCGTCGGGTACGTCACCAGCGCGGCACGGGGCTACTCGATCGGCAAGAACATCGCGTACGCCTGGCTGCCCGCTGAGGTAGCGACCGAGGGAACGGCCGTCGAGATCGAGTACTTCGGCGACCGCGTCCGGGCCGTCGTGGCGTCCGAACCGCTCTTCGACCCCAAGATGACGCGGATCCGCTCATGACCCACGACGTGATCGTCATAGGGCTCGGCGACCTCGGCGGGGCGGCCGCACACCGCCTCGCCGCGCGCGGACTGCGGGTGCTCGGGCTCGACAGCCGGTCGCAGGCCGAGCTGCCGAGCTCCGACGACGCCTTCCGCGCCGGTGCCGACCTGCGCTTCGAGGAGACGGTGATCGACTTCCACGTCGAACCGTCCGGAACGGGTGCGCGCGTGCTGACGCGGTCGAGCACCCACGCCGCACCGCTGCTGGTCATCTGCGCCGGCACCGACGCGCGATCTCTCCTCCTCTGACCTCACGGAGCCACCATGACCGCGACCGAACTGCCGGGAAGCCTGATCCCCACGCTGCCCGGCCACACCTACACAGACCCGGCGATCTTCGAGCTGGAACAGCAGAACATCTTCGAGCAGATGTGGTTCTGCGCCGTCCGCAGCGCCGACCTGCCCGACGCCGGCAACTTCCGGACCGTCCAGATCGGCCGCGAGAGCGTGCTCGTGACCCGTGCGCGTGACGGCTCGCTGCGCGCGTTCCTCAACATCTGCCGGCATCGCGGCGCGAAGCTCTGCGTCGAGGAGACCGGCACGGTCAAGCGCAACTTCCAGTGCCCGTACCACGCCTGGACCTACGGCCTCGACGGCAAGCTCGTCGCCGCGCCGAACCTCACGTCGATGCCGGACATCGACCGCGTCGAGTACGGCCTCAAGACCGTGCACCTGCGCGAGTGGCTCGGCTATGCGTGGATCTCGCTCGCGGACGAGCCCGCGTCGTTCGAGGAGACGGTGCAGCAGGACGTGCGGGAGCGCCTGGGCAACCTCGACGCGATCGGCAACTACCAGGTCAGCGAGCTCGACCTGGGTCGCCGGATCACCTACGACGTCAAGGCCAACTGGAAGCTCATCATCGAGAACTTCATGGAGTGCTACCACTGCGCGACGATCCACCCCGAGCTGACGGAGGTCCTGCCGGAGTTCGCGGACGGGTACGCCGCGCAGTACTACGTCGGGCACGGGGCGGTGTTCGGCGAGGAGATCAAGGGCTTCACGATCGACGGCGGCGAGGGCTTCGCGAACCTGTCCGGAGTGGACTCCGAGCAGGATCGCCGCTACTACGCGATCACCGTGCGGCCGCAGGTGTTCATCAACCTCGTGCCGGACCACGTGATCATCCACCGGATGTACCCGATGGCCGCCGACCGCACGATCGTCGAGTGCGACTGGCTCTACGCCAAGGACGTCGTCGCCACCGGCAAGGACGTGTCGCGGTCCGTCGAGCTCTTCCACCGCGTCAACGAGCAGGACTTCGAGGCCTGCGAACGGTGCCAGCCCGCCATGTCGTCCCGCGCGTACCGGGACGGCGGGGTGCTGGTGCCGTCGGAGCACCACATCGGTGAGTTTCACGACTGGGTGCAGAAGAAGCTGACCAAGGGGAACGCGTAGAGGGGCAACTCGACGAAGAGGTGGTAGCCAGTGACCGTCAAACCCGAACAGACGTTCTTACCCACCACGAGATCCCACACCGACCGTGTCGTGTTCACGGTCTCCGCGGCGGTCGCCTCGGCGTTCCTCGCCTGGGGGATCATCGGCACGGACAGCCTCGGCACCGTCTCCAAGGCGGTGCTGGGCTGGGTCATCCGCAACACCGGCTGGGCGTTCCTCACCGCGGCCACCGGGTTCGTGATCTTCGCGCTCTGGCTGGCCTTCAGCAAGTACGGCAGGATCCCGCTCGGCCAGGACGGCGAGCGGCCGGAGTTCCGGACGATCTCGTGGGTCGCGATGATGTTCAGCGCGGGCATGGGCATCGGCCTGATGTTCTACGGCGTCGCGGAACCGCTGGCGCACTTCGTGAAGCCACCACCCGGCTCGGTCGAGGGCGGCACGGACGCGGCGATCGACGTCGCGATGGCCACGTCGCTGTTCCACTGGGCGATCCACCCGTGGTCGATCTACGCGGTCGTCGGGCTCGCCATCGCCTACGGCACGTTCCGGCGTGGCCGCAAGCAGCTCATCAGCGCCATGTTCGCCCCGCTGTTCGGGGACCGCGTGTCGGAGAGGCCGCTGGGCCGGCTGATCGACGTGCTGGCGATCTTCGCGACGCTGTTCGGTTCAGCCGCGTCGCTGGGCCTCGGCGCGTTGCAGATCGGCAGCGGGCTGAAGGCGGGCGGGTTCGTCCGCGAGAACCCCGGTGTCGGCGTGCTGATCGGCATCATCGCGGTGCTGACGGGGGCGTTCGTGGCGTCGGCCGTCTCCGGTGTGGCCAAGGGGATCCAGTGGTTGTCGAACATCAACATGGTGCTCGCGACCCTGCTGGCGGTGTTCGTGTTCGTCGTCGGGCCGACGGTGCTGATCCTGAACCTGGTGCCCGCGGCCGTCGGGGACTACTTCCGGGACATGGGGGAGATGGTCTCCCGTTCGGCGGGCACAGGCGGGAACGCCATGGAGACGTGGCTGTCCGGCTGGACGATCTTCTACTGGGCGTGGTGGATCTCGTGGACGCCGTTCGTCGGCATGTTCATCGCGCGCATCTCCCGCGGCCGCACGATCAAGCAGTTCGTCAAGGGCGTGATCCTCGTGCCGTCGGTCGTGAGCCTGGTCTGGTTCGCGATCATGGGTGGCACGGCGATCTCGGTGCAGCGCGAGGGCACCGACCTCGCGGGCGCGGCGAACCCCGAGTCCCAGCTCTTCGGGGTGCTCGGCCAGTTCCGGCTCGCGGCCGTCGCCGGGGTGGTCGTGATGGTGCTCGTGGCGATCTTCTTCGTCTCCGGTGCCGACGCGGCCTCGCTGGTGATGGGCACGTTGTCGCAGCGCGGGGACGGCGAACCGCATCGGCGGCTGGTCGTGTTCTGGGGCGTGGCGACCGGTGGTGTGGCGGCCGTGATGCTGCTCGTCGGCGGGGGAGGAGCGACCGCGCTGACCGGGTTGCAGAACCTCACGATCATCGCCGCGGCGCCGTTCGCGGTGGTCATGGTCGTGGCGTGCGTCGCGCTGGTGAAGGACCTGCGCAGCGACCCGCTCGTCCAGGGGGTCGTGGCTCGGAACGTTGACGGGCAACGTTCCGAGCCACGCCCCTAGATCAACGCGCGGATCGCCCGCTCGAAACCGACGACGTGCTGCGAAGCCAGCTCGCTCGCCTTCTTCGCGTCCCCCTCGATGATCGCGGTGAGGAGTGGCACGTGTTCGTCGACGTGACCGGCCATCCCGGACAGCCGGGGCAGGAAGACGCACCAGATCCGGGTGGCCAGGTTGTCGTAGGAGATCAGGGTGTCCTCGAGGAACGGGTTGTGCACGCACCCGTAGATCGCGCGGTGGACGCCGACGTCGGTGCGCAGCAGTTCCGTGTTGTCACCTGTCGGCGCCGCCGTGTCGAGCTGCGAGCGCAGTTCGGTCAGGGCGGTCCGGTCGGCGGGCGTGGCGCGTTCGGCCGCCGCTGCCGACGCCAGGGGTTCCAGCGTCCGGCGGACCTCGGAGATGTGGGAGAGGTCGGAGATGTTCACATCGGTCGCGAACGTGCCGCGGCGCGGAAAGGCGACGACGAGCCGTTCCTGCTCCAGTCGTTTCAACGCCTCGCGGATCGGGGTGCGGCCGACGCCGAGCTCGGTGCGCAGCCGCTCCTCGTTGATGGGCTCACCGGGCTTGATCTCCAGCATGACCAGGCGGTCTCGCAGGACGGCGTACGCCTGCTCGGTGAGTGAGACGGAGGCGGGCTCGTCGTTGACCCGTGCGTTCATGTGACCTACTGTAACGCACAGACTGATATATCAGGAGTCGACCAGATGATTTCGCTGGAGGCGTCGTGGTGACCAGCCCGCCCGGAGCAGATCTGCCCGAGCATCCGGACTTCCTCTGGGACAACCCGGAACCGAAGTCCTCCTACGACGTCGTGATCGTCGGCGGTGGAGGGCACGGTCTCGCGACCGCGTACTACCTCGCGAAGGTGCACGGCATCACGAACGTCGCGGTGCTCGAGAAGGGCTGGCTCGCGGGCGGCAACATGGCCCGCAACACCACGATCATCCGGTCGAACTACCTGTGGGACGAGAGCTCCGGCATCTACGAGCACTCGCTCAAGCTCTGGGAGGGCCTGGAGGAGGACCTCGGCTACCCGATCCTGTTCGACCAGCGCGGTGTGCTGAACCTGGCGCACAGCCTGCAGGACGTGCGCGACAGCGTCCGGCGGGTCAACGCCAACCGCCTCAACGGCATCGACGCGGAGTGGGTCGATCCGGCCGGGGTCAAGGAGATCTGCCCGATCGTCAACACCTCGCCGGACGTCCGCTACCCGGTGCTCGGCGCGACCTACCAGCCGCGCGCGGGCATCGCGAAGCACGACTACGTGGCGTGGGGCTACGCGCGGGCGGCGCACGCCATGGGCGTCGACCTCATCCAGAACTGCGAGGTCACCGGTCTGGAGACCTCAGGTGGCCGGATCACCGCCGTGGAAACGAGTCGTGGGCGCATCGCCGCCGGGAAGGTCGCGTTGTGCGCGGCCGGCCACAGCTCGGTGCTCGCCAAGATGGTCGGGCTGCCGTTGCCGATCGCCTCGCACCCGTTGCAGGCCCTGGTGTCCGAGCTGCTCGAACCCGTGCACCCGACCGTCGTGATGTCGAACGCCGTGCACGTCTACGTCTCCCAGGCGCACAAGGGGGAACTGGTGATGGGCGCGGGCATCGACAGCTACAACGGGTACGGGCAGCGGGGTTCGTTCCACATCATCGAGCAGCAGATGTCGGCGGCGCTGGAGCTGTTCCCGGTCTTCGCGCGGGCCCACCTGCTGCGCACGTGGGCGGGCATCGTCGACGTCAGCCCGGACGCGTCGCCGATCGTGGGGCTGACCCCCGTCGGCGGTCTGTACCTGAACTGCGGCTGGGGCACCGGCGGCTTCAAGGCCACGCCCGGTGTCGGTGACTGCTTCGCGCACACCATCGCCCACGACAAGCCGCACCCGTTCAACGAGCCGTTCACCCTCGAGCGCTTCACCACGGGCGCTCTCGTCGACGAGCACGGCGCTGCCGCCGTGGCCCACTAGGAGCCTGCGATGCAACTCATCCCGTGTCCGTGGTGCGGACCGCGTGAGGAGGCCGAGTTCCACTACGGCGGCCAGGCCCACGTCGCGTACCCCGAGGACCCGTCGGCTCTGAGCGACGAGGAGTGGGCCCGCTACGTGTTCTTCCGCGAGAACCCGAGCGGCCCGTTCGCCGAGCGCTGGAGCCACAGCGCCGGGTGCCGCCGCTGGTTCAACGCCGTCCGCGACACCCGCACCCACGACCTGCTGGCCGTCTACCGCGTGGGTGAGCCCATGCCCGAGGTGACCGCATGACCCTCCGCACTGAGACCGGTGGCGCGATCGACCGGAACACCTTGCTGCGCTTCACCTTCAACGGCGCCGAGTACACCGGGCACCCCGGCGACACGCTCGCGTCGGCGTTGCTGGCGAACGGCGTGCACGAGATCGGCCACAGCGTGAAGCTCGGCCGGCCGCGCGGCGTCGTCGCGGCGGGCTCCGAGGACCCGACCTCACTGGTGCAGGTCGAGGCACCGTTCTCCGAGCCGATGCTGCCGGCCACGACCGTCGAGCTGTACGACGGGCTGGTGGCGCGTGGTCTGGCGGGCCAGGGCCGGCTTTCGAGCGAACCCGACCCGGCTCGGTACGACGCCAAGCACGAGCACTGCGACGTCCTCGTGGTCGGCGCCGGGCCCGCCGGTCTCGTGGCGGCGCTGACCGCGGCGCGCGCCGGTGCCCGCGTGGTGCTGCTGGACGAGCAGAACCAGGCCGGCGGCGCGCTGCTGGGCGTGGACGAGTACCTCGACGACCGGCCGTCCGCCGAATGGGTCGCGGACATCGTGGCGGAGCTGAAGTCGACACCCGGTGTGCTGGTGTTGGAGCGGACCACGGCGTTCGGCATGTACCAGGACGGGTTCGTGCTGGCGTTGCAGAAGCGGACCGACCACCTCGGCTTCGCCGCGCCCGCTTCCGCCGCCCGGCAACGGGTCTGGCGCATCAGGACCAAGCAGACCGTGCTCGCGACCGGTGCCCACGAACGGCCGGTGGTCTTCGCCGACAACGACCGGCCCGGGATCATGCTGGCCTCGTCCGCCCGCACGTACCTGCACCGCTACGGCGTGCTTCCGGGTGCGCGGGCGGTCGTGTTCACCACCAACGACAGCGCCTACTGCGCGGCGATCGACCTGGCCGAGTCCGGTGTGGACATCGCGGCGGTCCTGGACGCACGCGCGGAGGTCCCGGCGAAGCTGGCGACCGAGTGCGCGGCGCGGGGGATCGAGGTCCGCGCCGGGCAGTTCGTCACCGGAACCGAAGGATCCTCCCGCGTCGAGGCGGTTCTCGTCGGGGCCGACCGGATCGCGTGCGACACCCTTCTCGTCTCCGGTGGCTGGAACCCCGTCGTCAGCCTGTTCAGCCAGGCCCGGGGCACCCTCCGCTACGACCCCGAGCTCGGCGCCTTCGTCCCTGGCGACGCGCTCGACACCGTCCGCGTCGCCGGGTCCGCGACCGGCGAGCTCGACCTGACCGCGTGCACCCGCCAGGGCCGTGACGCCGGTGCCGAAGCCGCCCGGGCCGCCGGGTTCACCCCGGGCGGCCAGGTCCCGCTGCCCGCCTCGGACTCGCGCTGCACGGCGCGTTCCGGCCTGGTCCTGTGGCGCGTCCCAGGTGACGACGACGCGAGCTTCGTCGACCTGCAGCGCGACTCCACCGTCGCGGACGTCCTGCGCGCGACGGGTGCGGGCCTGCGCTCGTTGGAGCACATCAAGCGCTACACGACCATCGGCACCGCGCACGACCAGGGCAAGACGTCCGGCATGATCGCGGCGGGCATCGTCGCCGAGGCGCTGGGCGTGGAACTGGCCGAACAGCGGCCCACGACGTTCCGCCCGCCGTACACCTCGGTGTCGTTCGCCGCCCTGGCCGGACGCGACCGCGGCGACCTGCACGACCCGGTGCGCGTCACGGCGATCCACCCGTGGCACGTCGAGCACGGCGCGTTGTTCGAGAACGTCGGCCAGTGGAAGCGTCCCTGGTACTACCCGCGGCCGGGCGAGGACCTGCACACGGCGGTGCTGCGGGAATGCCGGGCCACGCGCGAGAGCGTCGGCATGATGGACGGCTCCACGCTCGGCAAGATCGACGTGCAGGGCGAGGACGCCGGCAAGTTCCTCGACATGCTCTACACGAACCTGATGAGCACGCTGAAGGTCGGCAAGATCCGCTACGGCGTGATGTGCGGCGTCGACGGCATGGTGATCGACGACGGCACGGTGATCAGGGTCGGCGAAGAGCGCTACATCGTCACCACGACCACCGGCAACGCCGCGAAGATCCTCGACTGGATGGAGGAGTGGCTGCAGACGGAGTGGCCGCACCTCGACGTGCACTGCACGTCCGTCACCGAGCACTGGGCGACGATCCCGCTGGTGGGGCCGCGTTCCCGGGACGTGCTCGCCGCGGTGGCGCCTTCTCTCGACGTGTCCAACGAGGCGTTCGAGTTCATGACCTGGCACGACACCGAGGTCGCGGGTGTGCCGGCGCGGGTGTGCCGGATCAGCTTCTCCGGTGAGCTCGCGTACGAGATCAACGTGACCGCCTGGCACGGCCTCGCCGTGTGGGAGGCGCTGATGGCGGCGGGGAAGCGGTACGGGATCACGCCGTACGGCACCGAGACCATGCACGTGCTGCGCGCCGAGAAGGGCTACCCGATCATCGGGCAGGAGACCGACGCGACCGTCACGCCGCAGGACCTGGGCATGTCGTGGGCGGTGTCGAAGAAGAAGCTCGACTTCATCGGCAAGCGTTCGTTCGCCCGTGCCGAGAACAACCGCACGGACCGCAAGCAGCTCGTCGGCCTGCTGCCCGTCGATCCCGCCGTGCTGCTGCCGGAGGGGTCGCAGATCGTCGAGACCGACCGGCTGCCCGAACCGCCGGTCCGGATGCTCGGCCACGTCACGTCCAGCTACCCGAGCGCGGCGCTGGGCCGGACGTTCGCGCTGGCGCTGGTGCGTTCCGGCCACGAACGCATCGGCGAGACGTTGTACGTGCCCGTCGAGGACTCCCTCGTGCCGGTCACCGTCACCGAATCCGTTCTGTACGACAAGGAAGGAGCCCGTCGTGACGGTTAGTCCCCTCGCTGCCTGGCGCGACCGGCTGGCGGCACTGGCCCCCGTGCTGGACGCCGCCGAGGTGCCATTCCGCTCGCAGCTCACCGTCCGCGTGTCCGACCCGGACGCCATCACGGCCATGGGATCGATGCTGGGTGTGCTTTTTCCTTCCGTTGCTTGCACTTTCACCTCGGGAACCGGACGATTCGGGGACGTCGAGGTGCTCTGGCTCGGCCCGGACGAGTTCCTCGTCACGGCCTCGCCCGACCTGCAGATCACGATCGAGGAGGTGTTGCGTGGCGCGCTCGGGACTGCCAGAGGGTCCGTTGTGGACACTTCGGCTCAACGCACGACCGTGGTTCTTCAGGGGCCGCGGAGCAGAGAAGTGCTGGCTCACGGATGTTCCGTGGACCTGCACCCGTCTGCGGCTCCCGTCGGCACTTGCGTGCAGACACTCCTCGCCAGGACGGGAGTCGTCCTGCAGGTGACCGGCGAGGACGCGGTCACGCTCCTGGTGCGGTCGTCGTTCGCCGAGTACCTCGCGGCCTGGCTCGCCGACGCCTGCACCGAGTACCTGGCGGTGCCGTGATGCCCCAGTTCACCCTGACCCTGCACTGCCCGGAACGCGCGGGCATCGTGCACGCCGTCACGTCGTTCCTGGTCGACCACGGCTGCGACATCGTGCAGCACCAGCAGTTCGACGACGACGTGCGCGGCAAGCTGTTCCTGCGCACCGCGTTCTCCTGCGCCGACGCGACGGTCGGCTCCCTGGCGGGCGAGTTCGCCGCGGTGGCCACGGAGTTCCAGATGGAGTTCGCGCTGCACGACGAACGGCCGCCGCGCCTGCTCGTGATGGTCTCGAAGGCCGGCCACTGCCTGAACGACCTGCTCTTCCGCTGGCGCGCGGGCAGCCTCGGCGGCGAGATCGCCGCCGTCGTCTCGAACCACGAGGACCTGCGGCCGATGGCCGAGGCGGCCGGGCTCGACTTCGTGCACGTCCCGAACACCGCCGCCACCAAGGACGTCGCCGAGCAACGCCTGATCGAGCTCGTCGAGGAGTACCAGGCCGACCTGGTGGTGCTGGCCCGCTACATGCAGGTGCTGTCGAACGCCCTGTGCGCGAAGCTCGCGGGCCGGGTGATCAACATCCACCACTCGTTCCTGCCGGGCTTCAAGGGCGCCAAGCCCTACCACCAGGCCTACGACCGCGGCGTGAAGTACGTGGGCGCGACGGCCCACTACGTCACCCCGGACCTCGACGAGGGGCCGATCATCGAGCAGGAGGTCCTGCGCGTCGACCACTCCTACGACCCGCGCGCCCTCACCGCAGCCGGCCGTGACGCGGAGGCCCTGGCCCTGTCGCGGGCGGTCCGGTGGCACTGCGAGCATCGGGTGTTGCTCAACGGCAACGGGACGGTGGTCTTCCGCTAGTCCTTCCGCGCGATCAGCTGGCCCTGCAGGAACCGTTCGCCCTCGACCGGTTCCCGCACCAGCCTGCCCACCTCCGCGAAACCGGCCTTCCCCAGCAGCTCCACCAGACCGGCCGGCGACCAGCGGTACGCGAGCGCCACCTTGTGGTCGAACTCCTGCGGCTCCGGCTCGTCGCCAGCGTAGAAGCCGAGCATCAGGTGGCCTCCGGGCTTCAGCACGCGGAAGAACTCGGCGAACACCGCCGGCAGTTCGTGCGGCGGCATGTGGATGACCGAGTAGAACGCCAGGATTCCGCCGAGAACCCCGTTCCCGAGGTCGAGCGCGGCCATCGATCCCTGCTCGAACCTGAGGTCCGGGTGCGCGTCGCGGGCGAGGGCGATCATCGCGGGGGAGAGGTCGAGCCCGAACACGTCCAGCCCGAGTGAGCGCAGGTGCGCGGTGAGGTGGCCGGGGCCGCACCCGAGGTCGGCGACCGGGCCGTTCGTCAGTTCGGCGAACGCGGAGAGCATCGCGCGTTCGAACGGCCGGGTGTCGAGCATGTCGCTGAAGAGTTCGGCGTAGAGAGGCGCGACGGAGTCGTAGGGGGTCACGGCGAAAACCCTACATTCTTTTGTTGTCAGCATTTTGCTGTTGCCAGTGTTCTGCTGTTGCACCGTCGACGCAAACCTGTTCCCGTGCATATAGTTCCGCCGTGATTTCCGTGCTGCGCGATCCTGTCTACCGGAATCTGTTCGGTGCCCAGGTCGTGGCGCTGACCGGAACGGGACTGGCGACCGTCGCGCTCGGCCTGCTGGCGTACGACCTCGCCGGGCCGCGGGCTGGTGCGGTGCTCGGCACGGCGCTCGCGATCAAGATGATCGCCTACGTCGCGGTGGCGCCGATCGCCACGGCCCTGCTCGGCGCGCTGCCCCGCCGGGCGGTGCTCATCGCGCTGGACCTCGTACGGGTCGCGGTCGCGGCGGTGCTGCCGTGGGTGGACGAGGTGTGGCAGGTCTACGTGCTGATCTTCCTGCTGCAGGCGGCATCCGCCGCGTTCACGCCGTTGTTCCAGGCGACGATCCCGGACGTGCTGCCGGACGAGCGCGAGTACACCCGCGCGATCACGTTGTCGCGCATGGCCTACGACCTGGAGAGCCTGCTCAGTCCCGCGCTCGCCGCGGCGGCACTGGCGTTGGTGGGCTTCCAGCAGCTCTTCCTCGGCACCGCGCTCGGGTTCGGGGCGTCGGCGCTGCTGGTGCTGTCGGTGGTGCTGCCACGCCCGAAACCTCTGCCGCGCAACGGGAGCCGGTACGACGCCACCACCCGTGGCGTCCGGATCTACCTCGCCACCCCGCGGCTGCGAGGGCTGCTCGCCGTCCACCTCGCCGCGGCGGCCGCCGGATCGATGGTGTTCGTCAACACCGTGGCGCACGTGCGGGACGGGCTCGGCCGTGACGCGTCCGACGTCGCCGTCGCCTTGGCCGCCAACGGGATCGGGTCGCTCGTCGCGGCACTCGCGCTGCCGGCGTTGCTCGACCGGTTCGTGGATCGAGTGGTGGTGCTGCGCGCGGCGACCTTGCTCGTCGGGGTGTTGTTCGCCGGGACGGTGGTCGCCGGGCACTGGCAGACCTTGCTGGTGCTGTGGGCTCTGATCGGCGCCGGCTGTTCGCTCGCCCTCACGCCGGGTGCGCGTCTTCTGCGTCGTTCGGCGGACCCGGCGGATCGCCCGGCGTTGTTCGCCGCGGACTTCGCGCTGTCGCACGCCTGCTGGTTGCTCTGTTATCCGCTCGCCGGGTGGGTGGCGACGTCCGCGGGCACGGGCACCGCATTCCTCGTCCTCGGTGCGGTGACCGCGGCGGCCGCGTTGATCGCTTGGCGGTTCTGGCCCACGCACGATCCCGAAGTCGTCGAACACGAGCACTGTGACGCCGCGGGTGTTGTGTGGAGACACTCCCACGAGTTCCGCATCAACGACGACCACGTGCGCTGGCCGCGCTGACTGAACAGTTGAACAATGCGCCTTCGAGGCGGGTCGGAATACCGTTTCCCCACCCTGCCTTTGAAGGAGTTCCTCTCATGCGAATGCGCAGCAAAATAGTCGCTGCCGCGTGCGGATCGGTCATGGCGATCGGTGCGTTCCCGGCCGTTCAGAGCGCGGCCGCCGTCCAGCCGGACGTCAGCGCCCAGCAACAGCAGGACGAGGCGCACCAGCGCTTCGCGAGCCTGTCCTCGGACCTGCGCGGCCAGCTCGCGGGCCACTGGTTCGACGCGTCGGCGGGCAAGCTCACCCTCGCCGTCCCGACCGAGAACGCGGCACGGCAGGCCCGCGCCCAGGGCGTCAACGCCGTGGTCGTGCGGCGCAGCGCCGCCGACCTGGACGAGCTGCTCGCCGAGGTCAGGAAGCTGATCGGCGACGGCGTCCCCGGGGTGTTCAGCTGGGGCGTCGACGTGCGCGACAACCAGGTCGACGTCACGATCAACACCACGCGCAAGACCGAGGCCACCGAACGGTTCCTGGAGAAGGTGCGCGCGCTCGGCGACGGTGTCCACATCGCCGAGACCCGGTCCCAGCAACGCCAGCAGGCAGGCACCGTGCAGGCCGGCAGCCCGTGGTGGCCGGGGTCGGAGACGTACTGCTCGGTCGGGTTCGCGGCGACCGATGCCAACGGCGGCAAGCACTTCCTGACCGCCGGGCACTGCACGAACGACGCCAACCAGGCCGCGTACGGGCAGTCCGGGCAGCAGAACCGGCTCGGCACCTCGAACGTCGGCGGCACCCGCAGCGTGAACGCCCGCGAGGGCGACATGGGCGTGGTCGCGGTGACCGAGCCCGGCTGGACCCTGTCCGCCACGGTCAACACCTACGGCTCGCCCGCGGTCACCGTCACCGGCTCGGCCGAGGCGATGGTCGGCGACCGGGTCTGCCACTCCGGCAACACCTCGAAGTGGCAGTGCGGTGAGGTCAAGTACACGAACAAGGCCGTGGACTACGGCGGCGGCCTGGTGATCGAGGGGCTCACCTGGACGACCGCGTGCTCCAAGGGCGGCGACTCCGGCGGCGCGTGGCTGCTCGGCGACAAGGCGGTCGGCCTGCACGACGGCGGTCCGTCGCAGTGCGTGCAGAACCCGACCAACGACGCCGACCTGTCCATTTTCCAACCGGTGAACGAGGCCCTGAGGAAGTGGAACCTGACGCTGGTGACCGGGTCCGGCGACACCACCGCGCCGAGCGCCCCGGCCAACGCGCGCTCGACCGGCACCACCGCGTCCAGCGTCTCGCTCACTTGGGACGCCTCGAGCGACAACGTCGCGGTGACGGGGTACGACGTCTACAACGGCAGCACGCTCGCCACCACGGTCACGGGCACCACCGCGACCGTCAGCGGCCTCAAGGCGGACAACGACTACACGTTCACCGTCAAGGCCAAGGACGCCGCCGGCAACACCTCCGCCGCCAGCGCCGCCGTCACCGCCCGCACCCAGCCGGGCAGCGCGGACGAGGAGGCACCGACCGCCCCGAACAACCTCCGGTCGACCGGCGTGACGACATCGAGCGTCTCGCTGGCCTGGAACGCCTCGACCGACAACGTCGGCGTCACGGGCTACGAGGTGCTCAACGGCGGCACGGTCGCCACGACGGTCACGGGCACCACCGCGACCGTGACCGGCCTGACCGCCGACACCGCGTACACGTTCTCCGTGCGTGCGGTGGACGCGGCCGGAAACCGGTCGAAGGTGTCGGCCGAAGTCAGCGCGCGTACGTCCGGCAACACCGGCGGGCGCACGTTCACGAATGACACGGACTACCCGATCCGTGACTACCAGGTGGCGGTGAGCGCGGTGCGGTCCACCGCCACCGGCTCCGCCCAGAACCCCATGACGGTCAAGGTGGACGCCACCCACACCTGCCTGGAAGACCTGAACGTCACGCTCGTCGCGCCCAGCGGCCGCTCGTACCCGCTGATGCGCACGCCCGGAGGCGGCTACAGCTGCCACGCGTTCCCGGCGGGCAGGACGTTCTCCGTGGTCCCTGGTGCAGGGGAGACCGCGAGCGGCACGTGGACGCTGCGCATCGGGGACAACGGTCCCGGTGACACGGGCGTCCTGAGCGGCTGGTCGCTCACGGTCTAGCGAGAAGGTGGGCCTGGTGGGCGATCCCCGCTCACCAGGTCCACTCGAAACCGTAGGAACCCGGCCCGAACTTCAGCGCGACCCCCAGCACCGAGCCGCCCTCGTCCAGCTGGACACCGAACGACCGGTGCGTCCCGTCCGCGTCCTGCACCACCCGCCGGCACGTCCGGGGCGGCGCGCCGAACACGACCTCCAGGACGTACTCGTGCACCGGCCGCCGGAACTTGCGGGAGTAGTTGGTGGCCAGCGGACACGGCGCCTGGTTCACCAGCTCGTGCTCGGTGATCACGGTCTGCCCCCTCCGCAACGGCGCCCGGAAGAGCAGCTCCGCCACCAGCAACCCGTCCTCCGGCCGCGTCACCACCCGCCCGAGCCGGCAGTTGTGCAGCGGGCGGATCACCGGCAACGCCCGGTCGTGCTCGTCGATGTGCAGGATCACCACCCAGCGGTCCGGCCCGTCCTCCTCGGCCCGCAACACCTGGCGCGACAGGAAGGACCGCTCGCCGCGGTCGGACCCGACCGTCACGCGGTCGTGCTGGCTGATCCGGGTCAGCCGTGAGTCCCAGCGCGTGTCGACCCCGCCGACAACGTCGTCTATCACCGAGGGCACCGGCCAGAACGCGCTGATGCTGCTCTGCAGGCGACCGCCTCGCAACGCGGGCGCGAGCAACGCCGACAACGCACCGGCTTCCAGGTCCAGCACCTCTTCGAGATGCGCGACGGCTGTCAGCGAGGCACGGCGTTCCGGCCTGCTGCGCCCCGTCTGCCAGTAGCTCAGCGTCGCGAGGCTGACCGACACCCCGCGGCGGGCGAGGTGCTCGCGGATCCGTTCGAGCGACAGGCCCCGCGCGGCGACGGCCGACCGCAGGCTCTCCGCGAAGTCGGGCAGCGGGAGCGACATCGATGTCTCCTTCCGGCCGGGTGCCCCGACGCTATCCCTCTGATGGCGCAACGAAAGCCGGGACTTAAAAGTGAAAACGGACATCGGCGGATCACCGCACGTCAATCGTGACGACAACCATCCGAAAGGCCGGATGTCGGCAGGGATTCCGGCGGCTACCGTCGCGTGACCCTGCAGCCCTGCGAAGGAGCCCGAAAGTGCGAAGAAGAAGATCCTTGCTCGCCACGGCACTGGTGGCTGTCACGACGGCAGCGCTCGCTCTCCCTGCGAGCGGCGCGTCCGCCCTGGCAGCCGGGTGTTCCGGCACCAACGACAGCGACGTCGCGATCGGCGACAACCAGACGGTCGAGTCGTCCCTCGTCATCTCCGACTGCCCGTCGGCTCCGTCCGCCACCGCCACGGTGCCGGTGAAGATCGTCCACACCTACGTCGGCGACCTCCAGGTATCGCTCGTGGCACCGGACGGCTCCGCCTACGTCCTGCACAACCGCTCCGGCGGCTCCGCGGACAACATCGACCAGACCTACACGGTCGACCTGTCGGGCGAGACCTCGAACGGCACGTGGAAGTTGCGGGTCAACGACAACGCGAACAACGACACCGGCCGGATCGACACCTGGTCGCTGAACCTCGGCGGGTCGACCCCGGCGAACGACTTCTCCGTCGCCGTGTCGCCCACGTCCGGTTCCGTCGCGGCGGGGTCCTCCGCCTCGACCACCGTCCAGACCCAGACCACGGCGGGCCAGGCGCAGACCCTGGCGCTGACCGCCACCGGCCTGCCCTCCGGCGCGACGGCGTCCTTCAGCCCGTCGTCGGTCACGTCCGGCTCGAACTCCACGCTGTCGATCGCCACCACGGCATCGATCTCCTCGGGCACCTACCCGATCACCGTGCGGGCCGCGGGCACCACGACCAAGACCGCGACCTACACGCTGACGGTCACCGGCGGCACCGGCCCGCAGATCCCGGACATCGACATCAACGCCGTCAAGGCGCACCTGTCCGCGTTCGGCACGATCGCCTCGCAGAACGGCGGCAACCGTCGCTCGACCTCGGCCGGCTACCGCGCGTCCGTGACGTACGTGAAGGACAAGCTGACCGCGGCCGGGTACTCGGTGACCGAGCAGCCCTGCACCTCGGGCTGCACCAGCGGCGCCGGTCCGAACGTCATCGCGGAGTGGCCCGGCGGCAACGCGAACAACGTCTACATGTTCGGCGCCCACCTCGACGGCGTGTCCGCGGGCCCCGGCATCAACGACAACGGCTCGGGCTCGGCGGCGTTGCTGGAGACCGCGCTCGTGCTCGCCCAGCGCAACCCGTCGATGCTGAACAAGGTCCGCTTCGGCTGGTGGACCGACGAGGAGCAGGGCCTCAACGGCTCGCGCTTCTACGTCTCGCAGCTCCCGTCCGCCGAGCGCACGAAGATCAAGACCTACCACAACTTCGACATGGTGGGCTCGACCAACGGCGGCTACTTCATCAACAACATCACCTCGGCGCAGTCCACGCACATGAAGGCGTACTGGGACTCCCTGGGCCTGCAGCCGGAGGAGAACACCGAGGGCCGCAACCGGTCCGACGACGCGTCCTTCACCAACGCGGGCATCCCGGCGTCCGGTTACGCGATGGGCGCGAGCGCCCGCAAGACCGCGGCGCAGGCGACGAAGTGGGGCGGTACCTCGGGTTCCGCGTTCGACCCCTGCTACCACGCGTCCTGCGACACCACCGCGAACATCAGCGACACGCACCTCAACCGCGCGGTCGACGGCATCGCCTACACCCTGTGGAAGTCGGCCGTCGGCACCGGTACGCCGACCCAGGACTTCTCCGTGTCGGTGTCGCCGGCGTCCGGTTCGGTGGCGGCGGGCTCGTCCGTCTCGGCCAGCGTCGGCACCGCGACGGTGAGCGGTGACCCGCAGACCGTCGCGCTGTCCGCGTCCGGTCTGCCCTCTGGCGCGACGGCGTCGTTCAGCCCGGCGTCCGTCCAGACGGGATCGAGCTCGACGCTGACGATCAGCACCTCGGCGTCCGTCGCGGCGGGCACCTATCCGGTGACGATCACCGCGACCGGTTCGAGCACCCGCACGGCCAGTTACTCGCTGACCGTCACGGGCGGCGGTGGCGGCAGCTGCAGCGGCTCCAACCCCAACGACGTCGCCATCCCGGACGCGGGCGCCGCGGTCGACAGCGACGTCGTGATCTCCGGCTGCTCCTCCACGCCGTCCGCCGCCTCGGTGGTGACGGTGCGGATCGTGCACCCGTACGTCGGTGACCTGACGGTGGCCCTGATCGCACCGGACGGCTCGTCGTACACGCTGCACAACCGCACGGGTGGTTCGGCGGACAACATCGACCGCACCTACACGGCCAACGTGTCGGGCGAGGGAGCCAACGGCACGTGGAAGCTCCGCGTCCGCGACCTCGCGGCGTCCGATGTCGGCACCATCGACACGTGGGGCATCAACCTCGCACCGTGAGCCGGAAAGTGGTCTCTTGGTTTACGCCTTGACTGGGTATTCTGAGAGGCCACTTCGCGGGTGACCATCAGTTCCGTGACCACTCAGAACACCATCACGATCGCCGAGCTGGACGCCGGTGACACCGCCGACGCGTTCGAGGTGATGCGTGAGCTGCGCCCGCACCTCGCCGACGCCGAGGAGTTCGTCGAGCGGGTGCGGGAGCAGCGCCGCGAGGGATATCGCCTGGTCGTGTCCTACGACGAGACGGGCCGTCTCGTCTCGTTGGCCGGGTTCCGGCACCTCAACAGCCTGTACGCGGGGTCGCACCTGTACATCGACGACCTGAGCACCCTGCCGTCCGCCCGCGGCCAGGGCCACGCCGGTGCTCTGCTGCGGTGGGTCGACGAGGAGGCCCGCCGTCTGGGCTGCGCGGGCGTGCACCTCGACTCCGGTACGCCCCGGCACAACGCGCACCGGCTCTACCTGGCGTCGGGCTTCGTCATCCCCGCGTTCCACTTCGCCAAAAGTCTCTGAAACGGCGTCGCGCCCACCCCGTGCAGGGCGACGCTGCCCAGCACGCAGCCGACCGTGATCGTCAGGATCGTGTCGGCGGCCTCGCCCTCCGGCAGCCGGTTGAACGCCAGCAGGCCGAACACGATCGTCGTCGTCCCGCGCGGGCCGAGCGCCCCGACGAGCAGGCGTTCGCGGCGGCGCATGCGTGACCCGGTCAGGGCGAGGAACACCGGCCCGAGCCGGACCACGGTGAGCACGGCCGCGCAGAAGAGCACGACCTGCCACGAGACGCCCAGGTAGAACGTCAGCACGGCGGCGATGCCCACCACGAACCACATGGTCATCGTCAGCAGCCCGGTGACGTCCTCCAGCAGGTGCAGGTCGGTGTTCAACGCGTCCGTGCGCGCCTCGGCCCGTCCGGTGCGGACCCGGCGGGCCTTGAGCAGCCGGTGCACGTACCGGAACGCGATGCCGCAGACGAACGAGGCGACGAACCCGTTGCCGTCGATCGCGACCGTCGCGGTGTAGGTGAGCAGCGGCGCCAGCAGCACGGCGACGCGGGCGGACTGGTCGCTCACCCAGCCCGCCTGGTGCGCGAGGTCCATCAGCCAGCCCAGCAGAGCACCGATCACGACACCGGCCACCAGGGCCTTCACCGCGAACGGCAGCACCGTGCCCAGCGCCTCGAGCGGCGTGCGCTCCTGCGAGTCGTCCCCGGCCAGGATCAGCGCGAACAGGAACAGCGGCGTCACGATGCCGTCGTTGTAGCCGCTCTCGACGTTCAACGTGCCGCGCACCCGCACCGACAGCGCGCGGTCGCGCACCACCCGTTCGGCCGGGGCGAAGTCGATCGGCACTGTCACGCACGCGACCAGCAGCAGGACCGCCCACGGCAGCGTCGGGAACAGCAGCCAGCCCAGCAGCGCGGCCACGGCGATGCTCGTCGGCATGGCCACCAGCAGCACCCTCGCCACGAGCCCGGGGTAGGCGCCCCACAGCCTGCCCGCGCGGACCTCCGTCGCGTCGACGAACAGCAGCACCGCGAGGATGATCTCGGCGGCGTGCTGCACCGACTCGGTGTTGAGGCCCTCCGCGATGGCGGACGGCTCGAACAACCCGACCGCGACCCCGGCCAGCACCATCACCAGCGGTGCGCCGAGGAGCCAGCGGTCCAGGCGGTTCGCGGCCAGCGACCTCACGACCATGGCGAACGCGGCGGCGAGCAGCAGCGAGTTCATCCGCCCATCTTGGCCTGTGTGTCCTAAGAGGACATCCGCAGGCGACCCGACGATCGTCTGGACTCCGGCGATTCACCTAAACCGGAACGCGGCGCTGTACGTACACCCAGACATGAGCGGATCTCAGTCCGGTAACGAGAGGGCGCCACATGGGCAAACACCACGATGACAACCGCCGCGCCAAGGTGATCGCGGGCGCCGTCGGGCTGGTCGCCGTGGCGATCACCGCCTCGACGTTCACGGCGAGCCAGGCGGCCCCGGAGCAGCGCGCGGACCCCGCGAAGGCCACCGAGACGTTGCGCGAGAAGGCGTCCGTGCCGGGGACCGCGTGGGCCGTGAACCCGTCGACGAACGAGGTCCTCGTCACCGCGGACAGCACCGTGACCGGCGCCAAGTGGGACAACCTGGTGTCGACGGTGAACGCCATGGGCTCGGGCGTGAAGCTGCAGCGCACCGCCGGCACTTTCACGTTGTTCGCCGAGGGCGGGGACGCGATCTTCGCGGGCAACAGCCGCTGCTCGCTCGGCTTCAACGTCGTGACGAACGACAACCGTCCCGCCATCCTCACCGCCGGCCACTGCACGGCCGCGGGCAGGCAGTTCTCCCTCACACCGGGCGGAAGGGCCGCCGCCACCGTCGCGCGCTCGACGTTCCCCGGCGCAGGCGACTTCGCCCTGCTCACCTACAACAACCGCGACACCGCCGCGCCCAGCGAGGTCGACACGGGCAACGGCCGCAAGGTGCGCATCCAGCGCGCGGCCGAGGCGCGGGTCGGCACGCAGGTCCAGCGCATGGGCAGCACGACGGGCCTGCGCTCGGGCCGCGTCACCGGCCTCAACGCCACCGTGAACTACCCGGAGGGCCGCGTGACCGGCCTGATCCAGACCACGGTGTGCGCCGAGGGCGGCGACAGCGGCGGGCCGATGTTCACGGCCAACGGCAACGCGATCGGCCTCACGTCGGGCGGGAGCGGCAACTGCCGCCAAGGCGGCGTGACGTTCTTCCAGCCCGTCACCAGGGCGCTCGCCGCGGTCGGCGCGCGCATCCCGTAAGACTCAGGCGGCGTCCCGCCTGCTCACGGGACGCAGCCTGATCCGGCGCCGCACGCGACGCCGTCCAGCACGGTCCACCGCGCTGGAGGTGTCGCGTGCGGTGTCGCCGTCGTTGTGCGCCAACGGAGTGCGGTCGCCCGGATCGCGTTCGCTGAAGTGCACGAAAGCGAGCAGCACCAGCCCGACGAGCAACAGCGAGTGCGAGAAGACCCGCGCCGCCGTCGCCGTGCCGCTGACGAGGTCGCTGGCGGAGTAGGGGATCAGCACGGCGACGAACGCGGCCGTGACCGGCAGCATGCCCGCCACCGCGGACGGGCGCAGCGCCGTCCACAGCAGACCGAGACCGAGCGCGAGGTTCCACGCCGTGCTCTCGTTGAACAGGTGGCTGCTGTCCACACCGGTCGTGTGACCGCTGTGCGCGCCGCTGACCCCGAGCACCTGGGCCAGGCCGAGCGTGAGCTGCGCGACGGCGACGCCCGTGAGCAACCCGCGCGGCAGCCAGCCCCTGGGCGGCGGCGGGCTGATCGGCGGGGCTGCGTCGAGGATCGCGGCGGCCAGGTCGGGGACCTGCGTGGCGGGTCTCACGCGGAGGGTGCGGGTGAGCGCGGCGGCGCTGTCGTGCCACTCCCGGCAGGACGCGCAGCTGTCGAGGTGCGCGTCCACCTGGTCGGCGGGCACGCCCTCTGGTTCCCCGTCGAGCCTCGCGGACAGGGCTTCGCGGCAGATGTTGCACTCCACACCCCCATTGTCGGCTAGTGGCCGTTCACAGTTCCCAGCGATCTTCGAGGTTGGGTTACTCTGCCGAATCGTGTCGACTTCGAGGGGTGACGACGAGGCGGTCACGGCGTGTGCGCTGGCCGCCGGTGCCGGTGATCGCGAGGCGCTGGAGCGGTTCATCCGCCTGACGCAGCGCGACGTCTGGCGGCTGGTCGCCCACCTCGCCGGCATCGGGGTCGCCGACGACCTGACGCAGGACGTCTACCTGCGCGCCCTCCGTTCGCTGCCGGGTTTCGAGGCCCGTTCCTCGGCCCGCACCTGGCTGCTGTCGATCGCCCGCCGCACCGTCGTGGACCACATCCGCGCCGCCGTCGCGCGCCCGTCGATCGCCTGGTCGGCCGACTACCAGCTGGCCTCGGACGCGGACCGCTACGCCGAGCACGCCCGTTCGGCGGGGTTCGAGGACGTGGTGGAGCTCAACGTGCTGCTCGCGGCCCTAGCGCCCGAACGCCGCGAGGCGCTGCTGCTGACCCAGGTCCTCGGCCTGTCCTACGCCGAGGCGGCCGAGGTCGTCGGCTGCCCGATCGGGACCGTGCGGTCGCGGGTGGCCCGTGCGCGGGAGGACCTGATCAGCGGCCAGGACCACGAGGACGTCGGCGTCGTCTAGGCCCTGTCCTGCAGGTCTCGGCCGCGACAGTCGCGGCCGAGGGCCGTGACTCTCGTCGAACAGACCTGCAGGACAGGGCCTGGCGCGAACGCTCTTCGGTTCCCCGGGGAACCGAACGGGTCCCGCGTCCGACTAGTCGGGCGTGGAGAAGGTTCACCTGCGCTCGCGGGCAGCGGTGCCGGTGCTGACGACGGCGGCGATGACGGCCTCGATGCTGCCGTTGTTCCTGCTGGGAGCGCTGTCACCCGCGCTGGTGCGGGAGTTCGGCATCGCGCGGCCGTTGCTCGGCGTGCTCGTGACGGCCGGGTTCGGGGTGGCGGTGGTGCTGTCGCTGGTGATCGGGCCGGTGGTCGACGCCGCAGGGCCGCGCCGGTCGGTGATCGCGCTGTTCGCGACGAGCGCGGTGGCGCTGACCGTCTTCGCCTCGGCGCCGCACTACGCCGTGCTGGTGCTCGCGGTCGCGCTCGGGGGCGTTCCGCAGGCGCTGGCGAACCCGTCGACCAACAAGCTGATCGCCTCGTCCGTCGCCGCGCCGCGACGGCCCGTGGTGCTGGGGATCAAGCAGTCCGGGGTGCAGCTGGGCGCGTTCGTCGCCGGACTGCCGCTCGCGTGGCTGGCCGACGGCGTGGACTGGCGGCTCGCGGTGGGCGTGGCGGCCGCTCTGGCGCTGGTGGCGGCGTTCGGGTGCCTGGTGCTCCCGGCCGACCCCGCACCCGCCAGGCCTGCCCTGCGGATCTCGCTCACCGCGGACCCGGTGATCTGGCGGCTGGCCGGGTTCTCCGTGCTGCTCGGCTCCGGCATCGCGGCGGTCAACACCTACGTGGCGCTGTTCGCGACGGAGGAGCTCGGGTTCACCGCGCCGGTCGCGGCCGGGCTGGTCGCGGTGCTCGGTGTGGTCGGCATCGCGGGCCGGATCCTGTGGACGCGGGTGGCGGGGGCGGGTCCGCTGCTGGTCTGGTTGTCCGCCGCCGCTGTGCTGTCGCCGGTGCTGATGCTCACCGAGGTGCCCGCGCTGGCCTGGGTGGCGATGGTGGTCGTCGGCGGATGTGCCGTGGCGGCGAACGCGATCTCGATGGTGCTGGTCGTGGCCGCGTCCCGCGGACCAGAACTGGGGCGCAGCTCCGCGCTGGTGTCGGCCGGGTTCTTCGCCGGGTTCGCGGCCGGTCCGCCGCTCTTCGGGCTGCTCGGCTACACCGGCGGGTGGGTGCTGGTGGCGGCCGAGTTCGCCGCGGCGGCGGTGGTCGCGTGGCGGGCGAGGTGAGGGAACGGCGCGAGGCGACGCCGGCGGTCGAGTCGGCCGCGGTGGAGGCTGCTGTGGAGGCTGCGGTGAAGGAGCGGGTGGAGGCGACGCTGGCGGAGGTCGGCGACCGGTTCCCGCTGCACGCCGATCCCGTGTCAGGCCGGTGGCGCACCACCGCTCGCGGTTCGTGGGCGGGCGGGTGCTGGGCGGGGTTGCTGTGGCTGACCGGACACCCCGCTGCGGCGCGGTGGACGGCGAAGCTCGACCGCTGGCACGACAGCGACACCGTCCTGCAGGGCCTGATCTTCTGGTACGGCAGGGGAGACGTCTCGCGTGCCGCGTGCTCGCTCGCCTCCCGCGCCGTGGACGGCGTGATCGGGTGGGGCACGGCGTTCGGCCCCGACACCGGTCTCCGGGCGGACGGCGCGGCCGGGGTCGTGCCGCTGCTCGCGTCCGCCGGCCTGCACGAGCTGGCGCGGTCCCATGTGGACGCTCACCTGGACCTCGACGAGACGTGGCCGCGCGGCCGGGCCTGGCTGATGCTGGCGGCGGCCGACGCGGTGCAGTGGCTGGGAGAGGACTATCGCCCGCGGGCGTTGGCCAGGGCAGGGGAGTGGAGCGCCCCTGGTGACACGGCGGCGGACGCGATCGCCGCCGTCGCGATGCTCAAGCTGGGCCTGGACGCGACGCCGGTTCTCGATCGTCTGAAGAGCGCCGTGCGCGACGGGCGGCTGCTCGGCGGCACCTACGACGACCTGCGCGACCACGAACTGGTCTGGGGCACCTTCTTCTACGCCCTGGCCCTGGCGATCGCGTCCGGGGAGGTCAGTTCGCGCGAGTTCTGAGCACTCGCCGCGCGGTGTCGGACACGTGCATCTCGTCGGCGCCGTCGAGGATGCGGGCCGCCCGCCCGATCCGCGCGAGCCTCGGCAACGCGGTGTCGGGACCGAGCCCCTCCGCCCCGAACACCTGGATCGCCGCATCGGTCACCTGGTGCAGGGTGCGTGCCGCCGCGACCTTCGCGAGCCCGATTTCAGTGCGCGCGTCCTGCTGCGCCACAACGAGATCGGCCGCCTGGCGGGTGAGCGCCCGCGCCGACCGGATGGCCAGCAGCGACTCGAAGACGTGCTGCTGCACCAGCTGGCGGTCGGCGAGGACGCTGCCGCGCACCTGGCGTTCGCTCGCGCGTGAGCACATCAGCTCGAACGCGCGCTCCGCCATCCCGACCCACCGCAGGCAGCGCAACGTCCGGCCGAGCGCGAGCCTGGTCCCGGCGATCGCGAGCCCGTCACCACCGTCGCCGAGCAGGTGGTCGTCCGGTACGAAGACGTCGTCCAGCGCGATCTCGAACTGACCGCCCACGCCCAGCACCGGGATCTCCCGCACCACGCGGAAGCCGGACACCACGAACAACGACCCGCTCGCCAGAACCGTGACGTACGAGGCACTCCCGGCCCCGGTCGTGAACCACTTCCGGCCGTTGAGTACCCAGCCACCGCCGGTCCGGACGGCGGTCGTGCGCGCGGCGGCCGGATCAGAGCCCGCCACCCCCGGCTCGGTCATCGCGTAGCTGCCGGAGATCTCCCCGGCCACCAACGGCTCGAGGTACTTCGACAAGGCCGGACGGCCGAACCGCTGGAACATCCGCACGTCGAGCAGGCAGGCCGAACCGAGCGCGGCCGGGCCGTGGTCGCTGCTGCCTTCCTGTTCCGCCAGCGCGAAGTACTCGTCGAGCCCCAGCCCGCCACCGCCGAGCTCCCGCGGCAGTGGCAAGGCCCACAACCCCGCGGACCTGGCGTGCTCCCGCAACCCGGCCAGTTCCCCGCGGCCCGCCTCACCACCTGCGTCGAGCACCGCCTCGCTGGGCTGCACCCGTTCCCGGACGAACGCGGAAACCTGTTCCCGCACCGGCGTTCTCCTCCCCGCTGGGAACTCGGGCGGTGTCCCGCCCGACTGGTGGACGACCGACCGCCACCGCCAGGAGGAGGCCCGCGTGACCCTGCACCTCGACCGGACGACGAGCGATCCGCCGTTGTCCGCCACCGAGATCACCGTCCGCGGCGACTCGGCCGCGTCCGACGTGCTCGGCGCGCTCCTGCACCAGTCGGGCGCGAGCGTGTCCCGGTTCCCGGACAACGGCGGTGAGCCCGCCCACGTCGAGGCCGCCGCCTCGCTGACGGTCACCTGGGCGGGCCCGCTGACCGGCGTCACCGACGAGGCGAGCGCTCAGGCCTTGTGCGGACTGATGCACGTGCACGGCCGCAGCCAGGGCTCACCACGGGGCCTCGGCCTCGACTACTGCGCCACCGCGGCAGGTGTCGTCGGCGGCACGGGGCTGCTCGCGGCGTTGTTCGCCGGCCGGTCGAGCGTCACGACGAGCGTCGCGCAGTCCGCGCTGATGACGGTCTCGCAGTACCTCGCGGCCGCCGGTGCGCCGGAGGCGGAGGCCACGGCGCTCGAGCCGGGCGGGCCGCCGTTCCGGAGCGAGGACGGGGTGCTGTTCGAGGTCGAGGCGCTCGATCCGGCGGTGTGGCAGGCGTTCTGGACGCGGCTCGGTGTGCCGGGGAAGGTGATCGGAGCGGGCTGGAGGCCGTTCCAGTTCCGGTATCCGACCGCGACCGCGCCGCTCCCGGCGGAGCTGCACGCGGCGGCCGAGGCTCGGACGTTCGCCGAACTGACGGCGCACGCCCACGCGACGGCGATGAGCATCTGCCACCTCCACGAGCCGAACTCGGTGCCGGGACCGGCTTTTGAACTGTCCGTTGTGGACTCGGCAGGATCGCCCAGGACCGTCTCGGCACCGGGTGACCTGCCCCTGACCGGACTGGTCGTGCTGGAAGCGGGCCGTCGCGTCCAGGCGCCCCTGGCGGCGCACCTCCTCGGACTGCTCGGCGCCACGGTCGTGCGCGTCGAACCGCCGGGCGGCGACCCGTTGCGCGGCATGCCACCCGTGTGCGGCGACACCTCGGCCCGCTGGCTGGCCCTGAACCGCGGCAAGTCGGCCGTCGAGATCGACATCAAGGACCCGGCGGATCGCGACCGGCTCCGCGACCTGGTCCGCACCGCCGACGTCTTCCTGCACAACTGGGCTCCCGGCACCGCCGAACGCCTGGGGCTGGGCGCCCACGACCTGGCCGCGGTGAACCCGTCCCTGGTGTTCGTCCACACCTCGGGCTGGGCGGGCCGAGTCCCGGACGCGCCGCTGGGCACCGACTTCATGGCACAGGCCCGCACCGGTCTCGGCGCGTTGCTCAGACCGGCCGACGAACCCCCGGCGCCGTCGCTCATGACACTGCTGGACGTGCTGGGCGGCCTCCTCGGCGCCTACACGACCGTCGCGGCGCTGCTCCAGCGCGACCGCACCGGCCAGGCGATCCGCGCGGAGTCGTCCCTGCTCGCGGCGGCCGAACTGCTGCGGCTGCGTGCGAACGGCCGTCCCGCTCCGGGATTCCGCCGCCCGCTGCTCGGCGACGGCGGCTGGACGCACGACGGCGTTCCCGTCACCGAGGACCTCGCCTCGATCACCACCGACCCGCGGTTCTTCCGAGCCGTGGCGTTCGACTCCGCCGGATGCCCGGAAGTCCTGACACCCTGGAGGTTCAGATGACGACGACCACCGTCCACGACCTCGTCCCCGCCGCGCTGCGTCACGAGTGGGCCGAGCGGGGCCACTACCCGGACCGCGACATCTACGACCTGTTCGCGGTGAGGGTGTTCTTACATCCTTTGCGCGCAGCCGTGATCGACGACGAGGGCGAGCTGACCTACGCGCAGCTCAACGAACTCGCGTTGCGCATGGCCGCGAACCTCGACGAACGCGGTGTCCGGCAAGGCGACGTCGTCGCCGTGCAGCTGCCCAACGGCCGGTACGCGGTGGCGGCCGACCTCGCCGTCGCCGCGGTGGGCGGGGTGGTGCTGCCGTTCCCGGTCGGCCGCGGCGAGCACGAGGCACGGTCGCTGGTCGCCCGCAGCGGCGCGGTGGGTGTGATCGCCGACGATCTGCCGGACGCCTGGACCACCGCGGAGCTGCTGGCCCCGGCCGGGGTGTTCGAGCCGGTGCGTCCGGACCCCAACGGTCCGGCGCGGATCCTCGTGTCGTCGGGCTCGGAGGCCGAGCCGAAGATGGTGCTGTACTCGCACAACGCCTTGCTGGGCGGGCGCGGGGCGTTCGTGGGCAGGCTGATCCCGCCGGGCGAGGAGCTGCGGGCGTTGTTCCTCGTGCCGCTGGCGTCGTCATTCGGCTGCAACGGGACCACGGTCACGCTCGCCCGCCACGGCGGTACCTTGGTGTTGCAGGGCAGGTTCAGTCCTCAGTCCACTGTGGAACTGATCGAACGGGCGCGGCCGACGCACCTGTTCGGCGTGCCGACGATGTTCAAGATGCTGCTCGATCTGCCTGGAGACTTCTCGTCCATCCGCGTGGTCGCCCCCGGCGGCGCCCAGCTCGACGAGGCGACGGCCGCGGCGTGCCGCGAGGTGTTCGGCGCCGTCGTCGTCAACGTCTACGGCTCCGCCGACGGCGTCAACTGCCACACCGCCCTCGACGACCGGCCGGGCCGCGGCGCCGGACGCCCCAACCCCGCCGTGGCCGAGATCCTGGTCGTGGACGACGCACTGCGTCCCGTCCCCGCTGGTGCGGTCGGGGAGATCGTCGCGCGGGGACCCATGAGCCCGTTGCGCTACGTCGACGACGACCTCAACGCCCGCTACCGCACGCCCGACGGCTGGGTCCGCACCGGTGATCTCGGGGTGTTCGACGCGGAGGGCTACCTCTCGGTCGTGGGGCGCCGCAAGGACATCGTGATCCGCGGTGGTGCGAACATCAGCCCGGCGGAGGTGGAACAGGCGCTGGCCGCCCACCCGTCGGTCCGCGACGTCGCCTGCGTCGGCGTGCCGGACGAGCTGATGGGGGAGCGGCTGTGCGCGTGCCTCGTGGTGAGCGCGCCGGTGACCGTCGCGGAGCTGGGGGAGTTCCTGGGGGAGCTCGCGCGGTACAAGCACCCGGAGCGCCTGCTGGTGTTGCCCGAGTTCCCCCTGACCCCGGCGGGCAAGGTCGACCGGGACGCCCTGCGCGAGATCGCTAGGCGAGAGCGTCGCTGATCGTCTTGGCGTTGGCGCGGTAGACGCCGAGCAGGTCGTTGTCGTCGTCGGGATAGTTGACGAGGTCGACCTGCTCGGCGTTCGCGTCGGGCAGAACGGTGCCGGTGCTCATGTGCGAGTTCTCGAAGACGAACTGCGGCGCCTTGTTCTGGAGGTCCACGAGCTGGGACGGGGTCACCGGCTCCGGCCCGTAGACGCCGAGCAGCTCCGCTCCCGCGAGGTCGGCGGCGTACCCGACGAACATCTGCGCGACGACCTTCGGCCGCTGCCCGCCCGGCCACTTCGCCTTCACCTCACCGGCGAGCTTCGCGTACTCCGCGTCGAACCCGTCGATCCACTTCTTCGCCGCGGCCTGCGTCCCGAACAACTCCCCGAGCCGCGTGACCTCGGCCTTGACCTTGTCGCGCGAGTTGTCGAGCGCGACCTCGACCTTCTTCGCGTTCGACCCGGCCGCGTCCGTGATCTTCGGCGCGAACGACTCGAACGGCGCGTACAGCACGTAGTCCGCGTCCGCCACGGCCTTCAGGTCGGACGGCTTCGGGTCGTAGTCCGGCGCGTGCAGCACGGACCTGGGCACGATGACGGTGACGTTGGTGGCCCCGGCCGCCTTGGCGAACCCGGCCTCCCAACTGGTCGTCGCCACGACCTTCGGCCCGTCCTGCGGCGGAGCCTGTGCGGTCGTGCCGCACCCGGCCAGCGCCAGGACGGCGGTCAGTGCGACGAGGCGGACTGCCATGCGGGAGTTCTCCGTTCGGGAAGGAGGTGGGCGGCGAGCGCGACCGCGCCCGCCAGGAGCACGAGGACCGGACCAGGCGGCTGGTCCAGCAGCAGGGCCAGGGCGAACCCGGCCAGGTTGACGACGACACCGATCCCGACGGCCCACAACGCCATGCCGGTCAACGACTGAGCGAGCCGCCGCGCCGCCAGAGCCGGCAACAACGTCAGCGCGTCGACCAGCAACGCCCCGGTCAACCGGATGGCGCCGGCGATGGCGACCGCCACCAGCACCAGCAACACGAGCGTCAACCGGTCGACCGGCACACCGGAGCACGCGGCCAGCTCGCGGTCGTGCAACAGGAGCGCGAGCTGCCTGCGCCGCCACACGAACAACCCGGGCACGACGACCGCGAGCACACCGAGCAGGACCACGTCCCCCGTCCTGGTGGCGAGGATCGAGCCCCACAGCAGCTCGAACGCCGCCGACGCGTTCACGCCGGAGATCGAGAGCACGAGCAGCGCGGCGGCGATCGCGAGGCTCATCAGCAGGCCCATCGCCCCGGACAGGCCGGACCGGCTGCGCGCGAGCGGGGTGAGGCCGGCGCCGGACAGTCCACACGCGACCACCGCGCACAGCAACGGGTCCAGGCCTGTCAGCAGGCCGACCGCGATGCCCAGCAACGCCGTGTGCATCATGGCGAAGCGGACCGGCATGATGTCGAGGCCGATGATGACGACACCGACGATCGGCAGGGCCACGGCGCCGAGCAGGAGGGCGAAGGCCGCGCGCTGGACGGCGGCCAGCTCGAGCAGCTCGATCACGTGAGCTCCCGCGCGGTGGCGGGACAGGGGGCGTGCGCGACTACGAGGTCCCGTGAGGTGGTGGGACGAGGGGCGTGCGTGATCACGAGGTCCCGTGAGGTGGTGGAGCGTGGGGCGTGCGTGATCACGAGGTCCCGCGCGGTGGTGGGGAAAGGGGCGTGCGCGACTACGAGGTCCCGTGAGGCGGTGGGACGAGGGGCGAGCTCGATCACCAGCTCCCGCGAACGGCGTGAGACGAGCCCGGTCACGTGATCTCCCGCAACGACCCGGCCGCCATCTCCAGCACCCGCCCGCACCGCTCCACCACGGCCCGGTCGTGCGTCACGACCACCACCGTGGCGGGCAGCCTCGCCAGCAACCCGGCGACCGCCGCCTGCCCCTCGAAGTCCAGCGCCGCGGTGGGTTCGTCGGCCAGCACCACCCCGGCCCCGGCCTCGATGCACCCGATCGCCCGAGCCAGGTAGGCCCGCTGCAACTGCCCGCCGGACAACGTGTGCACCGGCCGCCGTCCCAGCTCACCCACCCCGAGCTCGAAGGCGGCCTCACGGGCGCGGGCCACCGCGCCGCTGCTCGCCAGCAGCTCGTCCACCAGCAGCGGGAACCGCCCGGCGGCCTGCCGTTGCGGGATCCACGCGACCTCCCGCCGGCGCCGCGCCCAGTCAGCGGCTGTGCGGGCCTGCCGCGAGCCGACCGCGACGACCCCGGACGCGGCGCGGTGCAGGCCCAGGACGGTGCGCAGCAGGGTCGTCTTGCCGGAGCCGTTCGTGCCGGTCAGCGCCACGCACTGGCCGGGGGCCACGTCGAGGGACACGTCGCGCACGACGGTTCTGCCGCCGTGCGCACAGCTCACCCCCGCCAGCTGGACCGGCAGACCTGTCGTTTCCACGAGCATCTAGTCGGGGCGCGCACCCGATCAGTTCCCTCGAAGGGGTGAGATCGGGAACTTCCGCGCGGCACCGTCCGACCAGTGGACGGGTCACGCCGGACCGGTCAGCTCACCTGTCCGGCGTCACCGGGAGATCGCCTGCGCGAAGGCGAACACGTGGTCCGGGTCGTACTGGGCGGCGACGTCCTTCAGACGGGCGAGGTTGCCGCCGTAGTACGCCTGGGCCCACTGCGGCATCTGCGGGTCGATGTAGTTCACGTACCCGCCGTCGCCCACCAGCGCGCCGAGGCCGTCACGGATGCCCGCCAGTGCGACGCGGGCCTCCGCGGCGGCCTCGGGCGGTGTCTTGAGGTAGATCTGCACGTTCGCGAGAGCCGTGCGGTGCGGGAACGCGGTCGCGTCCGGCGCCACGTCGGCCACCGCGCCGCGCAGGCCGTCGAAGATCAGGTACGTCTCGTCGGACTGGCCCGCCAGCAGTTGCACGGCCTTCGCCGGGTCGCCGATCGGTTCCCGCACGATGCGCGACGACGCGACGGCCGACTCGCGGGTGATCGGACCGCCCGCGAAGTACTGCGTGGCCTCCGCGTAGGTCTGGGGCTGGATGAACCGCTGTGCCGGGGCGGGCAGCCGGTTCACCAGCGACGCGAGCTCGCCGACGGAGCCCACGAAGCAGCCGCCGATCTTGCAGCTCGGCTGAGGGCCGCCGCGCACGACCGCGTTGGACCACAGTGCGTTCGGCGCCTCCGCGATCCAGCCCTGCCACGCGGCGAGCGCGTCCGCCGCGTTCGGGTACGACAGCGAGAACACGGTCACGTCCGGGGCCGGCACGGTGGAGAACACGAACTCGGTGACGATCCCGAAGTTGCCCCCGCCACCGCCGCGCAACGCCCAGAACAGGTCCGGCTCCTGCTGCGCGGACGCGGTGACCAGCTGCCCGGAGGCCGTCACCACCGTCGCCGACACCAGGTGGTCGCACGTCAGCCCGTACTTGCGCGAGAGCACGCCGATGCCGCCGCCCAGCGTCAGGCCCGCGACGCCGACCGTCGGGCACGTACCGGTCGGCAGGCACCGGCCGGAGGCCACCAGAGCTTTCGCCACGTCCCCCAGGGCGGCGCCGGACCCGATGCGCACCCGGTCGCCCGGCAGGACCTCGATGCCGGCCAGCCCGCGCACGTCGACCTGCAGGCCGCCGGCGGGCGACGAGTACCCGGCGTAGCTGTGGCCGCCGCTGCGGGCCGCGATGGCCACGCGGCCCCGTGCGGCCTCGACGCACGCCTGCACGTCCGCGGCCGAGGTGACCTTGGCGACGGCGGCGGGTTTCTGGCCGTCCCAGACGGGGTTGAAGCCCTGGTAGGCGAAGCCGTCGTCCCCCGCGAGCACGAGCCGTCCGGACAGCTTGGTGCGCAAAGCGGTCCAGTCGGGCGGTCCACTTGAAACGGACGAACTGGACGGTGGCGCCACCGGGGTGCTGGGAGTGGTGCAGGCCGCGAGCGCGGCACCGGCGCCGGCGAGCCCCGCGACCTTCAGAAACCTGCGTCGATCCACTCGGCCCATGGTGGCACGCCATGATCAGCCGCGCACTCCGTGCTACCTCAGGAGGACATCGGCCCAGTCCACAGCGTGATGCGAGCTGACGTGCCGCACATCCACGCTGCAAAGGTGGCACTACTTCGAACAACCGCACTCGTGGCCGTCGTGGGACTGATCCCGCTCGCACCCCAGGCCCACGCAACCCCGGACCTCGGCTGGGGCGCGTGCGACAAACCCGTCGCGCAAGGAGTCGAATGCGGCACCCTCACGGTGCCGGTCGACTGGGCGGAACCGGCCAAGGGCACGACAGGTCTGCGCGTCTACAGGTCGAAGGCCGAGCACAGCAGGGGAACGATCCTGGGCTTCCCGTCAGGCCCCGGACAGCCCGGCGACTTCACCTTCGGCACCCTGCGAGGCGCTCTGCCCGGCTACGACCTGATCGCGCTGGACCCGCGCGGCGTCGGGGAGAGCCACCCGACGACCTGCGACTTCGACAAGATCCTCAAGATCCCGTACGTCCCGCCGACGGACGCGGCGGCGTTCGAGACGCTGAAGCAGAACCAGAAGGCGTTCTGGTCCACGTGCACGACCGGTGTGCCGGGCCTCGACGACCACCTCGACGCCTACAGCACCGCGAGGGACGCGGACGCGCTGAGGAAGTCCGTGGGCGCCGAGAGGATCAGTGTGTACGGACTCTCCTACGGCACGTTGCTCGCCGAGCGCTACCTGGAGAGGTTCGGCCGGCACGTCGACGGCTCGATCATCGAGGGCGTGATGAACCCGGACCAGAGTCGCAGGGAGTTCATGACCACGGCCGCCGCGGGAGTCGAGGCGATCTTCACGAGGTTCGCGCAGTGGTCCGCCGAGACGCCGGAGAGCGCGCTGCACGGCCGGAACCCGGCCGACGTGTTCCGCGAGGCGCAGCAGAACGCGGGCAGGCTGCCCGGCACGTTCTTCGGCTTTCCCTGGTCCGAAGCCATGATCACGCGCTACTTCGAGATCTTCGCGCCACGCGACTTCGCCGAGGTGGCGAAGGGGCTGCGCGACCTGGCCGACGGCCGCAACCCCTTCCCGGACGAGCCGGGCGGGGAGGAGCCGCCGGAGCGGTTCGAGTACGCCGACCCGAACACCTGCTCGGACTGGCCGTTCGCCGTGCCGAACGTGCACGAGGCCCGCGAGGACCTGAGGTCGGCGAGGAAGGCCGCGCCGGTCGTCGGGTTCTCCACGAACTCCAGCAACTACTCGTCGATCTGCGTGGGCGGCCCGAGGACCGGACGGCCGAAGCCCGTGTCCTCGCGCAGCAAGAACCCGACGCTGCTGCTGAGCAACACGCTCGACCCGGCGACGCCGAAGGCCTGGGCGGACGCGGTGCAGAAGCAGTTGGGGCGCAAGGCGATCCACGTCGTCACCGACCGCGTCGGGCACGGCGGTGGCATGGACGACCCGGTGACACTGCGGAAGGTCCGGGACTACATGGACAGCACGACCCGGCCGTGAGTGGTGCGGTGCCAGGCCTCCGCGACGTCCGCGAGCGGCACCACCTCGTGGTCGACGGTGAGCGCACCCGCCGCCGCGTGCCGGGCGATCACGGAGATGGCGTCGGCGCGTTGCTGCGGGGTCAGCTCGTTGTTCGTGTACCCGGTGAGCCGCAACGACCTGCTGCGCAACGTGGACGACGTGATCGGGCTGGTCTCGCCCGCCGACCCGCCGAGGTTCACCCACCGGCCGCCCGGGCGCAACGCCTGGGCGGCCGCGGCGGCGGGAGGCCCGAACAACGGGTCGACCAGCAGGTCGGCGCCCTGGGCGGCTTGAGCCACGTCCTCCAGTGCGACCACGACGTCCGCTCCCGCCCGTACCGCGCGGTCACGGCCCTCCGCCGACCGCGCGGCGGCCACCACCCGTCCGGCACCGGCGAGACGCGCGAGCTGGATCGCGGACTGGCCGACCGCCCCGCAGCCGAGCACGACGACGGTCTCGCCGGGCGCGAGCGACTCCAACGCCCTGTGCGCGGCGACGGCCGACAACCCGAGCGCGGCCATCACGACCGGGTCGACGTCCGGCAGGAACACCAGGTCCTCCGGACGTGCCAACGCCTTCACGGCCATGCTCCCGTCACCGGAGGCCATCCCGGCGGAGGTCGGGAACCACACCATGCGCCCGTCGACTGTCCCGATCCCCTGCACACCAGGCACATAGGGAGTGGCGGGCACGCCGAAGTACGACGTACCACCGGCGCACAAGCGGTCCAGCGGCGTGACGGGCGCGGCGAGGACGTCGACGACGACCTCGCCGGAAGGCTCGTCCCGGTCAACGAGCGACGGAGGCTGACCGGGACGAACGACTACTGCGGCGCGCACGGCTGCAGGACGAAGTCGTACACGGCCAGAACCCAAGGCGCGGCGGAGTTCCCGCCGTCCGGCGTCGGACCGGGCGCGTGCTGCTCGAAGCTGACGACCAGCTCCTGCTTGGTGCCGAACACGACGTCGCTGTCGAGGTACTCGGCGCCCTCCTCGAACAGGTGCGTGATCAGCGGTTCGAAACCCTCCGCGGTGAGCAGGAAGTGCACGTGCGCCGGCCGGTAGTGGCTGATCCCGGTCTGCCCGATCAACGCGCCGACCGGCCCGTCCATCGGGATCGAGTAGCCCTTCGGCGTGATCGTGCGGACGCAGTAGGAGCCGTCCGGCTCGGCGTGGTACTTCGCCCGCAACCGCGCCTCGTCCACCTCGAGCTGGGCCTCGTACGCGCCTTCGGCGTCGGCCTGCCAGACGTCCAGCACCGCGCCGGGCACGGGCGAGCCGTCCAGCGAGCGCACTGTTCCGGTGAGGTAGAGCGGGGTTCCTTCGACGTCGTCGGACATGTCACCGCCGAACCCGAGCTCGGGGGAGCCGTCGATGTGGAACGGCCCGAGCACGGTCGCCGGTGTCGCGCCCTCCTCGAACCGGTGGTTCATCTGCACGACCAGCATGCTCAGCCCGAGCACGTCCGACGCCAGGATGAACTCCTCGCGCTTGGCGTCGCTGATCTGGCCGGTCGCGGTGAGCCACCCGATCGCCGCCATCCACTCGGCCTCCGTGAGCCGCACCTCGCGTGCGAACTCGTGCAGGTGCCGGACCAGCGCGGTCATCAGCAGCGCGGTCCGCGGGTCCTTCGCGGTGGCCCAGCGCTGCTCCGCGAGCGCGGTGATGTTGTCCTCGGTGACGAGCTGCATTGCTCACTCCTCGACAGGTGCTACGGACCTGGTGTTCTTGTCTACAGAAAGGAAGATCTCGTTGGCCACGGGGTTGCGCAGCTCTTCGGCGAGCTGCCCGATCAGCCCGGCGGTGCGGGCCAGCAACGCGAAGCCCCGCAACAGCTCCAGTGGCAGGCCGAGGTCGGCGAGGACCGCGCCGCACGTGCCCGCCCCGTTGAGCGGCAACGTCTTGCCGAGCACCTGCGGGTGCATCCGGCCGATCGCGGCGAACAGCGAGAGGTGCGGCCCGACCAGGCCTTCCTCCTCGGCGATCTCGAACAGGCGCGGGGTGCGGGGATCGCCGTTCTTGTGCACGTGGTGGCCGAGCCCGGGGATGCGCGCTTTGCCTTGCGCTCGCACGGTGTCCAGCGCGAGCGCGTCCCAGTCTGGGTCCGGGTTCGCACGCACGACCGCGTTGAGGAAACGGCCGGCGTCCTCGGTGACCCCGAGGAACCGCGAGCCTCCCCCCAGCAGCCCGGCGGCCAGTGCGCCCTGCACGGAGTCCGGCGCGGACAGGAACGTCAGCCGGCTGACGATCGCGGTCGGCGTGAACCCGTGGTCGGCCAGGGCGGCCAGCACCGCCTCGAACAGCCGCGTCTCGCCGGGACTCGGCCGCCGCTGGGTCGCGAGCCAGAACGCCAGCTCACCGAACCCGACGGTGCCCATCACGTCGCGGGCGAGATCCTTGCCCAGCAACGTGATCGTGTCGGGTGTCGACGCGCCGAGCGCCGTTTCATAGGTCGTCACGATTCTCCTCCAACCACGTCCGCAGCTCCTCCCCGTGCTCGTCGAGCGCCGGCGGCGGCAGCCGGTAGACCGCCGGGGTCTCCGAGAAGCGGATCGGGTGCCGCGTCGTCGGCACGTCGCCGACCACCACGACCGGGTCGAGCCCGAACCGTTCGGCCATCGCGAAACCGCCGTCGATCGTGTTGATCGGCCCGCACGGCACCCCGGCCGCGACGAGCAGGTCGAACCACTCGTCGGCACCCCTGGTGCGCAGCCGTTCCACCAGCACCGGCCGCAGCTCCTCGCGGTTGCGGGTGCGGTCGGCGTTGCGGGCGAACCGCGGGTCGTCCGGCACCTCGGCCAGTTCCAGCACCTCGCACAGCCGCCGGAACTGGCCGTCGTTGGCCGCCGCGACGATCAGGTCGTTGTCGGCGGTCGGCAGCGGCTCGTACGGGAACACGCTGGGGTGCGCGTTGCCCATCCGGAACGGCACGACATCGCCCGCGACGTACGCCGAGCTGTGGTTCACCAGCCCGGTCAGCGCCGACGACAGCAGGTTCACCTCCACGAGCTGGCCCTGTCCTGTGGCGTCGCGGTGGCGCAGCGCGGCGAGGATGCCGATCACGGCGTGGTTGCCCGCCATCACGTCGAACACCGAGATGCCCGCGCGGTACGGCGGCCCGTCCGGGTCACCGGTGAGGCTCATCAGCCCGGAGATCGCCTGCACCATCAGGTCGTAGCCCGGGACGTGCTTTCCCCCTCCGGAGCCGAAACCCGTGATCGACGCGTAGACCACCCGCGGGTTGTCCGCGCTGACCGAGGCGTGGTCGAGCCCGTACTTGGCCAGGCCGCCGGGCTTGAAGTTCTCGATCACCACGTCGGCGCGGCGGGCGAGCTCCCGTCCCAGTGCGGCGTCCTGCTCGTCGCGCAGGTCCAGCGCGATCGACCGCTTGCCCCGGTTGATCCCGAGGTAGTAGGTCGAGACGTCCTCGCGCACGGGCGGTGTCCACGTGCGCGTCTCGTCCCCGGCCGGCCCCTCGACCTTGACGACGGAGGCGCCCATGTCCGCGAGCAGCATGGTCGCGTACGGGCCCGCCAGCACGCGGGAGAAGTCGGCTACCAGCAAGCCTTCCAGCGGACCCATCAGACGGACGTCCGGGTGTCGCCGCGGTACTCGGTGTAGGTGTAGGGGTTGTCGAGCACCTTGGACTCCGGGATGTCGGGGTTCATGCCCTTGTGCCACGCCTCCTCGCCCAGCTGGGAGCGCAGGTGGTCGACGGTGTCCAGGACCTGGGAGCGGATCGAGCCGAGGTCGACGCCGACGAGCTTGTGGTCGCGCTTCACGATCCGGCCGTTCACGACCACGGTGTCCACATCGGACCGTTGCGCCTGGAAGGCGACGTGCCCGTAAGGGTTGAGGATCGGGAACATCGCGGGGGAGTCCTCGTTGCGCAACAGTACGACGTCGGCCTTCTTGCCCACTTCGAGGCTGCCGAGGTCCGCGGCGCGTCCCAGCGCCCGCGCGCCGCCCATCGTCGCCCACTCCACGACCTGCTCGGCCCGCAACGACGAGTGCGTGACGGTGTCGTTGTTGCCGTGCGCGGACATGTGCTCACGAGCCCGGTCGGCACCCAGCGTCGTGCGCATCGCGGAGAACAGGTCGCCGCTCCACCACACCGACGTGTCCATCGACAGCGACACCGGGATGCCGTGCTCGCGGATCGCCCAGGTGGGCGGGTAACCCTGGCCCGCGCTCTGCTCGCTCTCGGTCGACACGGAGATCGACCCGCCGGTGGCCGCGATGCGGTGGTAGGAGTCGGCGGACAACGTCGCCGCGTGCACGTAGATCGACTGCGGCGTCATGAACCCGTTTTCGTACATGAGCCTGATGCCGTCGTCGTTCGTCGCGCCCCACACGCCCGCGTGCGTCGTGACCGGGACGCCGAGCTCCCGCGCGACCTCGAAGGCGGGCTTCTCGGGGAACGACGGGTCGCCCGTCACGTCGAACGCGAGCTGGAAGCCCAGCATGTCGTCGCCGGTGATGCGGCGGGAGACGAAGTCGCGGAACTCGGGCCTGGCCGTCCACGAGGCGGGGCTGTCCTGGATGTTCCCGTACGCCAGCACGAACCGGCCCGGCACCGCCCGCAGAGCGTCGACCGCGGCGTCCGCGTGGTCGGTGGTCTGCAGGCCGTGCGACCAGTCGACGGTCGTGGTGACACCCGCGTCGAGCGCTTCGGCCGCCCCGAGCAGGTTGCCCGCGTGGATGTCCTCGGGCCGGAAGACCTTGCCCCACTCGAGGTAGTACCAGACGAAGTACTGCGTGAGCGTCCAGTCGGCGCCGTAGCCGCGCATCGCGGTCTGCCACATGTGCCGGTGCGTGTCGATCATGCCCGGCATGACGATGCCGTTCGTGGCGTCGATCTCCACGGTCCCTTCCGGCACCTCCAGCCGCGGTCCGATCGCGGCGATCCGGTCGCCGGCCAGCAACACGTCGTGGTCGACCAGGGGCTGACGGCCGTCCATGGTGAGGACGGTGCCGTTTCTGAGGACGATGGAACTCATCGGGGAACTCCTAGACCGTCTAGCGGACAGGTGTCCGTTGAATCCTCAACCTTCGGCGCCCGCCGGTCAACCCCTCAGGACGCGACGACCTCGTGCGGCACCGTGCCGAGCCGGGCGAAGTCCGCGCTGATCTCGCCCGCGACCTGCAACAGCAGGGGCAGGTGGTGGTCGAGCATGTGCTCGACCGACGTCTCGGACGCGTGGCAGTTGACGTTGATCCCGGCGACGACCGCACCGGTCCCGTCCCGCAGCGGCGCCGCGACCGACCGGATGCCCAGCGCGAGCTGTTCGTCGGTCATCGCCCACCCGCGCGCCCGCACGTCCCGCAGCACGGCGTCGCGCTCGGCCGCGTCCGGCTGCCACCGCGACGTGAGCCCGGACCGGGTCGGCTGCGCGAGCACGGCCTCCAGCTCGTCCGGCGGCATCGCGGCGAGCTGCACCTTTCCCAGTGACGTGGAAAGAGCCGGGAACCGGGTGCCGATCTGCACGGACAGCGTGACGATCTTCGGCACGGCGACACGGGCGACGTAGACGATGTCCGACCCGTCGAGCTGCGCGATCGACACCGACTCGTTCGTGCGCGCGCAGAGCCGTTCCATGTGCGGGCGGGCGACGTCCCACAGGCCCATCGACCGCACGTACGCGACGCCGAGGTCGAGCACCCGCGGTGTGAGCGCGAAGCCGGCCTCGCTCTGCCGCACGTACCCCAGCTCGACCAGCGTCAGCAGGATCCGGCGCGCGGTCGGCCGCGCGAGCTCGGTGGCCGCGGCGACCTCGCTCAGCGTCATCACCGGGCGCAGCGGCCGGAACGAGCGGATCACGTCCAGGCCGCGGGCGAGCGCCTCGATGAAGTCGGGGCCGGTGTCAGAGCGAGCAGGCATGGGCCCACGATAACGGACACCTGTCCGTCAGAGGTGTCGAGCGAGGTACCGCCCGGTGACGCTCTCCGGCGACGCGGCGATGCGCTCCGGGGTCCCGGAGGCGACGATCCTGCCGCCCGCCGCGCCGCCGCCCGGTCCGAGGTCGACGACGTGGTCCGCGTTGGCGATCAGGTCGAGGTCGTGCTCGATCAGGACGACCGTGGCGCCGCGGTCGGTCAGGCGCCCGATCACCGACAGCAGCGTGCGGACGTCGAGCGGGTGCAGGCCGACGCTGGGCTCGTCGAGCACGAACACCGCGTCGGCCTGGTCGCGGTCGAGCTCGGAGGCGAGCTTGAGCCGCTGGGCCTCACCGCCGGACAACGCCGTCGTCGCCTCGCCGAGGGTGAGGTAGCCGAGGCCGAGGTCGACCAGTGACTGCAGACGGGTGCGGACCTTGCGCATGTCCTGCACGTGATCGAGCGCCTGGCACGTCGTGAGCGCCAGGAGCTCCGGCAGCGCGGTCCCGTTGCGACGGTGCTCGCTCGCGGCGGGGGAGTAGCGGGTGCCGCCGCAGTCCGGGCAGGCGATGTCGACGTCCGGCAGGAACTGCACGTCGAGCGAGATCTCGCCGGTCCCCTCGCACCGCGGACAGCGCAACGAGCCGGTGTTGTAGGAGAAGTCGCCGGCGGCGAGACCGTCGGCCCGGGCCGCGTACGCGCGGCGCAGGTCGTCCATGACCCCGCTGTAGGTGGCGACGGTCGAGCGGACGTTGACGCCGATCGGGGTGGCGTCGACGACGTTGACCCGCGTGATCGCCCCGGCGTCGACCTCGGCGACCCACGCGGGCGGCCGTTCGCCGGAGGTCTTGGCCCGCAACGCCGGCACCAGGCTCTCCAGCACCAGCGTGGTCTTGCCCGAGCCGGACACGCCGGTGACCGCGGTGAGCCGCCCGTGCGGCAGGTCCAGGTCCAGGGCGTGGACGGTGTGCACCGGTCGCGTGGCGAGGTGGATGCGGCCGTGCGCGAACATCTCGGCCTCACTGATCCGCGCGCGGGTCACGACGGGTTCCCGGCCCGCGAGGAAGCCGCCCAGCAGGGACTCGGAGCTGGCCGCCAGGTCGGCGACCGTCCCCGTGGTCAGCACCCGGCCGCCCTCCGCACCGGACCCGGGACCGATCTCGATCAGCCAGTCGGCTTCTCGCAACACCTGCACGTCGTGGTCCACCAGCACGACGGAGTTGCCGTCCCGCAACAGGTCCCGCACCACGCCGAGCAGTCCGTCCACGTTGGACGGGTGCAGCCCGATCGACGGCTCGTCCAGCACGTACAGCACGCCGGTGGTCTCGTTGCGCACCGCCCGCGCGAGCTGGACGCGCTGCCGTTCGCCGGTCGACAGCGTGGAGGACGCCCGGTCGAGGCTGAGGTACCCGAGCCCGAGCTCGACCAGCCGTCGCGCGGTGTCCAGCAGCTGCTCGGTGATGCTCCGGGCCATCGCGCGCATGTCGGACGGCAGCGACGTCTCGATCTCCGGCACCCACGCGACCAGGTCGTCCAGCGTCTGGGCGGTCGCCTCGGCGAGGGTGATCCCGCGGACCAGCGGCGCCAGCGCGGCGGGGCTGAGCCGGGTCCCGTGGCACGTCGGGCAGGTCTGGGTGCTGATGAACTTGTTCACCCGGCCGAGGCCGCGTTCGGTGGTGGCGTTCTTCAACGCCTCCCGCACCGCCAGCCTGGCGTTGCGGTAGGTGAAGTTGAGATCGAAGACCCGGCCTGCCTTGGAGGGCACCCGGATCTGCCTCTTCTCCGCCGGTCCGTTCATCACGAACTCGCGTTCGGAGTCCGTCAGCTCCGCGTACGGCACGTCGGTGCGCACGCCGAACTCACCGATGACCTCGGGCATCACCGACAGCCCGAACATCCCCCACGGCGCGACGGCGCCCTCGGCGATCGTGAGCGACGGATCAGGCACCAGCCGGTCGTCGTCGATCTCGCGCACCACGCCCGTGCCGGAACAGTGCGGGCACGCGCCGTCGGAGTTGAACGCCAGCATCTCCGCGCCCGGCGGGGTGAACGTGACACCGCAGACCGGGCAGGTCAGGTCGAGCTCCTGCGCCACGGCGATGGTCGGTTCCTGCTGGTGGCCGTTGGGGCAGCGGTGCGAGGCCAGCCGCGAGAACAGCAGCCGCAGGACGTTGAGCAGCTCGGTCGAGGTGCCGAACGTGCTGCGGACGCCCGGCACACCCGGCCGTTGCCGCAGGGCGAGGGCGGCCGGGACGTGCCGGACGCTGTCGACGGCCGCACGCGGAGCCTGGGACATCCGGCGCCGGGTGTACGTCGACAGCGCCTCGACGTACCGCCGCGAGCCCTCCGCGTACAGCACGCCCATCGCGAACGACGACTTGCCCGAACCGGACACGCCCGCGATGGCGACGAGCTGCCGCAACGGCACCGTCACGTCGACGTCGCGCAGGTTGTGCACCCGCGCTCCCCGCACCTCGATGGCCAGAGGCTGTTCCCGCATGCGTCGAACCTACGGTCTGGAGAGCAGCACCGCGCACGCGATCACCAGTGCGGTCAGCACCAGGAGGGTGACGCTGACGTCCACGAGGAAGTCGATCAGGCGCGCGGTGGCCATGGTGATCAGTCCAAACTGGCTGGTTCCCTGCGGTTGGCACGGAGGCTGGTCAGCGTCACGACGCCCAGGGTCGCCACGATGACGCCCAGCGAGACCGGGGTCGGGATCGTCGGCACGGACGGCCACACGCCGTGCGCCCAGTGCAGCACCAGCTTCAGGCCGATGAACCCGAGGATGATCGCGAGACCGTGGTTGAGATGCACGAGCTTGGCCAGCACCGACTGCAGCACGAAGTACAGCGCGCGCAGGCCGAGCAGCGCGAACGCGTTGGTGGTGAACACGAGGTACGGGTCCTCGGTGATGCCGTACACGGCGGGCACGGAGTCGATCGCGAACACGACGTCGGTCGCGAAGATCGCCACGACCACGATCGCGAGCGGCGTGAGGGCCCTGCGCCCGTTCTCGCGCACGAGCATCTTCGTGCCGCGGTAGTCGTCGGTGACCGGCATGAGCCTGCGCAGCAGCCTCACCGAGCGCATCTTCGAGGTGTCCTTGGTCTCGGGCTGACCCGAGAGGGCGGAGTGCAGGATCTTCAGCGCCGAGGCGAACAGGACGAGACCGAACACCAGGAACGCCCACGTGCCGGCGGACAGCATCGCGGCACCGGCCGCGATGAAGATGCCGCGCAGCACCAGTGCGCCGACGATGCCGTAGAGCAGCACGCGTTGCTGGATCTCCGACGGCACGCTGAATGCCGCGAGCAGCAGCATGAAGACGAACAGGTTGTCCACCGAGAGGGACTTCTCGACCACGAACCCGGTGATGAACTCCAGCGACTGACCGCTGCCGAACTCGAACCACAGCCAGAGTCCGAACACCAGCGGCAGCGTCAGGTAGAAGACGGACCAGCCGGCCGCTTCCTTGATCGACACCTCGTGCGGGCGCCGCGTGACCAGGAAGTCGACGACCAGCAGACCGAGCAGCACCGCGATGCTGATGAACCACAGTGCGGGCGATGCCACGGATGCCACGGGCACAGGACCTCCTCGAACAACGATCGTTCGAGGTCTCCTTCACCCGCGGACGGGTGGCCTCCCGGGGACACCTTGGGGATGTCCGTACTGACCGGGCAGACGCTTGGGAAGTACTCCCCTCGCCGGACAGCATAGGTAAAGGGATGGTAATGCTCAAGTAAGCCGTTTTGTGGCTTGCATCTCAAGCGGCTTGAGGTTCGATGGTGTGCGTATGGACGACACCAGGCTGTACGCGATCGGTGAGGTCGCGCGCCGGACGGGGCTGAGCGTCAGCGCGATCCGGTTCTACTCCGACGAGGGCGTCGTGCCGCCCGTCGAGGTCACCACGGGCGGGCATCGGCTCTACGACGTGCACGCCATCGCACGACTCGAGTTCGTCAGCACGTTGCGCGAACTCGACGCGGGCCTCGACGACATCCGTCGGCTGCTCTCCGGCGGCCTGACGCTGACCGACCTCGCGACGGCGCACCTGGCCCGGCTGGACGACCAGGTCCGCCGCATCCGGTCGCGCCAGGCCGTGCTGCGCACGATCGCGCGGCAGAACTCCGAGGCCGAGCAGGTGGTCCTCCTGCACAAGCTCGCCGGGATGTCCGACGAGGACCGCGACCGCCTGATGGACGACTTCTGGGACGAGATCAGCGAGGGCCTCCAGGTCAGCCCGGACTTCCTCGGCCTCATGCGCAACGGTCCGCTGGTGCTCCCGGACGAACCCTCCACGGAGCAGCTGGAGGCGTGGATCGAGCTGGCCGACCTCCTGCAGGACACGGGCTTCCGCCGCGAGGTGCGCGCGGCGTTGCACGAGACCTTCTCCAGCCCCACCGCGGCGATGATGACCTCGACGGCGATGGTCGAGGCCTTCGAACGGGGCGGCGCGATCATGGTGCGCGCACAGGAGGCACAACGGGCCGGCGTTCCCGCGGACTCGCCGCTGGGGCGTGAGATCGCAGGGGACTACACGGCGTACCTCGGGGAGATCGCCGAGACCCCGGACAGTCCCGGGTTCCGCGAGAAGCTGGCGGCCGACGTGCTCGACATCGAACGGCTGCACCTGGAGGCGATCGAGGAGGCCGTCGCGCCGACCGACCCGTACACCCGGTACCAGTCGCTCGTGGCGATCATCGACGGGACGGCGCAGCAGGCCGCGGAGTTCATGCCGTTCGCGTGGTTGTCCGCTGCGCTGAAGGCGTCCGTGTCCCCCTAGCGAGCTACACGGGAATGTCCACCTCGGGGGAACGTCGGCGACGCACGAGATCCATAGCGTTCCGGTCATGCGATTCCTGAAGCAGTTGGCCGTCGTGGCGGTCGTGTCGTGGGCCGGTGGCAACGGTGTGCGGGCGCTGGGGTGGAACTGGCCTCTCACCCTGGTCGCCGGGTTCCTGGCGGCGGCGCTGGCACTGGCCGCGTACGCCTGGGTCGTGCGCAGGACCGAGCACCGCGACCCCACCGAGGTCTCGCTGAGGACCGCTCCCGGCGCGCTCGGGCGGGGTGTCCTCATCGGACTCGCGATGTTCGGGGCGGTGATCGCGAACATCGCGTTCCTCGGCGGGTACGAGGTGCGCGGGTGGGGGTCGCTGACCGGCACGCTCGCGATCCTCGGGTTCATGGTGGCGGTCGCCGTCACCGAGGAGCTGTTGTACCGGGGCGTGCTGTTCCGGATCATCGAGGAGAAGATCGGCACGTGGCTCGCCCTGGTCCTGAGCGGACTGGTGTTCGGCTTCGCGCACTTCCCCAACCCCGGAGCCACGGTGTGGAGCTCGCTCGCCATCGCGATCGAGGCGGGCCTGATGCTCGGCGCCGCGTTCGTGGCCACGCGCACCCTGTGGGTGCCGATCGGCGTGCACTTCGCGTGGAACTTCGCCCAGGGCGGCATCTTCAGCACCAGCGTCTCCGGCCAGGACGCGCCGCAGGGCCTGCTGGACGGCGTGACGTCCGGTCCGGCGATCCTCACCGGGGGCGACTTCGGGCCCGAGGCGAGCGCCTACTCGGTGGTGGCGGGCGTCGTGGTCACCGTGGCGTTCCTGTGGCTGGCGCGGCGGCGGGGCACCATCGTGCCCCGCCGTGGCCGCACCGCCCCGGCCGCTACGCTCGGCGCGTGATCAGCCTTCAGCGGTGGCGCGGCTGGGACGTTCGCGTCCAGGACGCGCCGCTCGCGCTGCTCCTCGCGCTGGGCTCGCTGGTGCCCGCGTTGCACGACAAGGGAACCCAGCTCGGCGGGTTGCCGAACCGGCCGTTCGACCTGCTCGCGATCGCCGTCATCGCACTCGAGTGCCTGCCGCTGGTCGTGCGCCGGAAGTGGCCCCTCGTCTGCCTTGCGCTCGTGTCGGTCGCGTTCGCCGTGGACCAGCTGCGCGGCTACCACACCGTCGCCGGCACGGCCCTGCCGATCGCGTTGATCAGCGCCGGTCTGCACCTCTCGCACCACCGGCGCGGCACCGTGATCGCGCTCTCCGCCGGGTACACCGGGCTGGCCGTCGCGCTGGACCTGAACGGGGCGACCGAGGGCGTCGCCGGGTTCGTCACGTTCTACCTGGCGCTGGCCGCCGCGTGGGCGGTCGGCGCGTGGTTGCGGCTCTCCCGCAGCGCCGAGGCCGAACGCCGGCAGCACATCGCCGTCTCCACCCGTGTCGCGGAACGGACGTTGATCGCCCGCGAGCTGCACGACGTGGTGACCCACCACGTGACGGCGATGGTGGTGCAGGCCGAGGCCGCGCGGTACCTGACGGCGGCCCCGGAACGGCTGGACCAGACGTTGCAGGCGATCACGGACACCGGCCGTCGGTCGCTGACCGACCTGCGGCACCTGCTCGACCTGCTGAACCCCGACCACAGCACGGAGTCTCCCGGCGACCTGCGCACGCTGGTCGAGCAGACCCGTCTCGCCGGGCAGCCCGTGGAGTTCGCGGAGGAGGGCGAGGCGGCGCGGGACGCGGGCAGCGCCGAGGCCGTCGCGTACCGGGTGGTGCAGGAGGCGTTGACGAACGCGCTGAAGTACGCGCGCGGCAACCCGACGAACGTGCGGGTGCGTTACGGCGAAAGGGAAATCACCGTGGAGGTCGGCACCGAGGGCGCGAGGTCGTCCACGACGGTCGGAGGCAGCGGTCGCGGCCTCGCCGGGCTGCGCGAGCGCGTCGACGTGCTGGGCGGCGAGTTCTCGGCGGGCCGGCACGACGGCGGGTTCGTGGTCCGGGCGCGCATCCCCGCGGGGAACCCGGCGTGACCGCACCGGTTCGCGTGCTGGTGTGCGACGACCAGGCGCTCATCCGCACCGGCTTCGCCACGATCATCGACGCCCAGCCGGACCTCGAGGTCGTGGGGGAGTGCGGGGACGGGCGCGCGGCGGTCGAACTGGCCAGGAGGCTGAACCCGGACGTCGTCGTGATGGACGTGCGGATGCCGGTGCTCGACGGCATCGGGGCGACCCGGCTGCTGGCGGGCGCCGGGGTCCCCGATCCCGTCAAGGTGCTCGTGGTGACGACGTTCAACCTGGACGAGTACGTGTACGAGGCGCTGCGGGCCGGTGCGAGCGGGTTCCTGCTCAAGGACGCGCCCCCGGCCCAGCTGCTGCACGGCATCCGGACCGTGGCGAGCGGCGCCGCGTTGCTCGCGCCCGAGGTGACGCGGCAGCTCGTCGGCCGGTTCGCGGCGCGCATCCGGCCCGCGGGCGAGGTCGCGGAGCCCCAGCTGGCGCCGCGCGAGCTGGAGGTGTTGCGCCTCATCGCGGAAGGCCTGTCCAACAGCGAGATCGCCGCGGCCCTGGTGATCAGCCAGGAGACGGTGAAGACGTACGTGTCGCGCATCCTGACGAAGCTGGACCTCCGCGACCGGGTGCAGGCCGTCGTCTACGCGTACCGCCGCGGCCTGGTGACCTGACCCCTTACCGGGCGATCACGAGACGTGACTGATCGATCACGGACCGGTAAGAAGACAGGACATGAGAATCCCTGCGCTTGTTCCTGTCCTGTCGGTGATGATCGCGCTCCTCACGCCGGCGGCCGCCGCCGAACGGCCCGTCTGGTTCACGTCGTGGGCGCAGTCGCAACAGCACCTCGCCCCTGTCACGCTGCACGACCAGTCGATGCGGATGATCACGCACCTCAGCCAGGGCGGCGGTGCGGTCCGGATCCGGGTGCAGAACACGTTCGGCAAGCAGCCGTTGACGATCGACCGCACTACCGTCGCTCTCAGCGCCGGCGGCGCGGCCGTGGAGGGCACGCGCGACGTGACGTTCGGGGGCCGGCGCGCCGTGACGATCCCGGCGGGTGGCGAGACGTGGAGCGACCGCACGTCCCTGAAGACCGAACCGGGCACCGATCTCGCCGTCAGCCTGCACGTCGCCGGTGAGGTCGTGCCCGGCCGGCACGAGTCCGCGTTCCGCGAGAACTACCTGACCCCGCCCGGCTCCGGCGACCACACCACCGGCGACGGCACCGCGTACACGCAGACCGTCCAGTCGACGTACGTGGTGAGCGCGGTGGACGTGCTCAACCCGAGGCTGAAGGGGACGGTCGTGCCGTTCGGCAGCTCGGTCGTCGACGGGGTGGGCAGCACCAACTGCGGTCCCGGCTGCACCGAGCTCGGCACCAACAAGCGCTGGAGCGACGTGCTGGCCCGCCGGATCGTCGCCTCGCCCGGCCCGCAGCACGCGGTCGCCAACGCCGGCATCAGCGGCACCACGAGCGCCGTCTGCCCGAACACCCCGGCACCGTTCTTCGGCCTGGATGCGGTGGCACGACTGGAAAGGGACGTTCTTGCACTGCACGGCGTCACCGACGTCATCTACTACTACGGCACGAACGATGTCGCGAACGGCTGCACCGCTGCGGACATCGTCGCCAGCTACCGCGCGGTGTTCGGGCGGCTGCGCCAGGCCGGGATCGCCGTGCACGTCACGCCGATCACGCCCCGGCCCGGGTACAGCGACCAGCAGAACCTCGTGCGGCACGCCGTCAACGACGTCGTGAAGCGCGGTGGCGACTGCTCGGACACCTGCGCCTCGGTGCAGGACCTCGACCAGGTCCTGGAGGACCCGATCAGGCCGAACAGCGTCAACGCCCAGTACGACACCGGTGACGGCGTGCACGCGAACATCAAGGGACAGCAGGCGATCGCCGACTACATCGCGGTGGAGGACCTCGGCTAGCGCCGGCCGCCGCGCACGCAGTAGGCGGCGACCCCGCCCACGAACAGCACCCCGGCCGTCCAGATCGTCGCGGCGTCGTCCGGGGCTCCGAGCGGCCACGAGACGACTCGGCCCAGCGTCGACTCCGAGGGCGGCATGATCGCCGCCACCGCCCACCACAGCACCGGCGCGGCGGCGGCGAGCCGGGCTCCGGCCACCGTGGCCGTGAGCCCGGCCAGGCCGATCATGCCCGCCGTGTCGCGCACGACGAACGCGGCGTCGAACGGTTCGCTGCCGAGTTTCTGCACCAGGAGAACGCTGATGGCGGCGGTTGTCGTCGCGAGCAGGAGGTGGCCCAGGCGCCACAACGGCCAGGGGACGGCGGTCGACCTGTCGAGCTCCGGGTCCTGGCCCGCGAGGCCGGTCGTGGTCACCACCACGGCGGCCAGCGTGGTCAGCGACGCGCTGAGTGCGGTCCACGGTGAGTGCAGCGCCGACCAGGCGATCAGCACCACGACCGGCAAGAGCACCAGTGCCGCGGGGACTCCGCGCGCTCGCGCGTACAGCGCGAGCGGCCTCATCAGCCCGCCTTCAGCACGTCGAGCACGCGTTCGGGATCCTCACACGTCAGCAACATCTGCCGGGTCTGGGCGACCCGCTTCAGCTGTTCGGCCGGGGAGTGCCCGCGGAACTGCTGCCACGCCTGGTCGATCTCGGTGCGCAACCGGCTGCTCGACCACATGAAGGCCTCGGACGGCAGTTCGGCCAGCTCGCCGTGGAAGTATCCGGCCGTCACGTAGCGGACGACGGCTCCGTAGGTGTTGAACGTGTTCGGCGTCGAGCAGGTCGGGACGCCCGCGCCGGCGAGCAGTTCGAGCCGCACCTGGGCCTCGGTCATGGTCAGCACGCCGGGACGGCCCTGCGACGGCAGGTAGACGACGCGCTGATCCCGTTGGGGCACGGTGAGATGCGCCATCGCCGACGTGTCCTCGCGGATCTCGGTGGGCGCGCCGGGCAGCACCGCGAGCTTCGCCAGCGCGTCCCTCCCGGCCGCGGCGACGGTGGGCAGGCTCGCCGCGTGCACCTGGCTCACGCAGACCTTGTCCTCGCACACGAGCTTGCTCGCGATCGAGTCCGTGACCAGCATGTCGGAGTACTTGGAGGGCATGACCGAGAGGGCCAGCGCGACGGCCAGCCCGGCCGGGACGAGCGCGGTGAGACGTCCGAGATGCGTTCGTGCGACGAGCAACAGGAACGCGGTGATGCCCAGGCCGGTGAACCACACGATCTGGCCCAGGTCCACGGACGTCGAGGTCGTGACGAGGTCGGAGGTCGGCGGGTCGAAGACGGGCGTGAGCAGTGCCAGCCGGGAGATCTCGCCGCCCGGTTCGTCGGCTTCGAGCGCCCGGCCCGCCGTGGTCGCGACCATGAACGTGGCCACCAGCGCGACCGGCGCGGTCAGCGGGTGGGGCAGGAGCCTTCCGATGGCGAGTCCCAAGAGGACACTCGACGCCAGCGCGAGCACCACGGTCACCATGAGCGGGACGAACCCGATCGAGATGAACCCGCCGCCGAACGCGACCTTGGCCACCAGTCCCGTGCACAGCACCGCACCCGCGACGGCGACCGTGCCCGCCATCGCCGTGGCCAGCGTGCCGAGCCTCACCCAGCCGGGGCGGGAGGTGGCGTCGAACAGCTCGGTCACCCCGGCGCGGCTGTCGCGCATGCCCTGGAAGACGGCCAGCCCGACCGCGAGCGCCCACACGTAGGCCAGCGGCAGGCGGAGCACGAGCACCGCCGTCGTCGAGTTGGCCGCCCAGCGCGGGCTCGCGGACGTGATGAGCAGCAGCATTCCCGTGCCGGAGACCAGCACGAGCAGTCCGGCCCAGAGCGCGGTGGAGCGCCGCAGCTCGATGCGCAGTCCGGTCACCAGGCACCTCCGGCGGACTTCGCGCTGATCAGCGCCGAGTAGCCGCGTTCGATCGGGCTGTCGCCGACGTGCGCCGTCGTGCCCGCTGTCGCGAGATCGGCCGGAGTTCCCTGGAAGACGAGGGAACCCTCGTTCACGAGCACCACGTCGGTGCACGCCGCCGCGACGTCCTCGACCAGGTGGGTGGAGATCAGCACGCAGGACTGCCGGCCCAGCTCGACGACGAGCTCGCGGAACCTGAGGCGTTGCGCGGGGTCCAGGCCGACCGTCGGTTCGTCCAGGAGCAGGAGCTCGGGCCTGTTGACGATGGCCTGCGCGATGCCGACCCGGCGGACCATGCCGCCGGACAACGACTTCATCCTGTCCTCGGCGCGGTCGGAGAGCCCGACCCGGTCGAGCGCGTCCTTCACGGCGTCCGGGATCTGCTTCTGCGGCATCTCCTTGAGCCAGGCCAGGTACTCGACGAACTCCCGCACCTTGAACCGCTTGTAGTAACCGAAGTGCTGCGGCAGGTAGCCGAGCTTCTTCCGCACGGGCTTGAGCCTGCCGTTCGACGGCGTGCCGAGCAGCGACAGCGTTCCCGCGCTGGGCGACTGCACCGTCGCCAGCGTGCGGATCAGCGTCGTCTTGCCCGCGCCGTTCGGGCCGAGCAGCCCGTGCACGCCCCGGCCGAGCCGGAGGCTGAGCCCGTCGACCGCGTTGCGCCTGCCCATGCGCACCACCAGGCTGTCGGCTTCGATCGCCTGCATCCTGTTCTCCCTCAAGTGTTTTCCGCTCTTGACGGGCAAGACGGCGGCAGGGCTCACGAGGTTCTCGTTGTGACGACCGTCACCAGGTGCCGGGCCGGTTGGGGATGCCGAGCAGCGCGCTGTAGCCGCGTTCGATGGGGCTGTCGCCCGCGTGCTGCTCCGTTCCTCGGGCCGCCAGTTGGTCCGGCGTGCCCTGGAAGACGAGTTTTCCCTGTGAGAGCAGGACAACGTCCGTGCACGCGGCGGCGACGTCCTCGACCAGGTGGGTCGAGACGACGACGCACGAGTCCGTGCCCAGCTCGGTGAGCAACTCGCGGAACCTGAGGCGCTGGGCGGGATCGAGGCCCGCGGTGGGTTCGTCGAGCAACAGGATCTCGGGGTCGTTCACGATCGCCTGCGCGATGCCGACCCGCCGGATCATGCCGCCGGACAACGTCTTCATCCTGTCGTCGGCCCGGTCCGCGAGCCCGACGCGTTCGATCGCGCGCTGCACGGCCGCCGGGATGTCGCGCATCTCCTTGAGCCACGCCACGTACGCGACGAACTCCCGCACGGTGAACCGCCGGTAGTGCCCGAACTCCTGCGGCAGGTAGCCGACAACTCGGCGAAGGCGCCGCAGCTCCATGCCGCCCAGGAGCGTCAACTCCCCGCTCTTGGGCGCGAGGACGGTGGCGAGCGTGCGGATGAGCGTCGTCTTGCCGGCACCGTTGGGCCCCAGCAACCCGTGCACACCGCGCCCCATCGTGAGCGTGACCCCGTCGACCGCCATCCGCCGCCCGGCCTTGATCCTCAGATCGCGGGCCTCGATCTCCCACGCGTAGGTGGTGGGTGCCGTCATCAGTTCCCCTCCAGTCGGGTGAACGCCATCCTGCGCGCCGCGAGCACGACCAGCCCCACGCCCAGCGCCGCGGCCCACACCGGCGTGGCCTCGGGCCCGAGCGCGACAGCCGTGCGGCTGAACGCGATCGTCGGCGCCACGATCGCCACGGCCCACACCGAGATGAGGCCCACGGCAGCGCGGGCGACGCCGGTGTAGGTGCCGAGCGCCAGCGTTCCGACGGTGAACGCCAGACAGGGCAGGAGCCACAGCGCGTACCCGACGTCGGTGAGCAGGCTCGCCATTGCCAGCCCCGGCACCACCACGCCCAGCACCGCCGCGGTCCGCCGGAACACCAGCGGCAACCCGGCGCGGGGCGTGGCGGCGGTCAGTTCGAACGCCGGGTCGAGCGCCCTGCCCCACGACGCCGCGACCCCGAGGACCGGGAGGACCGGCGCGACGAGCAGGACGAGCGAGACCCGGTCACCGACCGCGACCCCGGCCCGGTCGAGTGCGATGGCCGCCGCGGTGACCAGCAGGATCATCGCCAGCCACGGCCCGGCCGCGGGGGAGACCCAGCTGTGCACCCGCCGCCACGGCCTGGCGCGGGGCATCTGCGGGGTGCGGTCGAGGAGGGGGGAGAGGCCGGCCCACACCGCCTCGGCGGTCGGGTCCGGGGCGAGGCGGGCGCGGCAGGGGGCGCAGGTCTCGAGGTGCGACTCGACGGCCCAGAGCTCGTCGGCCGCGATGGCGTCGCCTCGGGAGTAACGGCGCAGCAGGGGGTCGCCGGGGTGGTGGGTGGTCATGGTCGCGCCTCCTTCGTCGCGCTGGGTCGGGTGGTGGGCAGCTCGGTGTGGAGCGTGGCGGTGGTTCCGCCTGGGTGGGGCGTGGTTGTGGTGCTCTCGGCGGGGCCTGGTCGGTGGGTCGTGGCCAGGTCTGGTGTCTCGCGCGTTGTGGCGCGGTCTTCGCCGAGGTTTGGTGGGCGAACTGTGGCGAGGTCTGGTGCCTCACGCGTCGTGGCGCGGTCTGCGCGCGGGTTTGGTGGGTGGACCGTGGTCAGGTCTGGTGTCTCACGCGCCGTGGCGCGCTCCCCGTGCGGGTTTGGTGGGGGGACCGTGGGTAGGTCTGGTGTCTCGCGCGTTGTGGCGCGCTCCCCGTGCGGGATCGGTCGGTGAACCGTGACCAGGTCTGGCGCCTCACGCGCTGTGGCGCCGTCCCCGCGCGGGCTTGGCCGGTGAACCGTCGCCAGACTTCGTGCCTCACGCGCGGTGGCGCCGCCCTCGCGCGGGACCGGCGGACGAGTCGTTGCCAGGCCTTGCGCGTCGTGGACCGCGACCCCGCGCCCGTGCGGACCTGGTCGGTGTGCCGTCATGCCAGCGCCTCCCTCATCGCGATCCGAGCCCGCCGGGCGCGGGTCTTGACGGTCCCCTCGGGCACCCCGAGCAGCACCGACGTCTCCCGCACCGACAACCCGTCCAGCACCATCGCCTGCAACACCTGCCGCAGCTCCGGCGCCAACCGCCGCAACGCGTCCCCCACCTCGTCCCCGACCACCCCGTCGAGCACCTCCTCGTCGGCCCCGCCGGCCACCGGGGGCGCGGCGGCGACAGGAGGTGCGGCGTGGTGCGCCCGGCGGCGGAACGCGTCGATCAGCCGCCGGGCCGCGATGGTCCACAACCAGCCGACCGCGCTGCCGCCAGCGGCCGCTCCGGCGAAGGCGTCGGCCGCTCGCCACACCGCGAGGTAGGTCTCCTGGAGCACTTCGGCGACGATCTGCTCGTCCGAACAACGCCTGCGCAACCGCACGGCCAGCCACGGTGACGTGCGGCGGTACAGCTCCTCGAACGCGCGCCGATCGCCCCGTGCGACTCGGCGCACGAGCTGTTCCTCGTCCAGGTCGGCCGGCTCAGCCCGGATGGCTCTCACACTCCGCAAGACGTCGAGATCGCGCGTCAGGTTCTCGCGCCGCTGTGTCGTGCGTCACGGCGCCGCGCCGGGTAACGGCCGCGGACGTGTCGCGATGCAGCGGTATGCCGATGACGGACCTCTCGACGCTCACCCTCCCGGCGTGGGAGACGCCCGACCAGTGCCCGGTCGAGATCAACCCAGGATGGTGGCACGACGAGATCAGCCGGCGTGGCCTGCCCGGCACGCCGCCGTCCGAACGGCTGCTGACCAGGGACGACGTCCGGGGAGCGGGCGACGTGTTCACCCTGCTCTGGTGGAGCCTGGCCTGGGGAGCGGGCCTCCGCCTGCGGTTGAACGCGCGGAGGCTCGACAGCATCGCCCGCGACCTACCGCGCTGCGAGGAACTGCTGACCAAGGCCGCGGACCTGTCCCGGCACGACCCGTTCGCCGCGTACTCGCTGCTCAGGCCCGGTCACAGCAACGCGATCCGGTATCTGGGCCCGGCGTTCTTCACCAAGTTCCTGTACTTCGCCGGCAGGGGAGCGCCAGGCCATCCGTGTCTGATCCTCGACAGCCGGGTGGCGACCGTGCTGCGCGAGCGATGCGGGTGGGACTCTCTGCATCGCACGGGCCCCTGGCCTGCGGAAACGTACGAACGCTACTGCGGACTCCTGGCGAGATGGGCCCAGGAGTCCGGACGCGCCGCCGACACCATCGAGTTCATGCTCTTCTATAGCTTCAGCGTTGACAGAAACTAGTCCGAACTAGCTGGTAGCGCCACCGCCAGGGTCAACTCCAGAACCCGCTGCGGAGACCCCAGATCCGGGAACAGGTCACGAAGCTGCCCCATCCGGTACCGAACGGTCTGCGGATGCACGAACAACGCCGCAGCCACCTCCTCCCGCCGCCCGTGATGCAGCAACCACGCGCGCAACGTCTCCTCGAGCCGTCGGGCAGTGGTCGTGGGGAGGGCCAGCAACGGAGCGAGAGCGCGCGCACGCAAGTCGGCGTACGCGTCCGGGTCCGCGCCCAGGACCAAAGAGGGCAGGTGCTCCTCTGTGTCGCGGATGTCGGGGGAGAGGGTGCGCGCGCGTACGGCCCGTTCGTACGAGGCGGATGCACGCACCCAGGGGCGTGCGGGGCCGACGACGGCGTTACGGCCGATGAGCTGCCGCAAGAGATGGGCGCGGTCGGCCTCGGGAACCAGGAGCACGCCCGTGGAGTCCGGCAGGTCGTCCAGCACCAACGTGCCGGGGTCGAGCAGGCGGTACGCCGGGCGGGCCTGGAACGCGGGGAGCAGGACCACGGTCAGCGCGGTCGGCGGTTGCCAGGCGGCTCGCTGGGCCGAGGCCAGGAGAACCTCGGTGCTCGCGCCGGCCAGGAGGTCTCGGGCCAGTTGTTCCAGGTGGCGCTCGTGGGCCAGGCCTCGGGCGGCCAGTTCGTCGGCGTGGCCCGCGGCGGAGGCGGCGGACAGCTCATCGATGTAGGCGAAGGTCAGCTCGGCGAACTTCGCCACCTCGGCGGCGGGCAGACCTGCTGGTACGGCGCCTGCCGCCAGGCCTCGCCAGGCCACTCGGGCGCCTACTCGGTACGCGCTGAGGAGTGCGTCCATCGAGCGGCCGTCCCGCACCTCGCCCCGGCCCAGTTCGTAGGCCGCGTCGCTCGCGTCGCCACCTCCTCCTGTGCCGCTGGCCAGATCCAAGTAGTGTCCCAGCGCCGTGCGAACGGCGCGGCGGATCGTGCCACCCATGCGGCCGGATAGTGCGTTCGCGTACGACGGCACCTCGGTGATGATGGCGCGGACGACCTCGTCGGCCGTCGGCCTCAGGACCGCCCGCAGCGCGGTCACGGTCTTCTCGTCGAGGGCCAGTTCGGTGGCCCTCCTCATTGCGTGTGTCACGATTTGTTCCCTGCGAACAATCTGAAGGTTCAGATTCACGTCCTACGGACAGGACTTTACGCCCTGGGGCGCATCAAGCTGGAGTCATGACGAGTGCCGCCCTCCGCAGCAGGGCGTGGAAACTGCTAGAGCTGGTCACGACGCCGCTGCTGCCGTCCGACTACCTCGACCTGGTGAGCCCGCTTCGAGCGGGCGCTGACCTGCGCGGCCGCATCGAGGCCGTTCACCGTGAGACAGACGACGCCGCGACGATCGTGATCAAGCCCGGCAAGGGCTGGCGCGGTCACGTCGCGGGCCAGTACATCCGGATCGGCATCGACGTCGACGGCGTGCGCCTGTGGCGTGCGTACTCGGTGACGTCGCCGACCAACCGCGCCGACGGCCGCATCACGATCACCGTGAAGGCCATCCCCGACGGCAAGGTCAGCAACCACCTGGTCCGCAGGGCGAAGCCCGGCACGATCATCCAGCTCGACCAGGCCACCGGCGAGTTCGTGCTGCCCGCCGCCCAGCCCGCGAAGGTGCTCTACCTGACGGCCGGCAGCGGCATCACGCCCGCGATGGGCATGCTGCGCGACACGAGGTTCGCCGACGTCGTGATGGTGCACTCCGCACCGCGCAAGGAAGACGTGATCTTCCGCAACGACCTGCACGACCTGGTCGCGGACAAGGCCCTCACCCTCAAAGAGCTGCACACCGACGCCGACGGCATGCTCGACGTCAGCAAGCTGCACGAGCTGGTGCCCGACTGGGCCGAGCGCGAGACCTGGGCCTGTGGCCCGGCGGGCCTGCTCGACGCCGCCGAGGCGCACTGGGCCGAGCACGGTGTCGCGGAGAAGCTCCACACCGAACGGTTCCGGCCGACGGTCGTCGTCGCCGGAGAGGGCGGCGTGGTCACGTTCGGCAAGACCGGCAAGACCGTCGAGGCGGACGGTGCCACGCCGTTGCTGAACGTCGGCGAGGAGGCGGGCGTGCTGATGCCGTCCGGCTGCCGCATGGGCATCTGCTTCGGCTGCGTGACGCCGCTGAAGTCCGGCGCGGTGCGAGACCTGCGCACCGGCGAGATCACCGAGGCCGAGGACAGCCCCACCGCCCACGTGCTGGTCCAGACCTGCGTGTCCGCGGCCGCCGGGCCCTGCGAACTCGAACGCTAGCCCCACCACAGACCTCTTCTCCCCCCGCGAAGTGGCCCACCCCCAGCCACTGCTTCCCGGAAAGCGAGCCCCATGACCGCCATCGATCCCACCGCCCACCTCACCGACGAGCAGATCGAGGAGCTCGGCCGCGAGCTCGACGCGATCCGCGACGAGATCATCGCGAGCCGCGGTGAGAAGGACGCCGCGTACATCCGCAAGGTCATCTCGGTGCAGCGCAAGCTGGAGCTGACCAGCCGGGGCATCCTGCTGTTCTCGCTCTTCCCGCCGGCGTGGATCATCGGCACCGCCGGCCTGTCCGTGGCGAAGATCATGGACAACATGGAGATCGGGCACAACATCCTGCACGGCCAGTGGGACTGGATGCGCGACCCGAAGATCCACTCCACGACCTGGGAGTGGGACCACGTCTCGCCGGCCGACCAGTGGAAGCACTCGCACAACGAGCTGCACCACACGTACACCAACGTGATCGGCAAGGACAACGACCTCGGCTACGGCATCATGCGCGTGGACGAGGACCAGAAGTGGCACCCGATGTACCTGGCCCAGCCGCTCTGGAACTTCATCAACGCCTGCTTCTTCGAGTACGGCATCGCCGCGTACGACCTGGAGCTCGGCAAGAACCTGCACAAGCGCCGCCGCAACAACCCCGAGTTCCGCGCGCGGGCCAGGGCCGTGGGCCGCAAGATCCGCAAGCAGGTGCTCAAGGACTACGTGATCCACCCGCTGCTGTCGGGCCCGTCGTTCCTCACCACGCTCGCCGCGACGTTCACCGCGAACCTGGTCCGCAACCTCTGGTCGCACTCGGTGATCATGTGCGGGCACTTCCCCGAGGGCGTGCAGACCTTCGAGCGCCGGTCGATCAAGGGCGAGACGCGCGGCCAGTGGTACCTGCGCCAGATGATGGGCTCCGCGAACATCAGCGGCAGCAAGGCCATGCACTTCATGACCGGCAACCTGTCGCACCAGATCGAGCACCACCTGTTCCCCGACCTGCCGAGCAACCGGTACGCCGAGGTCGCGGTGAAGGTGCGCGCGCTGTTCGAGAAGTACGAGCTGGACTACGTGACCGGCCCGCTGCCCAAGCAGGTCTTCTCGGCGTGGCACAAGGTGTTCCGCCTGTCGCTGCCGAACAAGAAGCCGAAGGCCAAGAAGACCTCGGACCGGGACAAGGAACTGGTCGCCGCCTGAGACAGGTAATGGTTTAGATCTTTCGGCCGTACCGGCGACACCGCCGGAACCGGTGAGATTCCTTCGTGGGGCCCGAAACGCTGTACCCCTGCTGCTCGATCGGGCCCTCCGACGGAGGAACCTATGCGAAGGGTCTACCTCGTCACGGCCACCCTGCTCATGGCCGCGACGATCTACACGCCTGCCTCGAACGCGGCTCCGGCCGCCGTGGCGGCGATCACCGAGACCGTCTACGTCGAGTCCACGATCGACAGTGACTCGGACGGCAGGCTCGACCGGATCGCCGCCGACGTCATGCGGCCCGACACCACCGAGCGCGTGCCGATCGTGATGGAGGCCAGCCCCTACTACGGGCTGGGTGCGGCGGCCGCGTCGTCCACGACCGTGCCCCGCGGCTTCGGCCGTTGGTACGACGAGTACTTCGTGCCGCGCGGGTACGCCGTCGTCGAGATGGAGATGCAAGGCACCTCCCGCTCGACCGGCTGCCCGACGACGGGCGGTCCCGAGGACACCGCGAGCGTGCGCGCGGTCGTGGACTGGCTCAACGGCCGTGCCAAGGCGTTCTACGCGGACGGCCGTGCGGCGGTCGCGAGCTGGAGCACCGGCAACGTCGGCATGCTCGGCGTCTCCTACAACGGCACGCTGCCCAACGCGGCGGCCGCGGCGAACATCCCCGGCGTGAAGACGATCGTCCCGATCGCGGCGATCTCCAGCTGGTACGAGTACGCCCGTGACCAGGGCATCGGCTACAAGGGCTGGGAGTCCAACTACCCGACCTACCTCGCCAACTACGTCGTGAGCGCGGCGCAGAAGGCGAAGTGCAAGCCGGTGTTCGACAAGCTGACCGCGGACGACGGTGACGAGTCCTGGGACTACACGTCGTTCTGGAAGGTCCGCGACTACCGGCCGGGCGCGAAGAACACGAGCGCGTCGGTGTTCGTCGTGCACGGTCAGGCGGACTGGAACGTCAAGCCTTCGCAGTTCGGCCGCTGGTGGAAGGAACTCGCGGACAACGGCGTGCCGCGCAAGATCTGGCTGCACCGCGGCGGCCACCTCGACCCGATCTCGTTCCGCCAGGCCGAGTGGCAGCGCGTCATGGGCCTGTGGATGGACCACTGGCTCAAGGGCGCCGACAACGGGATCATGGACGAGCCGATGGCCGACGTGCAGAAGCCGGACGGCAGCTGGGAGCAGGCTGCGGCGTGGCCGAGGCCCAACACCCAGGACACGACGCTGTACTTCGGTCCCGCGGCCGGCGGCATGTCCGGTTCGCTGACCACCGCGCCGTCTCCCAGCGGCACGCACACGGTGGGCGCGAACGCGAACATCAGCGAGGCGAGCATGATGGCCAACCCGGAGACGGCGAACGCCAACCGGCTGGCCTACGTGACGGCACCGCTGACGAAGGACGCGCGGTTGTCCGGTGAGGTCAGCCTGACCGTGCGGATCGCCTCGAACCGGGCGTCGACGCCGCTCACGGCGTTGCTGGTGGACTACGGCCCGAGCACGCAGGCCGTGCTGTCGGAACGCAGCCCGCTGCAGCTGTCCACGGAGGTCTGCGGCCGCAACGACCTGCGGGACAAGACCGGCTGCGCGCGCCCGCCGGACGTGTCGATCCAGGCGGTCACGGCGACGATGCTGACCAAGGGTGCCGTCGACGCCAAGAACAGGCTGTCGCTGGAGTCCGCGACCCCGTTGCCCACCAACGGGACCACCGCGGACGTCACCTGGAAGCTGCACGCCAGGGACGCGCTGATCCCGGCCGGGCACCGGATCGGCATCGTGCTCGTCACGAACCACAGCGCCTACCTCGCCACGGACACCGCGGCGAGCGGCACCTCCCTGAAGGTCTCGCTGGGCGTCAGCAAGGTGGTGCTGCCGATCGTCGGCGGTGCGCTGAACAAGTAACGCCGAACAAGTAACGCCGAACAAGTAACGCCGAACAAGCAACGACGGCCGGGGCCTGCGGACTTCACAGTGCGCAGGCCCCGGCGTCGTTAGGGTGGCGCGATGCTGCTGGCCGCGATCCCCAGTCCGACCCAGGGCGTCTGGCACCTCGGCCCGGTGCCGATCCGCGCCTACGCCTTCTGCATCATCGCCGGCGTCCTGGTGGCCGCGTGGCTCACCGAACGCCGCTACGTCGCGCGCGGAGGCAGGCCCGGTGTCATCAACCAGATCGCGACCTGGGGCGTCCCGTTCGGCATCGTCGGCGCCCGGCTCTACCACGTGGCCACGTCGTGGCAGCCGTACTTCGGCCCCGGTGGCAGTCCGATCAAGGCCCTCTACATCTGGGAGGGCGGGATGGGTGTCTGGGGCGCGATCGCGTTCGGCGCGCTCGGAGCGTGGATCGGCGCGAGGCGCGCGGGTGTGGCGCTGCCTCCGCTCGCGGACGCCGCCGCGCCGGGAATCCTTCTGGCACAAGGCATCGGGCGCCTGGGCAACTGGTTCAACAACGAGGTCTACGGCGGCCCGACGGATCTGCCGTGGGCGCTCACGATCCACCAGTGGGACCTGGAGGCCGGACGCGCGGTGCTCGGCCCGGACGGGCAGCCGGTGGTGCTGGGGACGTTCCACCCGGCGTTCCTCTACGAGCTGCTCTGGACCTTCGCGGCGGCGGCCGTCGTGATCTGGGCGGACCGCCGCTTCCGGCTCGGGCACGGGCGCGCGTTCGGTCTGTACGTGGTGCTCTACACGCTGGGCAGGCTGTGGATCGAGGCGCTGCGGATCGACGAGGCGAACACGATCCTGGGCCTGCGCCTCAACATCTGGACTTCGGTGCTCGTGGGGCTGAGCGCCGCCGCGCTGACTCTCTGGTCGGCACGGCGGCACCCGGGCCGGGAGGACCTCAGCTCAGCTTCGGCGCCGAGTTGTACGCCTCCGCCAGCAGACGTGGCGTCCGCACGGTCCGCTGAGGATCGATCGTGACCGTCCGGCTCTCACCCGGCAGCAACCAGAAGTAGTTGTCGCTGTACAGGGTCGGCAGCACGCGGTCGGTTCCGTTGCGTTCGCGCAGGGACAGCCGGACCATCGCGGCCACCGTCTTGCCGGTGTTGCGGACGATCGCGGTGTAGCCGTTCTTGTTGGACGTCAACGTGGTCGTGAGCTGCGTGTACGCCAACTGGTTGAGGGCGTGCATCGACGCCTCGGTCCGGTAACGCCAGTAGGTGTTCTCGGACAGCTGCTTGCCCTGGGCGTCGGTCAGTGTGAGGCGCAGCAGGTGGAACGCGGGCAGCGCGGCGTCGAACGGCACGGTGAACAGGTGGCTGGCCGAGGTCGCGGCGACGTCGAGCTTCTGCTCCTGCGCTTTGCCGATCGCCTTGCCGTCCAGGCCGTGCAGCTGCGCCTTGACCGTCACGCCGGTGAGCGCGGACGCCGTGTGGTTGATGGCCGAGACCTGCCAGGTGGTCAGGTTCGCCTGCACGTGCCGTTGCTCGCAGCCCTTGCGGGAGCCGTAGTAGCTGCCGTTGACGTCCATGTCGTAGTCGTAGGTCTGCCACACCGTGCTGTGCCACGCCGGGTGCGACATCCACAGCAGCACGCCGGTCGCGTCGTTCCACAGCCTGGCGTTCCACGCCTCGAAGATCGCGCGCATGCTCTCGTAGTTGACGAACTGCGCCTTGCGGCAGAACTCCTCCATGCTGCTCGACGGCGCGAGGCGCGCGTCGATCGCGGCTTGGTAGCCCTTGGGCTGCTGGTTGCTGTTCTCCGACCAGTCGTGCATGTACCAGGCGTCACCGATGGGCCAGCCCGAGTTGCCCTGTCCCACGAGGTTGCGCATGCTCTCGACCACGGACACGGTCGGCAGGCCGATCTCGCTCCAGAACCCGAACCTGCCACCGGTGGCCTCGCCGGTGCCGTACGTGCGCGGGTCGACCCACCGGTACGTGCCGTCGCCGGTGATCACGCCGGCCGCGGAGTTCGGCTGGTACATCAGGTCGGTGTTGGTGTGCACGATCTCCCGCAGCACCTTGTCCACCGCGTACGGCGGGCTGCCCTCGTTGCAGCCGAACCACACCACGCAGCACGCGTGCGAGCGGTAGCGCAGCACGGTGTCCTTGGCCTGAGCGAAGAACTGCTCGTGGTTCGCGGGGTCGGCGGACCAGCCGAGCCAGAACTCGTTCCACAGCAGGATGCCGTACTTGTCGCACGCCTCGAACAGCTCCTCGCGGTACGACGAGCCGACCCAGTTGCGGATCACGGTGAAGTTCATGTCCTTGTGCAGCGCGACGGCGGCGTCCGCGCGGGAGCCGGGCATGCGGCGCAGCAGCTCGTCCCAGCCCCAGCTGCCGCCGCGGGCGAAGATCTTGACGCCGTTGACGTGGATGACCAGCGGCTTGGGGGAGTTGTCCTTCGACGCGACGTCGGTCCAGGTCTGCCCGTCCTGCGAGACCTGGATCTTGTAGGTGGCCGCGTAGGCGGTCTCCCAGCGCAGGACCACGCGGTCGAACGCCGTCGCGGCGCCGAGGTCGACCTGCACGTACTCGTTGTCGCGGTACTCCGAGCTCCACCGCGACCTGGGGTCGCCGTCGACGACCGCGTTCGGCGAGGTGCCGTCGGAGTTCGAGGACGAGCTCGCGGTCTTGCCCAGCGCCAGGTCCGTGCCGGGTGACCCGCTGTCCACGACGGACAGCGTGTAGAGCGAGAAACCCCAGCTGGTGGCGCGCTTCCCGCCCTGCATCCGGACGTAGCGGGCCTGCTGGGCGCCGACGTCGACGGTCTGCTCGGCGAACCCGTCGACGATCGTGATCGGCAGGTCGTAGGAGTAGGTCACCTGCCGGATGCCGAACTTGAGCTTCTTGCGGTCGCTGACGGCGTTGCCGACGGAGGCCGTCAGCGTCAGGTCGTGCAGCGTCGGCTCGCCGTACCCGTTGGGCCACCACAGCTTCGGGTTCCTGATGCGCATCTGGGAGTGCGTGGCGGGCTTGAACACCGCGCCGGCCTCGGAGTTCGCGGGCACGGTGACGGTGCTGGTGACCTTCACGCCGTCGAACTCGGCTGTGACGGTCACGGTCTTCGCACTGGACTCGACGTTGCGGACCGGGACGGTGAACGTGACCTCGGCGGTCGTGGCGTCGGGCAGCACGGTGTCGATGCGCGGGTCGCCGACGACCACGGCACCGGTCGAGCGCAGGCGGACGTGGTTCCAGATGCCCGAGGCGCGGTCGCGGACGGCGGGCATCCAGTCCCAGCCCGACACCGCGAGGTAGGTGGGGGAGTTCTTGAACATCGTGCTGTTCGCGCCGACCCACGCCTCACCGCGCGGCCCCTTGTCGCCAGGGCTGCCGGGGAACGGCATCGGCGCGATCTTGACCGCGAGGTTCTGGTCACCGCTCCTGCGCAGCGCCGGCGTGATGTCCAGCGCGGCGCGGCCGAACGGGTTGCTGACGGAGCCGATCCTGGCTCCGTTGAGCCAGAACTCGGCGTCGTGGTTGATGCCGTCGAACTCCAGCCACACGTGCCGGCCCGCGCCCGTGTCGAGCCCGCGCGGCACGCCGAACGTGCGCCGGTACCACCACACGTGCCGCGACAGCGCTTCCGGGATCTCGAGGTTGTTCATCCCGTACACCGGGTCCGGCAGGTGCCCCTGCTCTACCAGCGACGCGAGCACCGTGCCGGGCACGGTCGCCGGCACCCAGCCCCGCGTGTCGACGTCCGGCCCGGACAGCGCGGCACCGTCCTTGACGGGGGAGAAGTCCTGCATCGTCAGGACCCAGCCCGACTCGAGCGGCACGGAACCGTCGGCGGCCACGGTCAGCGCGGGGCTCTCGTGGTTCTGCACCGGCCAGTTGGTCCAGCCCTTCACCGCGGGCCGGTTGTCCCTGCTGGTGCCGTAGACCTGGAGACCGTTGAGCCCCAACGGGTTCGACGTGGACCGGCGCGAGGCGGAGAACCGGACCCAGCGCGCCTTCACCGCGGGCGTGAACGGCACCGTGATCACACCGCCGGCACCGGACTCGGTGGCGTGCACCGTCCGCCAGACCTTGCCGTCGTCGGACACGTCGAGGTCGAAGACCGTCGCGTAGCTCGACTGGATCTCGGTGCCGAGGGTGTCGGCGCGCGACCCGTCGGCGTCGAACGCCGGGTCGCCCGGCCTGGCCTCGAACGTGAGCACGACGGAACTGACCTCGCACCGGCCCTGCAGGTCGACGATCATCCACTGCCCGTCGCCCTGCCCGGCCCGCCAGCCGGACCCCTGCACGCCGACCTGTGCGAGACCGTCCACGGCGAACTTCGCCGGCGTCGCCGCGTAGTCCGTGGAGGACACGGCGACCGGACGGAACAGGGCGAGGTCCACGGCCTTCTGCTGGGCCGCTGCCTGCTCCGGTGCCGCCGCCGCGCTCCCCTGGAGCAGGCTGCTCACGCCGAAGCCGGCGAGCAGACCGCCGCCCAGGGTGAGTGCCCGTCTCCGCGAGACGCCGCTGCCGAAGTCCTGCTCCATCGCGAGCTCCGATCACCTGTCCTGACAACGTTGCCAGGAAGCTTCGGTCGCGGTGGCCTGCTGGTCAACAAGACAAACGAGACAGGAATTCGCGGGGAAGACATCGATGTCATGGCTTCGGGATCGAGTCATGTGGCTCTGCCAGGCAGAACGGTACTTCGCTTCGGGCGTCCCGGTCGCGCCCGTGTAAAAGACCGGTCCAACGAGTGGGCCGGTCTCTCACGGTTCCTTGGGGTCACTTCGGTGACCGGGGCGGTCGGGCAAGATCGATTCATGAGCGACTACGACCTCGTGGCCGAGGCATACGCCGCTGACAACGAGAGCAGCTACGCCAACGCCTACTACGAACGTCCGGCGACCCTGGCGCTCGCGGGCGACGTGGCCGGTCGGCGGATCCTCGACGCGGGGTGCGGTGCGGGTCCGTTGTTCGCGGCGCTCAGGGATCGGGGCGCCGTCGTCAGCGGGGTCGACGTGAGCGCCGGGATGCTGGCGCAGGCGCGGTTGCGGCTCGGGGCCGGGGCGGACCTGCGGGTCGCCGACCTGGCCGGCCCGCTGCCGTTCCCCGACGCCGAGTTCGACGACGTCGTCGCGTCCCTGGTGCTGCACTACCTGCGGGACTGGGGTCCGGCCCTCGCCGAGGTGCGGCGCGTGCTGCGGACGGGCGGGAGGCTGATCGTGTCGGTCAACCACCCCGCCGCCGCCTTGCGCGACGAGCTCCGGGCCGGCCGCCGGGCCGACTACTTCTCGACCTCGCCCGGCCTCGCGCGCTGGCCGGTCGGGGACCGGATGGTCGAGGTGACCTTCTGGAACCGGCCGCTGCACGCCATGACCGACGCGTTCGTGGCGGCCGGGTTCCGGATCTCCTCGATCAGCGAGCCGCAGCCGTTGCCGGAGGCCCGCGACCTGTTCCCCGAGCAGTTCGCCCACTACGAGGGCGCCCCCAACTTCCTGTTCTTCGTCCTTCAGGCCGAGTGAGCGACCACCGCGGTCACGGTGATGTCGACGTACCGTCCGATCAGGAACCCCGGCGCGCGGATGCCCAGCGTCCGGCGGTCGAGCCGGGCGGTCGCGGTCATGACCACCTGTCCGTCCCGCGAGGACAGTGCGACGGTGCCGTCGAGCACGGTCTCGGTGCCGCGGGCGGCCAGCGCCCCGGTGACGTGCCACCCGCCGCCGACGGTCCGCACCGATGTCGAGGTGAACGTCATCGTGGGGTACCGGTCGAGGTCGAGCAGGCCGGGTTTGCGCAGGTCCAGATCGCGCTTGGCGTTGCCGGTGCTGATGGCGCCGAGGTCGAGGACGCCGTGCACGGACAGCAACGCGCCGTCCGTCCCGACCTCGACGGTGCCCGCGGTGACCGGCACGGTGCCGTGGGTCTTGCGCCCCAGGTTGCCGACCTGGAACGACGCGGTGCTGCGGCGGACGTCTGCGTGCCAGACGCCGGCGGCGAGTGCTCGGGTGGCGGTCATGACCGGACCCCGTCGTACTCGACGACCTTCAGGACCGGGTAGATCTCGACGCGGTCCGCGCCCCGCAGGAGCGCCGGGTCCTCGCCGGGGAGGAGCGTGGTGCTCATGATCGCCTTCTGCGTGTCGATCAGCACCTGCTCGGACTCGGCGATCGTCAGCACGACCTCGGAGCCGTCCTCGCGGCGCAGCACGTAGGTCCTGATGTTGCCCGGCACCGCCATGGCCGCGGGTGCGATCCGCTCGACGGCCGCGAAGTCCGCGGCGGCCAGCTGTTCGGGGCCACGGGGTCCGTCGAAGTAGGTGAGCTGCGCGTACATGGTCGCCTCCTTTGTTGGTGCACCGAGTCTCTGCTCGCGGGACGCGACGCGGATCCGTGCCAGCACGGAGTCCGGTACTGAACCGCCACCGGTCGGCGATACTCGCGGTGTGGAGGAGCACCCGATCTTCGGCCGCGACCGCGAACTGGCCTCGCTGAGGGCGAGCCTCGTCGCGGCAGGGGGCGGTGCCGGTCGGCTCGTGCTGGTCGGGGGCGAGGCGGGCATCGGCAAGACGCGGCTGGCCTCCGCCGTCGCCGAGATGGCCGGGACGTACGGCGTCCCGGTCGCGCGCGGCCACGCCGTCGACGATCCCGGGATGCCCCCGCTGTGGCCGTGGCGGCGCCTGGCCCGGTCGTTGCCCGCGTTGCACCGCGTGCTCTCGGTGGCACACGACCCCGACGACTCGGCGCGGTTCGCCCTGTTCGCCGACGCCGCGGACGCGCTGGTGGCGGAAGCCGCGCCCAGCGGGCTGCTGCTCGTGCTGGAAGACCTGCACTGGGCCGACCGCACGTCGTTGCGGCTGCTGACCCACCTCGCCACCGAGCTGCCCGGCGCCCGGATCCTGGTCGTCGCCACCTACCGCGAGGCCGAGCTGTCCGATCTGATGCGCGCCCCGGCCACCCGCACCCTGCGCCTCAGCGGCCTGACCAGCGGTGACGTGGCCGGGTGGGTGCGTACGGCGACGACGGCCGCGGACCCGGAGGCGCTGGCGACCCGGCTGGTGGACGGCACCGGCGGCAACCCGCTGTACGTGCGGATGCTGCTCGACAGCGGTGAGGTGGCGGGGCAGCCGGAGCTGCACAGACTGGTGCTGTCGCGGCTGGAACGGCTGAGCCCGCACGCCCGTGAGGTGCTCGGCGTGGCCAGCGTCCTGGGGGAGCGGATCGACCCCGCTCTGCTCGCCGCCGTCACCGGGGCCGACCCCGCGACCACGCTCGACGACGCCGTCGCCGCCAGGGTGCTGCAGACCGACGACGGCTCGCTGGCGTTCACGCACGCCCTCGTCCGGGACGCGGTCTACGAGGACCTGGCGCCATCGGTCCGCGCGGACCTGCACCGGCGTTGCGCGCTGGCCCTCGCTCACAGCGGTGGTGCGCCGGGACAGGTGGCGGCGCAGTGGCGACGCGCGGCCGGGACGGACGCCGCCGCGGAGTGCACCCGGTGGGCGACCGAGGCCGCGCGGGCCGCCACAGCGGAACTCGCCTACGACGAGGCGGTCCGGTTCGCGGAGCTCGCGCTCGCGTCGTCCGGGGAGAAGACCGCGGAGCTCACCCTCGACCTCGCCCGCGCCGAGTTCCTCGCGGGTGACACCGACTCCAGCCTCGGCCACTGCCGCGACGCCGCCCGCCTCGCCCAGCGGTCCGGGACCCCCGAGCTGCTCGCCCAGGCCGCCCTCGTCATCACCGGCCTGGGCGACCGCGCCCTGCTCTCCGCCGTCGACCAGCTCTGTGCGACCGCCCTGCGACACCTCCCGCAGGACGCGACCGCGACGAGGTCCCGGCTCCTGGCCCGCCGGGCGATGGCGGCCACCACGACCGGCGAAGGCGGGCGGGCGCGCGAGTTGTCCGCGACGGCGTTGGAACTCGCCGTGCGCAGCGGCGACCCGGACGCGGAGCTGGACGGCATCCACGCCCGCCACCTCGCGTTGTGCGCGCCGCAGTTCCGCACCGAACGGGTCGCGCTGGCGAACCGTGCCGTCGAACTCGCCGCGACCGCACGGCAGCCGCACGCCGAGCTGTGGGGGCACGTCTGGCTCGTCGACGCGGCGATCCAGGCCGGCGACCTGGCCGAGATGGACCGTCAGCTCGACCTGGTCGAGCAGTTCGCGACGGCACGGCAGCACGGCGTGGCCTGGTGGCACCTGCACCGCCTGCGCGCCACGCGGGCGTCGTTGACCGGGCAGCTCGCGAAGGCGCGGGAGTGCAACGAGACCGCTCGTGCCGTGGCCGAACGGATGGGTGCCACGGCGACCAAGGGCATGTACTACGCGTTCCAGCACGGACTGGCACAGCTCGAGGGCGGCATCGCCGAGGCGGCGGCGCGAGAGGCGTTCGAGGTCATCGAACGGGTCGGGGACATCCCGCTGGCCCGCGTGTACGTGCCGTTCCTGCACGCGATGCTCGGCGAGACCGACCAGGCACGCGCCACGTTCGAGGAGTTCCGCGCGATGCCCGCGACGCTGGAGGTCGGCCCGACCTGGGCGCCTCTGGTCGGGCAGATCGGTGTGGTCGCCTGCATGCTCGGCGACGCCGAGACGGCGGAGAGCGTATACGACGTTCTGTCCACTTTGGAGCCCCACTTCGCCGCGGACGGGTCCGGCGCGGTGTTCTCCACCGCCGCCACCCCGCACCAGCTCGGCGACCTCGCCATGACCTGCGGCCGCACGGAGGTCGCGGCGGAGCACTACCGGCTCGCCCTGGAGATGAACGCCAGCATCGGCGCCCGGCCGTTCGCCGCGCTGAGCCGTCTCGGACTCGCCCGTGCCCTGACCGACCACACCGCGGCCCGGACGCTCGCGACCGAGGCGGCGGCCGAGTTCCGCGCGCTGGACATGCCGATCCGGCTGGCGGAGGCGGACCGGTTCCTCAGGCGGCTCCAGGCGGAGGAACGGGCGCTGGATCCGTTGTCACCGCGCGAGTCCGAGGTCGTGGACCTGGTCGCGCAGGCCCTCACCAACCGCCAGATCGCGACCCGCCTGCACCTGAGCGAACGCACCGTCGAGACCCACGTCCGCAGCGTCCTCGCGAAGCTCGGGCTGCGCAGCAGGACCGAGATCACCGCGTGGGAGCTCACCCGCCGGGCGTGACCAGCCCCGTCTCGTAGGCGAGGACGACGGCCTGCGCGCGGTCCCGCAGCTCCAGCTTGGCGAAGATCCGCGCCACGTGCGTCTTCACCGTCGCCTCGCTCAGCGTGAGGTGGCCCGCGATCTCGGAGTTCGACCGCCCGCTCCCGACCAGCGTGAGCACCTCGCGTTCCCGTGGTGTCAACGTGGCCAGATCGCGGTGCACGGCGGGAGCGGAGACGCCGGACGCGAACCGTTCCACCAGCCGGCGGGTGATCGACGGCGCGAGCAGCGCGTCCCCGGTCTCGATCAGCCGCACGGCTGCGACGAGGTGTTCCGGCGTCACGTCCTTGAGCAGGAACCCGCTCGCCCCCGCCGCGAGCGCCTCGTAGACGTAGCGGTCGAGGTCGAACGTCGTCAGCATCAGCACCCGGCACCCGCCCGGCTCGCGCATGATCCGACGGCACGCCTCCAGTCCGTCCATCCCCGGCATGCGGATGTCCATCAGCACGACGTCCGGCCGCAGGTCCCGCACCGCCGCCACGGCCTCGGCGCCGTCCGCCGCCTCGCCGACGACCTCGACGCCGCCGGTGCCCAGGATCATCCGGAACCCGATGCGCACGAACGCCTGGTCGTCCGCGATCACCACCCGCGGCGCGCTCACGGCCGCTCGACCGGGATCTTCGCCCGGACGCGGAACCCGCCGCCGAGCCGCCGCCGGGCGTCCAGATCGCCACCCAGCGCCGCCACCCGTTCTCGCAACCCGAGCAACCCCCGTCCCTGTCCGTCCTCAAAGGACACCCGGTCGCCGGTCAGCGTGCTGGGCCCGGAGTTGAGCACCTCGACGCGCAGGTGGTGCTCCGCGTACCGCACCGTCACCTCCGCCTGCCCCCCGTCGCCGTGCTTCAACGCGTTCGTCAGCGCCTCCTGCACGATCCGGTACGCCGTGAGGTCGACCCCGGACGGCAACGGCCGCGGCTCACCGGAGATCCGCACCTCGACAGGCAGCCCGGCGAAGCACATCCGGTCGACGAGCGAGCTCAGCCGGCTCAGACCCGGTTGTGGCGCCAGCAGGTCGTCGCTGTCGGCCGACGGTGCGAGCAACCCCAGCATGTGGCGCAGCTCGGCCATCGTGTCGCGGCCCGCGCTCTCCACGGCCAGCAACGCGTCGGTCACCTCCTCGGTGCCGGTCGACAGGACCCGCCGCGCGGCTCCGGCCTGCACCACCATCACGCTCACGTTGTGGCTCACGATGTCGTGCAGCTCCCGTGCGATCCGGGCCCGTTCGGCGTCGACGGCGCCGCGTGCCGCGGACTCCCGTTCCCGTTCCAGCAGCCAGCCACGTTCCTCCATCGCACGGGTGTACGCGCGTCGAGCCGCGACCAGCCGCACCGCGAAGTACCCGGCGGCCAGGCAGGCGACGACGGCCACCACCAGCTCCCACACCCCGTCACTGTCCCAGAACGCTCCTCGTCGGCACATCAAACCCCGGATGCAGGCACTACATCCCCGGGATGACGCCGCGGGCGAGTTACCCCCGCAGGCTGACGCTCCCGCGGCCGCCGATCAGCAGGATGGCCGCCATGCAGAACGCAGACGCCGTCGTCGAGCTGACGAACGTGCGCAAGGAGTACAGCGACTCGACCGCGCTGGACGGGGTGTCGCTCACCGTCCACGCCGGGGAAGCAGTGGCGGTGATGGGACCGTCCGGCAGCGGCAAGTCCACGCTGCTCAACATGATCGCGGGCCTCGACCGCCCGTCGTCGGGTCAGGTCGTCGTGCACGGCACCGACCTGGGAGGGCTGAGCGAGACCGGGCTGGCGCTGTTCCGCCGCCGGGGCGTCGGCATGATCTTCCAGTTCTTCAACCTGCTGGACGACCTCTCGGCACTCGACAACGTCGCCCTCGCCGCCCAGCTCACCGGCACCAAGGCGGGCCAGGCACGGGCGCGGGCACTGGAGCTGTTCGGCGAGCTCGGCATCTCCAGCCGGCGCAACGTCCACCCCGCGCAGCTCAGCGGCGGCGAACGGCAGCGCGTCGCGGTGGCGCGGGCGTTGATGAACCGCCCCGCCCTGCTGCTCGCCGACGAACCGACCGGCGCCCTCGACAGCAGGTCCGGTGAGCAGGTCATGGATCTGCTGCTGGACCTCAACCAGATCGGCCAGACGCTGCTGCTCGTCACCCACGACGAACGCCTCGCCACCCGGTGCGCGACCCGGTTGATCGAGGTCGCCGACGGCCGGATCGCCCGCGAGAACAGCCTGGAGCGGGCATGACCGCGGTGTGGTCCGCGGCCTGGGCGGCGGTGCGCCGCCGCAAGCTGCAGACGATCGTGATCGGTGTCGTGGTCTGCGCGGCGAGCGCGACGCTCGTGATGGCACTGGGCCTGCTGGACGCGGCGGCCGCGCCGTTCGACCGGGCCTTCGCGACGCAGCGGGGCGCACACCTGGCCGCCGAGTTCGACCCGGAGAAGGTCGACGGGGCCGAGTTGGCCCGCGGAGTGTCGGCCGGTCCGTTCCGGCAGGCCACAGTGGACACCGCGGACGGCGACGTCTTCCTGGGCACCCTGAACATCGTCGGACGCGCCGAGCCCGGCGGCCAGGTCGACCGCCTCACGGTCTGGAAGGGGAACTGGGCCACCCGGCCCGGCGAGATCGTCCTGCACCGCACGCCGGACACCGAGGGCCGCATCGACGTGGGCTTCCGCCTCGAGCTCCCAGGACTTCCGGCGCTGACCGTCGTCGGGTTCGCCCGCTCGGTCACGGGAACCGCCGACGCCTGGGTCACGCCCTCGCAGATCGAGGCCCTGAAGCCGAACGCGGTGCAGATGCTCTACCGGCTCGACAGGGCCGGCGCGGCGGACGTCGCGGCGTTCACCGCGACCCTGCCGCAGGACGCGCTGCTCGGCACGCTCTCGCACCTCACGGTCAAGGACAGGGCGACGTCCGAGCTGGGCGTGTTCATCCCGTTCCTGCTGATCTTCGGGATCCTCGGCCTGGTCGTCGCGGTCCTGATCGTCGCCAACGTCGTGAGCGGCGCGGTCGTCGCGGGACTGCGGCACATCGGGATGCTCAAGGCCATCGGCTTCACCCCGGACCAGGTGATGGCCGTGTACCTGGTGATGGTCTCGATCCCGGCCGTCGCGGGCTGCCTGCTCGGCACGGTGGCCGGGAACCTCGTCGCCAAGCCGATCGTGCAGGACGCGGTCGAGGGCTTCGGTGTCGACGAGCTGAGCTTCGCGCCGTGGGTGAACCTCGTCGCCGCGCTGGGAATGCCGGTGCTGGTGGCGTCGGCCGCGCTCGTCCCGGCCCTGCGTGCGCGCGGACTCCCGGCGGCGCGGGCGATCAGCGCGGGCACCACCGTGCACACCGGCCGGGCGTTGCGGATCCAGAGGTGGCTGAGCGGCACCAGGTTGCCGCGCTCGGTCAGCCTCGGCCTCGGGATGCCGTTCGCCCGCGCCGGCCGCAGCGCGCTGACCCTGGCGTCGATCGTGCTGGGCGTCATGGTCGTGACGCTCGCGACCGGCCTGACCACGTCGGTCACGGCCTACAACGAGGCCGTCCGCCCCGACTACACCACACCTGGCAACTTCGAGCTGCTGGCCGGTCCTCCCGCCGGTGCTCCACCTCAGCGTCTTCCGCGGGAGGACCGTCCACAGCCGGCACTGGGCGACGCCGAAGCCGAGGCGATGCTGCGCGCACTGCCCGGGGTCGAGGCGGTGCTGGCGACCACCCGCGTCGACGCCGAGGTCGCGGGCGGCACCCAGGAGACCACGATCCACCTCCACCGCGGCGACGCGCTGTTCCGGCCTCGCGTGCTGAGAGGGCACTGGCCGGACGGGCCTGGCCAGGTCGCGGTGCCGTCGAGGTTCCTGAACCAGCGGGGGTTCGAGCTGGACGACACGATCACCGTGCAGGCCAGGGGACACCGGACCCAGATGAGGATCGTCGGGGTCGTGCTGACCAACAACGCCGACGAGATCTTCGCCGACTGGTCCACAGTGGACGTTCTCGCTCCCGGTGCCCGCGCCAGTTCCTACGTCGTGCAGACGACCGCCGAGCGTGACGCGTTCACCGCCGCGGTGGAGGCCGCCGATCCGGGACTGCACGTCCTGCCCCCGCGGGACGGCACGTCGTCCACCGCCGTGATCATCGTCAGCGCGTCGGTCGTGCTGACGCTCGTGCTGGGCGGGGTCGCGGCGCTCGGGGTGTTCAACACCGTGGTGCTCAACGCCCGCGAACGCCGCCGCGACCTCGGCATGCTCAAGTCGATCGGCATGACACCGCGCCAGGTCACCGTGTTGCTCGTGACGTCCATGGGCGGGCTGGGCGTGCTCGGCGGGGTGATCGGCGTGCCCGTGGGCATCGCCGCGCACCAGGTCGTCGTGCCGCTGATGGCGGCCGCCGGCCAGTCCGACGCCGTCGACATCCTCATGAACGTCTACCACGCGCCGTTGCTCGCACTGCTGGCTGTGAGCGGCGTGGTCATCGCCGTGCTCGGCGCCGTCGTGCCGGCCAGGGGAGCGGCGCGTCTCTCGATCGCCACCGTCCTGCACAACGAGTAGGGGGATTCTCATGCGCCGGTTGTTGGCGTTGTCGCTTGTGGTCGCTGGGGTTCTGGCCACGAGCCCACCCGCTGTCGCCTCCGGCGGCACGGTGATCAGGCGGACCTCGTACGGCATTCCGCACGTGCTCGCTCCGGACCACCGCGGCGTCGGGCAGGGCCTCGGGTACGCGTTCGCCGAGGACAACGCGTGCGTCATGGCGGAGATCGTCGTGACGCTCGCGGCGGAGCGGTCCCGCTGGTTCGGGCAGGAGGCTCTGGCCGGCGACCTGTACTACCAGCGGCTCAACCAGTCCGGAGTGGTCGAACGTGCGCTGGCGCACGGCCCGTCGAAGCAGGCACGCGACCTGGTCCGTGGTTACGTGGCCGGGTTCAACCGCTTCTTGTCCGAGCGGGGCCTGCCCGCGGCCTGTGCCCGGTACTCGCGGCCCATCACCGAGATCGACGTCTGGCGGCGCGTGCACCAGGTCGCGGGCCTGACCGGCAGCGAGGGGTTCCAGGAGCAGCTCGTCTCGGCACAGCCGCCCGGGACCGCGCTCGCCGCACCGGCACGTGCCGAGAGGGAACGTCCTGGCAGCAACGGGATCGCCTTCGGCCGTGAGGCGACGGTGAGCGGTGGCGGCATGGTGCTGGGCAACCCGCACTTCGACTGGGCCGACACGTGGCGCTTCTACCAGCAGCACCTCACGATCCCCGGCGTGCTCAACGTCAGCGGCGCGGGCCTGTACGGCTTGCCGTTCGTCGTCATCGGCCACAACGACAAGCTCGGCTGGACCCACACGGCGTCCGAGGCGCACACGATGACGTTGTCGAGGCTCACGCTCGTCCCCGGTGACCCGACCAGCTACGTCGTGGACGGCCAGACGCACCGCATGATCACCGAACAGGTCACCGTCGGCGGTACCACGCGCACCCTCTACCGCACGCCGGACGGCCCGGTGGTCGAGGACGACCGCGCGTTGCCGTGGACGGACACCAGCGCGTTCGTGCTGCGCGACGCCAACCAGGGCAACCTGCGGGTCGTCGACCAGTGGCTCGCCCTCGCCCGCGCCCGCAGCGTGCCGGACCTGCACCAGGCGCTCGTGCGGCACCAGGCCCTGCCGTGGGTCAACACGCTCGCCTCGGACGCCACCGGTACCGCCTACTACGGTGACGTCCAGGTCGTCCCGCACGTCACCGACGACCAGCGCACCCGTTGTGCCGTCGACGTTCCCATCGGCCTGGTGGTGCTCGACGGCAGCCGGTCGGACTGCGGCTGGGGCACCGACCCCGACGCCGTGACGCCGGGCAGGTTCGGCCCGGGCCGCCTGCCGACGCTGATCCGCCGCGACCACGTCAGCAACATGAACGACAGCCCGTGGCTCGCCAACCCCGCCGCCCCGCTGACCGGCTACCCGTCGATCGTCGGCGACGTCGGCACCGAACGCTCCCCGCGCACCCGCCTGGGCCTGGACATGATCGGCGCCAACGACTTCTCGCTGTCCACTCTGGAATCCGCGATGCTGGGCAACCGCAACCTCACCGCCGAGCAGGGCCGCGCCGCGGTGGTGGCGATGTGCCAGGCGAACCCGACCCTGCCCGCCTTCGACGGCGCACTCGTCGACGTCCGCGAGGCCTGCTCGGCGCTGGCGGCCTGGCCCGGCACCGGCGACACCGGAGAAGCCAGCCGGGGCGCGTACTTCTGGCGCTCGTTCATCACCCTGACGGGCCGTCCGGGCACGAAGCTGTGGCAGGTGCCGTTCGACCCGGCCGACCCCGTCCGCACGCCGCGTGGCGTCAACGCGGACGACCCCGGGGTGCGGCGGGCGTTCGCCGAGGCGGTCCGGGCGTTCGCGGCCGCCGGGGTGGCGGTGGACGTGCCGCTCGACGCCGTGCAGCAGTACGAAGGTGTTCCCGTCCACGGGTGCCGTGGTCCGGAGGGGTGCTTCAACGTGATCTCGGTGCCCGGACCGCCCCGTCCGGGCGTGGTGCCGGAGATCCCGCACGGCACCAGCTTCGTGATGGCGGTAGAGCTGACCCGGGACGGGCCGCGGATGAGCTCGCTGCTGGTCTATGGGCAGTCCGCCGACCCGGCCTCGCCGCACCACACCGACCAGGCGCGCCTGTACGCGAGGAAGCAGTGGGTGAAGGGGGAGTTCACCGAACGGGAGATCGCGCGCAACGCGGACCTGACCGTCCGGCGCCTCCGCTAGGCACCCGGCGGCGTTCCGGCTCCCGGATCTCCGCCGGCACCGAACACCCCGTGCCGTCCGGCGCCGCTCGCGAACCGAGCGGCGCCGGCCACCCCTTCCCGGGCCACGACCGGCACCCCGGCCACCCCCTCCGCCCGCAACGCCTCCGCCACCGGCAGGTCCAGCCCGCCGTAGGTCGAAGCCCGATCGGCCAGCACGCACTCGAACGGGAACCCGGCGATCTGCCCGGCCAGCTCCAGCGCCGCCTCCACCGCCCGCCCCGGCTCGACCACCCGGTTCGCCAGCCCGATCGCCAAGGCCTCGGCAGCGTCCACCGGCCTCCCGGTCAGGATCAGGTCCAACGCCCGCCCCAGCCCCACGATCCGAGGGAGCCGCACGGTTCCGCCGTCGATCAACGGCACGCCCCACCGCCGGCAGAACACCCCGAACACCGCGTCGCTCTCCACCACCCGCAGGTCGGCCAGCAGGGCGAGCTCCAGCCCACCGGCGACGGCGTACCCGCTGACCGCCGCTATCAACGGCTTGCTCAGCCGCAACCGAGTGGGCCCCATCGGCCCGGAGCCACCGCCGGCGGGATCGAGCTCGTTGCGCCGCGCCGGATCTCCCACGGCGCTGAGGTCGGCCCCGGCGCAGAACGTCCCGCCCTCACCGGCGAGCACCGCCACCCGTTGCGACGGGTCCGCCTCGAACGCCAGGAAGGCGTCGCGCAGCGCGGCGGCCATCGGGCCGTCGACCGCGTTGCGGCGGTCCGGGCGGTTCATCCGGATCAGGGTCGTCGTGCCGGTGACCTCGACGAGCACGTCCACTGTGACCTCCATGATCAGCGGTGGCGTTCTGCCCGCCACTGTCGTCTACTGACACGATGCCAATCGTCTCTCCCGGTTTCACCGGGCGACGCCAGTCACAGGACGTGCAGCTGCCGCCCGGTCAGTACCTGGCAGAGGACTTCCCGGTCCTCACGGCGGGGCCGACGCCGCGCGTGACGACCGACCGGTGGCAGTTCACGATCAACACCGAGGCCGGTCAGCGCTACGACTGGTCGTGGCAGCAGCTGATCGAGCTGCCCGCGGAGAAGATCACGACGGACATCCACTGCGTCACCAAGTGGTCGAAGCTCGGCACCCGCTGGAAGGGCGTCTCGCTGGACGTCCTGCTGGAGGACGTCGAGACGGCCGCCGACTTCGCGCTCGTCCAGTCCTACGGCGGCTACACCACGAACCTGCCGCTCGAGGACCTGATCGACGGCCAGGCGTGGATCGCGTACCGGTACGACGACGACGAGCTGACGCCCGAGCACGGCGGACCGGCGCGGCTGCTGGTGCCGCACCTGTACTTCTGGAAGTCGGCGAAGTGGGTCCGCGGGATCCAGCTGCTGCTCGAGGACGAACCCGGCTTCTGGGAGAGCGCGGGCTACCACGACTACGGAGACCCATGGCGCGAGCAGCGGTATCAGGGCGACTGACCTGGCGGGAGGCCGAACTGGCCGAAGCCACCGACATCACGAGGAGCGCGCGGAGCCTGGTGTTCGACGTGCCCGGCTGGCCCGGTCACCTGCCGGGACAGCACGTCGACGTCCGGCTCACGGCCGAGGACGGCTACTCGGTGCAGCGCAGCTACTCGATCTCCTCGGCGCCGGACGGGGAGCGGTTCGAGCTGAGCGTGCAGCGCGTCGAGGACGGTGAGGTGTCGCCGTACCTGTGCGACGTGCTCTCGCCGGGCGACCGGATCGAGCTGCGCGGACCGGTCGGCGGCTGGTTCGTGTGGCGCGCGACCGACCAGGCGCCGGTGACGCTCGTGGCGGGCGGCTCGGGCATCGCGCCGTTGATGGCGATGATCCGCACGCGGGCCGCGGAGGGCAGCAGGGTGCCGTTCCGGCTGATCTACTCGGTGCGCACGCCCGATGACGTCTACTACGCCGACGAGCTGCGGCGGCGTGCGAGGGAGGACGCCGGGCTCGACGTCCACCTCGTCCACACCCGCCAGGCACCGGAAGGCGCGCCCGAACCGAAACGGCTGGGCCTCGCGACGCTCAACACCCACGCCTGGCCGGCCGACTTCGCGCCGAACGTCTTCGTGTGCGGACCGACCGGGTTCGTCGAGACGGTGTCCGACATCTTCGTGGCGCTCGGCCACGACCCCCGCCGCGTCCGCACGGAACGCTTCGGCTGACAGGAGAGCACCGATGACCCACGTGGACGGCAACGCGCTGGCAGGCGACCTGCGGGAGATCTTCGCGGTCGACCTGACCGTCGCGACCGGGCAGTGCTCGGGCTGCGGGTACAAGGGATCCGTGGCGAGCCTGCGCGTCTACCAGAACGCGCCCGGCGTCGTGGCGCGCTGCCCGCACTGCGAGGAGGTCGTGCTGCGGCTGGTCCGCGGACGCGACCGAGCGTGGCTCGACCTGCGCGGCACGGTGAGCCTGGAGATCCCACTGCCTTGAGGAGAACGATGGACCTGGCCTGCCAGGCGGTGCTGTTCGACATGGACGGCGTGCTGACCGACTCGACGGTCTCCGCCGAACACGCGTGGACGCAGTGGGCGCACGAGTACGGCGTCGACCCCGAGGACGTCCTGCGCGGGCTGCACGGCCGTCGCGCCACGGACACCGTCCGCCTGCACGTCCCCGAGTCCTCGCACGCCGAGGCGCTGGCGCGGATCAACGAGATCGAGGTCGCCGACGCCGGCTCGACCGACCCGATCCCCGGCGCCCGCGAACTGGTCGACTCGTTGCCGGGCAACTGGGCGCTGGTCACGTCCGCCCCGCCGGAGCTGCTCACGGTCCGGCTGGCCGCGGTGGGCATCCCGCTGCCGTCGGTGGTCATCAACGGTGACGACGTCACGCACGGCAAGCCCGACCCCGAGGGCTACCTGAAGGCCGCCGGCAAGCTCGGGCTGCCGATCGGCGAGTGCGTGATCTTCGAGGACAGCGGCAACGGGATCGCCGCAGGGCTCGCCGCCGAGGCCGCCACCGTGGTCGGTGTCGGCGAGGGCGCGCTGCACACACCGGCGCCGGTCGTCGTGCGGGACCTGCGTTCGGTCCGGTGGACCGGCCACGGCCTCGAGGTGTCCGGGGAGCTCCGTCGGCCCGCGTGAGGTCTGGACCCGTTCCAGACCTCACGACCCACCACCGTCATCTCCCGGAAACTTGTCCGGTTTGACATGCCCGATACCTCCGAACGGCCGTAGCCCCGATGTTGAATCGTGTGCGTTGATGTGTGGGAGCGCTCTTACAACGTTGTAAAACGAAGGGGATCTTCGCCGATGAAGAAAGCCGCCCCCGTACTCGTAGCTCTGCTGCTGGCGCTGGGCGTAGCGCCCGGCACAGCGTCCGCAGGTGCCGCCGAGCCCGTGCACGGCCTGAAGGGCGAGTACTTCACCATGTCGGCACCGGGCGCGCGGGACTTCGCGAACCTGGCCGGCACCGTGCTCGACGCCGACATGAACCAAGGGGACCTGACCGGTGTGTTCGGGTTCCTGGCCGGCCGCACCGAACACACGACGGCCCGCTGGACCGGGCAGATCGCGGTGCCGCAGACCGGCGACTACACCTTCCACGCCGTCGGGGACAACGGGTTCCGGCTGCTGATCGACGACAAACCCGTGATCGACCACTGGGTGCCCGACTGGGACCGCGAGCAGACCAGCGCGCCGGTGACGCTCACCGCCGGCCGCCAGTACGCGTTCAAGATGGAGATGTTCCAGGACGTCGGCGGCGCCAACATGTTCCTGCGCTGGTCGAGCGCGACCACGCCCAAGCAGCTCGTGCCCGAGTCCGCGTTCACGCCGCCCGCCGACTTCCAGGTCGTGCCGCGCACGGCCGAGGTCTCCCGGGACGGGCGCACCCTGACCGCGGACTTCGGTGGCCGCGTCACGGGCGTCAACGACCTGAAGGAGCACCTGCGCGTCGAGGTCGACGCCACCCCGTTCCCGATCTCGGCCATCACCACGAACCGCAACCGGGCGACGATCCGGCTCGGTGAGCGGGTGCTGAAGGGCCAGCGGGTCCGGATCTACTACGACGGCGCGGGCGCGCTCGCGGTCGACGGCAAGAAGGTCGAGAAGACCGCTCGCACGACCGGCAACGTCTCCACGGAACGGCTCAGGACGCCGTGGGGCGAGAAGGTCGACACGCGCAACCCGCTGCCGGAGTACCCGAGGCCGCAGCTCGAGCGCGACAAGTGGCTCAACCTCAACGGACCGTGGGAGTTCGCGGGCGCGAAGGCCGGCGAGCAGCCGGTGTTCGGGAAGAAGCTGCGCGAGAAGGTCGTCGTCCCGTACCCGATCGAGTCGCAGCTCTCCGGCCTCGAACGGCACGAGGACCACATGTTCTACCGCCGCACGGTCAACGTCCCGAACGACTGGCGGATCGGCTCCGGGCAACGGCTGAAGCTCAACTTCGGCGCGGTCGACTACGAGGCCAAGGTCTGGGTGAACGGCAAGCTGGTCGCCGAGCACACCGGTGGCTACACGGCGTTCGGCGCGGACATCACCGACGCCCTCAAGCGCGGCGGTGAGCAGGAGATCGTCGTCGCCGTCACCGACACCACCGGCCCGAACCAGCCCAAGGGCAAGCAGTCGCCCAACCCCAGCGGCATCTTCTACACGCCGTCGTCGGGCATCTGGCAGACCGTGTGGCTCGAACCGGTGGCGGACAAGGGCATCGACGAGATCAAGACGACCCCGGACCTCGCCACGAGCTCGCTCAGGGTGAACGTCAAGTCCGCCGGCACGGCCACGGTCACGGCCGTCGCGCGTGACGCCAGGGGCAAGCAGGTCGGCACCGTCACCGGTCCGGCGAACTCGGACCTGACGCTGCCGGTGCCGAACGCGCACCTGTGGACGCCGGACGACCCGTACCTCTACAAGCTCGACATCACGCTCGGCAAGGACAAGGTCAAGAGCTACTTCGGCATGCGCTCCACCGGCATCGCGAACGTCGGCGGCACCCCGAAGCTGACGCTCAACGGCCAGCCGATCTTCAACCTGATGCAGCTCGACCAGGGCTTCTACCCGGACGGCCTGAACACCGCACCGAGCGACGAGGCGCTGGTGTTCGACCTGCAGGCGCAGAAGGACCTCGGCTTCAACGCGGTCCGCAAGCACATCAAGGCCGAACCCGCCCGCTGGTACTACCACGCGGACCGGCTCGGGCTGCTCGTGTGGCAGGACTTCGTGGCCCTCGAGGACGGCAACGACCCGCTCTCGCAGGAGCGGTTCGTCAAGGAGGGCAAGGAGCTGATGCACCAGCTCCAGAACTACCCGTCGATCTACGCCTGGATCGTGTTCAACGAGGGCTGGGGCGAGTGGGACAGGACCGTCACCGGTCAGATCACCGACGAGGTCAAGGCGATCGACCCGAGCCGGGTCGTCAGCGCGCACAGCGGCGTGAACTGCTGCGCGTCCAAGGGCGACAGCGGCAAGGGTGACGTCATCGACCACCACGACTACAACAACACCGACCCGGCCCGTCCGGACGGCAAGCGAGTCGTGATGGACGGCGAGCACGGCGGCTTCACGCTGCGCACGCCGGGACACCAGTGGCCGGGCGCGCCGATCGCGATCTACAGCGGCGTGGCGGACAAGGCGGCGCTGACGGCCAAGTACGTCGACAACACCCGCACGTTCTACCTGGGGCAGGCGCGGCAGGAGATGTCCGCGTCGGTCTACACGCAGGTCACGGACCTCGAAGGTGAGCTCAACGGGCTCTGGACCTACGACCGCAAGCGCATCAAGGTCGACCCCGGTCCCGTCCGCGAGATCAACCGGCGCGTCATCGAGGCCGGGGCCAACGCGGGCAAGCCGTACCCGTACGCGGGCAGTGGCGAGTGGAAGCTGAACGAGACCAAGGGCGCCACGGCCAAGGACTCGACCGGCAAGAACCCGCTGACGCTCAGCCCGACCGGCGCCACGTGGAAGGACGGCGCGCTGCAGTTCAAGAACGGCTCGGCTGACACCTACGGCCCGGTCGTCGACACGACCAAGGACTACACGGTGTCCGCGAAGGTCAAGCTGGACGAGGTGCCCGCCAACTACGCCTCCGCGGTGAGCCAGGACGGCAGGGAACGGGAGAACCCCTTCTACCTGCAGTACGGGCAGGGCGCCTGGGCGTTCAGCACGCCGGGTGGCAACCGCGCCCGGTTCGAGACCACGCCGGAGATCGGCCGCTGGTACGAGCTCAAGGGAGAGCGCAAGGGCAACGAGATCCGGCTCTACGTGGACGGCGCGCTCGTCGCGACCGCCGCGGCGGGACCGGCGATCGTGAGCACCGGCGCGTTCACCGTGGGACGTGCCAAGTACAACGGCCAGAACGTCGATTTCTGGCCTGGTGCGATCAAGGACGTCCGCGTCACCTCCTGATCTAGGGAGAACGCTCTCCGGACGTGGTACAACCGTCGTATGAGCAAGGTTGCGCCCACGCTGGAGGACGTCGCGAAGGTCGCGGGAGTGTCCCGCGCGACGGTCTCGCGTGTCGTCAACGGCACGCGGAACGTCGATCCCGACATCCAGGAGACGGTGCGCAACGCGATCGAGCAGACCGGGTACACGCCCAACCGCGTGGCCCGGTCTCTCGTCACCCGGCGCACCGGCACCGTCGCGCTGGTGATCTCCGGCGCCGGCGGGGGATCGGACGTCTTCACCGACCCGTTCTTCGGCCGCGTCACGGCGGGCGTGGTCGACTTCCTGCGCGGCCACAGCGTCCACCCGGTCCTCATGCTCGCCGACTCGGACCACGCGCGGACCGAGGTCGTCGAGTTCCTCAGACAGGGCAGCGCCGACGGCGCGCTGCTGGTGTCCACCCACCCCGCCGACCCGCTGCCCGCCCGCCTGCTCGACGCCGGCGTCCCGTCGGTGCTCTACGCGCGGCCCGGCAGCCCGATGCCGGTCAGCTACGTCGACATGGACCACCGCGCGGGCGGCAGGCTCGCCGCCGACCACCTCGTGGCGACGGGCCGGTACAACATCACCGCGATCTCCGGCCCGATGGACGTCCTGGCGAGCCAGGACCGGCACGCCGGCTTCCGCGACGCCATGGCCCGCCACGGTTTCCCGTACGTCCCGACGGTCGAGGGCGGCTTCACGGCCGAGAGCGGCGCGGCGGCGATGCACCAGCTGCTGGCCGAGTGCCCCGACCTCGACGCCGTGTTCGCCGCGAACGACCTGATGGCGCAGGCGGCCGTCGACGTGCTGCTGGAGCACGGACTGCGCGTGCCCGACGCCGTCGCGGTGGTCGGGTTCGACGACAGCGCCCCGGCCCTCGCGTGCCGGCCGCAGCTCACCACGGTCCGGCAGCCCGTGGAGCGGATGGCCGCGCAGATGGCCGACCTCCTGCTCGCCGACCTGGAAAAACCGGGACAACGGCCGAGATCCGTCATCTTCGAACCGGAACTCGTCGTCCGGGCCTCTGCCTGATTGACCTGCCCGACACGCGGCGTTAACGTGCCTTGGGAGAGCGCTCTCACGCCCCTGTCCAAGGCTTTCAGCCCTTCCCCCGTCAGGCAGGATCATGGGCTCAACCCTGTCCAGGGCCGCCGCGTTCGCCGCTGCCGCTCTGTGTTTGGTGACCACTGTCAGCGCCACGTCGCAGGCTGGAGCCGCCGCGTGCGGCACCAGCAACGTCGCCCTCAACCGCCCCGCCACCGCGTCGTCGACCGAGAACGGTGGCACACCCGCGTCGGCCGCCGTGGACGGCAACGCGGGAACCCGCTGGTCCTCCCAGTTCTCCGACCCGCAGTGGCTGCAGGTCGACCTCGGCTCCACGCAACAGGTCTGCCGCGTGGCCCTGAACTGGGAGGGTGCGTACGGCAAGGCCTTCCAGGTCCAGGTGTCCGACACGGCGGCCGCGAGCTCGTGGCGTGACGTGTACTCGACGACCACGGGCACGGGCGGCACCCAGTCGCTCGACGTCACCGGTTCAGGCCGCTACGTCCGGGTCCTGGGCACCCAGCGCGGTACCGGCTACGGCTACTCGTTGTGGGAGCTGGGGGTCTACACCGGCACCCCGGACACGCCGGGTGTCACGCCGACCGACCCGCGCAACCCGGACTTCGGCCCGAACGTGTACGTCTACGGTCCGGGCTCGTCGCAGGCGGAGATGCAGTCGAGGCTCGACGCGATCTCCGCGCAGATGAAGACGAACCAGTTCGGCCCGCAACGGCACGCGGTGCTGTTCAAGCCGGGCAGCTACAACGCCGACGTCAACCTGCGCTTCTACACTCAGATCGCCGGTCTCGGTCTCATGCCGGACGACGTGAACATCAACGGGCACATCCGCGTCGAGGCCGACTGGCTGCAGCAGGGCGACGACCCGAACAACCTCGGCAACGCCACGCAGAACTTCTGGCGCGGCGCCGAGAACCTCTCGGTCACGTTGCCCGCCAACCAGATCGAGCGCTGGGCGGTCTCGCAGGCCACCGCGTACCGGAGGATGCACCTGCGTGGCCAGGCGCACCTGTGGAACGGCTACGACGGCTGGGCCAGCGGTGGCCTGATCGTGGACAGCAAGATCGACGGCGTGACGGTCTCCGGATCGCAGCAGCAGTTCCTCACCCGCAACAGCAACCTGGCGGGCGGCTGGTCCGGTTCGGTGTGGAACATGGTCTTCGCGGGAACGCAGGGCGCACCGCCCAACAACTTCCCGAACCCGTCGCACACCACGGTCGACACCTCGCCGGTGACGCGCGAGAAGCCGTACCTGTACTTCGACAACTCCGGTGAGTACCGCGTCTTCCTGCCCGCGCTGCGCCAGAACTCCCGGGGTACGAGCTGGGAGAACGGCAACCCCGGCACGTCGGTGTCGCTGGCGGACTTCTTCATCGTCAAGCCCGGTACCCCGGCCGCGACCATCAACGCGGCTCTGCAGCAGGGCAAGCACCTGCTGCTCACGCCGGGCATCCACCAGCTCGACGACACGATCCGCGTGACCCGCCCGAACACCGTCGTGCTTGGTCTCGGCCTCGCGACGCTGACGCCCACCACGGGCAAGGCCGCGCTGACGACGTCCGATGTGGACGGTGTGAAGCTCGCCGGGTTCCTGGTCGACGCGGGGGTGCAGAACTCCCCGGTGCTGCTGGAGATCGGTGACTCTAGCGCGACCTCGCACGCCGCCAACCCGACCTCGCTGCACGACGTGTACCTGCGCGTCGGCGGGTCGCAGGCCGGCAAGGCGACGGTCAGCATGCGCGTCAACAGCCGCAACACCATCATCGACCACACCTGGGTGTGGCGCGCCGACCACGGCGAGGGCGTCAGCTGGACCGCGAACCCCGGCCAGAACGGCGTGGTCGTCAACGGTGACGACGTCATCGCCTACGGGTTGTTCGTCGAGCACTACCAGCAGCACAACCTGATCTGGAACGGCAACGGAGGCCGCGTCTACCTGTACCAGAACGAGCTGCCCTACGACCCGCCCAACCAGTCCGCGTGGATGAACGGCTCGAAGCGGGGCTGGGCCGGCTACAAGGTCGCGGACACCGTGACCACGCACCAGGCGTTCGGTGTCGGCGTCTACTGCTTCAACCAGGCCAATCCGAGCGTGGTCACCGACAACGCCTTCGAGGCGCCGAACCGGTCAGGTGTCCGGTTCACGCACCTCGTAGCGGTGTCGCTCGGTGGCGTGGGCACGATCGCGAACGTCATCAACGGCACGGGCGGTCAGGCGGACCTGGCGAACCAGGTCCGGTACGTCGTCAACTACCCCTGACCGAGCCTGCTGAGCTGATCCCTGCGGGATGACTCGACGGACGCCGCGAACTCCTTGGTCGCGGCGTCCGTTCCGCTTTCCTGCTCGCTCCGCGCGAGCTCGGCGGTCTGGTCGAGGTGCTCGTGGAGCTTCTTCGCGAGCGAGGAGGGGTCCGTCCGGATGGCCAGCAGGTCGGCCTCGGAGACCAGGCCGGGCATCTGGTGCCCGGCGTGCAGGTTGGTGTCCGGCAGCCCGGCCCGGTCCCGCAACTGTCGCAGGTGGACCAGCTCGGCCGTGTGCGACGTCCTGAGCGCCGCGGCGAACTCGGCGAGCGCCGGCGGGGCGGCGTCGAGCGCGGGCAGGAGCTGTTCGTTCATCGGGATCATCAGCTGGACCCACGCCGTGTCCGTGGCGTTGAACGGGGACACCGGCGCCGGCGGGGGAGCGGGCGCGGTGGCGCACCCCGCCAGCAGCAGCAACGCGGGAACACCCCAGGGCACGCGCCGCCCTGGGGTGCATGAGGCGAGGAACCTCACCGCGGCAACCGGTAGTCCGGTCCGAGGGCGGCACCCCGATTCGGCTTGTACAGGTCGAACCCGCGCGGGTCGCACTGCAGGCCGCCGTTGACGCAGTGGCGGACGAGCGCGGCCTGGGTGGGGGCGTCCCAGGCGTTCATGAAGTCGTAGTGCCAGGTGTACCCGCGGCCGCTGGCGAGCCGCACGCGGGACATGTCCCCGGACACCGGGAACGCCATCTTGAACTCGATCATCGGCACCGCGACCGGGTGACTGGCCGGGCAGACCAGCGTCGCGCGGTCCGGATAGGCCATGTGCGACTTGTGGTCCGCCGAGTCGAGGTCACGGCCGTTCCAGCAGCTCGGCGCCTGGTAACGGACGTTGAGCTGCGTGCCGGGCGGGCAGTACGCCGGGATGTCCCAGTTGTGGAAGCTGTCGCCGCACTCCCAGCCCTCGACCGCGCCGGGTGCGGTGCGGAACTGCTCCTGCGTCGCCGTGGGACTGCCGACCACGAACCGGATGCCCGGCGGGAACGGCACGACGTCCTGGTACCGCAGGATGCCGGACTTGTAGTAGATCACCTGTGGGAAGTTCGGCGGCACGATCTGGTCGCCGTTGTAGACCGACGGGAACCAGTACGCGGACTTGTCGTCCGGCGTCTTGCAGTTGGTCTGGGCTCCCTTGAGCGAGTCGTTGGTGCTGCGGGCGTTGGTCGAGGGGTTGCCGAGGAAAGTGTGCATGTGCGACGCGCCCGGTAGTCCCGGGAAGACGATCGGGTCGTCCGGGAGGTGGGTCGTGACCGAGCAGTTCGCCTGGAACTCGTGGTGCGTGACCAGGTCGTCGGCCTGAGCCGACTGGGTCGCGACCACGACCACGGCCGCCACCAGGGCAGCCGTCATCGTCAACGCGCTGAGTTTTCGGGACACCTGTGTCCTCCTGCCGAGTGGGGAAACCGGCTTGGAGAGCGCTCTCCCAACCAGGCTCCCGCCCTCGTGCGCGCCGTGTCAAGACCGGTTCTTTGACACCCGCCGACGTCTGGTCGTACGGTGCGACGGCAGGGTTGTGAGAGCGCTCTCCTCCTACATCCCTCCAGAAAGCGTGCGGACATGCGAACTCTGACCAGGTTCATCGCGGCGAGCGCGGCGGCGGCAGCGCTGCTCCTCGGCTCGGCACCCGCGTCCCAGGCCGCGGAACCGGTCCAAGTGGACGTGGGAGGCGGGGGCGACGCGACGTTCCTCCCCGACACCTTCGGCACCGGCGGCCTCACCGACACCAAGCCCGCGGACAAGCGGGCGCACACCGTCTTCAGCCGCACGGTCACCCACCGCATCCCGGACGAGGTCTGGTATTCGGCCCGGCACCTGGAGTCGGCCTACGAGGTCACGGGCCTCACCGCGGGGGGCGCGTACGAGCTGCGGCTCTACTTCCTCGACTGGTACTTCACCAGGCCGGGGCAGCGGATCTTCGACGTGGACGTCAACGGAACCCGTGTGCTGCAGGACTTCGACATCGTCGGCACGGCGGTCGAGGCCGGCGCGGACGCCCCGCTCACCGCGTTCGGCGTGGAGAAGGACTTCGCGGTGACGGCCGACGAGGACGGCGCGGTGCGGATCGACTTCGTGCGCGGCAAGGTCAACCAGCCGCAGGTCAACGCGATCGTGCTGGTACCCGCGCCCTGACCCGTGTTGTCCGGGATCTGACACACCGGCCCTGAAACGTGCAAATGTTCGACATCCACTTCCCTGGAGGTCGAATGAACCAGCGCACGCGGCCGGGCACGTGGGCGCCGGTGCTCGTCGCGTCGGTGTTCCTGGTCGCGCTCAACCTCCGGCCGGCGTTGACCTCGGTCGGCCCGCTGCTGCCGCAGGTCGGGGCGGAGGAAGGCCTGACCGAGGGGGCGCAGGGACTGCTGGGCGCGCTGCCGCTGCTGGCGTTCGCGGCGATCTCCCCGCTGGTCCAGCACCCGGCACGGCGGTTCGGGCTGGAGCGCTCGCTGCTCGCGGCCCTCGTCGTGCTCGCGATCGGCGCGGCGGTGCGCTCCGGCGCCGGTGACGCCGGTCTCTGGATCGGCACGGCCGTCACGGGCTGCGCGATCGCGATCGGCAACGTGCTGGTGCCGACGATCGTGAAACGGGACTACCGCGACCACGTGTCCCTGGCGACCGGCGTCTACTCCGCGTGCATCACCGTCGGGGCCTCGATCGCGTCGGCCGTCGCTGTTCCGCTCTCACACGTCTGGAGCTGGCGCGGCGCGCTCGCGTTCTGGGCGGTCCCCGCGCTCGTCGTCGCCGTGCTGTGGCTCCCGCGTGCCTGGAACGGCGGCCCGGTCGCCGAGCCCGGGGCGGCGGACCCGCGTGCGGCGGTGAGCGTGTGGCGGCAGCCGACCGCGTGGCTGGTGACGGCGTTCATGGGACTGCAGTCCACGACGTTCTACGTCATGGTCACCTGGTTCCCGACGGTCGAGATCGCCGCGGGCGTGCCCGCCGAGCAGGCCGGTGTCCACCTCTTCGTCTACCAGCTGGTCGGCGTCGCCTCCGGCCTCGCGATCCCGCGCCTGCTCCGGCGCGGCCACGACCAGGTGGCCGCCGCCGTCACCGCCAGCGTCCCGATGGTCGTCGGCGTGATCGGGCTCGTGCTGCTGCCGGCGTGGAGCGTCCTGTGGGCGGTGATCGCCGGCCTCGGCACGGGAGCGTCGCTGGTCGTCGCGCTCACGTTGATCAGCCTGCGCGGCCACGGCACGCACGGCACGACGCAACTGTCCGGAATGGCCCAGTCCCTCGGTTACCTGCTCGCGGCGGCCGGCCCGGTCCTGGCGGGCTACCTCGCCGAGCACACCGGCTCGTGGACGGCGTCGCTCGTCCTGGTCGGCGTGCTCGGCGCCGTGCAGGTCGCGATCGCCTTCGTGGTCGGCCGGGTCCCCGTTGTCCCTCGGGGCAGATCAGGCGGAGTTCAGGGAGAACCCTGATGGCAGCGCGCCCGGTCACGGGCAGGCTGGAGGCCGTAAGGGGAATTCCGCAGTTCGAGGAGAGTCATGAGCGAAGCCAAGCCCGAGTCCACCCGTACCGCCGTCGACTCGGTGGTCGACGCCGTTCGCGGGCTGGTCAGCGAGGGTTTCAACCGTCGCGTAGTTGTGCGTGACAGCAAGGACGACGTGGTGCTGGAGGTGCCGGTGGCGCTCGGGGTGGTCGCGGCGTTCGCGGCTCCGGTGGCCACGACCATCGGTGCCGGTGTCGCGCTGGTCGGCAAGTGCGGGATCAAGCTCGAGAACCGCCAGCAGCCCACCAGCCAGCCCGCGACGACGACGGTCGAGTCCGAGCGGATCTAGCCCGTCGTCGGGGCGGGGTCGTCCAGGGGGATCTGAACGACCCCGCCCCGCTCACGATCAGCTCGTGAGGTCCAGCCACATGATGCGCAGGCCGACGTCGCCCAGGTCGGGGTGGCGAAACGCTCCGGGCGCGATGCCGAGCGTGACGAACCCCAGGTTCTCGTAGAGGCGGACGGCGGCCGCGTTCGTGTCGACCACGGCGTTGAACTGGATCGCCGCGAACCCGCTGCGTCGCGCCCAGCCGATCATGTCGGTGGTGAGGGCGCGGCCCACACCGGCGCCCCGTGCCTGCCCGGCGACCATCAGCGTGCCGGACGCGACGTGGCTCCCGGCGCCCGGCCGGTTGGCGTACATGTTCGCGGTGCCGAGCACCCGCTCCCCGTCGGTGGCCACGACGACCCTCGCCGGCGCGGCCAGCAGCCACATCCGCTTCGCGTCGGGCTCGGTCAGCGCGGGGTCGTAGGGGATGGTCCGCTGCTCGGTGACGACCTCGCGGAGGATCGGCCAGATCTGCGGCCAGTCGTCTTCACGCGCTTCGCGGATCACGGTCTTTTCAGGTGACTGCACGGCTTTCATCCTGCAGACCTCTCCCGCTCGCCACCATCCATTTTCGACTGATCGGCGAGGTCGCCGACACCGAGGTCGGTGACAGCGCCGAGACGCCCTCGGCTGGTCAGCAGGTTGCCGGGTGCGGGAGTCGCCGTGGCGCCTGACCGGCGGAAGTGTGTCAGCGGAGCACGAGCCCGCTCAACCGATTACCTTCCCTCCCGGAGAGACGGTCGTACTGCGGGAGGACGGACCTTGACGCGCCACACGTTCACCACCCGGATCGAGCTCAACGGCAAGACCGCGACCGGCTTCCGCGTCCCGGCGGACGTCGTCGAGGCACTGGGGCAGGGCAAGAAGCCCAAGGTGTCGGTGACCATCGGCGCCCACACCTACCGCAGCACCGTGGCCGTGTACGACGGTGACTTCATGCTGGGCCTGAGCGCCGCCAACCGGGAGGCCGCGGGCGTCGGCGCCGGGGACACCGTCGAGGTGACGCTGGAACCGGACCTGGCGGCACGCACCGTCGTCCTGCCCGACGACCTCGCGGCGGCGTTCGACGAGAAGCCCGGCACGCTCGCCGCGTTCAGGGCGTTGTCCTACAGCAACCAGCGGCAGCGGGCCGAGGCGGTGGCGGCGGCCAAGCAGGCCGAGACCCGTGCGCGGCGCATCGAGAAGATCATCGCCGAGCTGTCCTGACGGTCTCAGCCGGCCTCGGCGGCGCGGTAGGCGCCGGGGGTCTGGCCCATCGTGCGGGAGAACGTGTCCACGAACGCGCTCGTCGTCGCCCAGCCGCAGCGGTGCGCGGTCTCGGTGACGGTGGCGCCGCCGCTGAGCTCGATCATCGCCTGGAAGACCCGCACGTTGGTGCGCCACTGGGGATACGTGGTGCCGAACTCGGTGCGGAACAGGCGGGCCAGGTGGCGGTCGCTCGTGCCGGCCCTGGCGGCGAGCCACGTGATCGTGCGCGGGCGGGTCAGGTCGTCGGTGACGAGCCGGCACGCGTCGGCGAGCCGCTGGTCGCGGGCGGTGGGCAGGGTCAGCGACGCCAGGTCGGCGCGGCGGACGCGGTCGCGGATCACGGCACGCAGGCGTTCCGCCTCGGCCTCGGGGACACCGGGTTCGGTGCACGCCATCAGCAGTTCGCGCAGCAGGTTCGTCACCGTGATCACCGTCGGGCGGTCGCCCGGGAACAGGACCTCCTGCGGCGGGAACCGGAACAGGTGCACGAGGGCGTGGCCGTAGACGCGGTGCTCGTGCCAGGTCTGCGCCGGGGTCCAGACCGCCCGTTGTGCGCTGGCGACCCACGTGCCGTGCTCGGTCGTCGTCGCGAAGATGCCGTTGCTCACGTAGAGCAGCTGGTGCTCGCCGTCATGCCGGTGCGGCTCGATGACGGTGCCGGCGTTGACCTCGTGGCGGTATTGCGACACGAGTGGGCAGTTTATCGGAAGTTTTCGTGACGCCAGTGGATCACCGTTGACCGCATGAGACGGTTCTTCGCCGACACCCGGCCCCTGTCGATCCCGGACTTCCGCAGGTCCTTCCTCGGCCAGGGCACCGCCGTCGTCGGCATGATGATCACCGCGGTGACGGTGCCCGTGCAGCTCTACGACCTCACGCGCTCGTCGCTCGTCGTCGGGCTCAGCGGCGTGGTGGGCCTGGTGCCGGTCGTGGTGTTCGGCCTCTACGGAGGCGCGGTCGCGGACGCGGTCGACCGCCGCAAGCTCGTCCTGGTCTCGTCCTCGGTCTCGTGGGTCGTGACGCTCGCACTGCTCACCCAGAGCAGTGCGGACGTGCGTTCGCCGGTGCTGATCCTCGGGCTGGTGGCCGTGCAGTCCGCGAGCTTCGCGGTGTCGGCGTCCGGGCGAGGCGCGATCGTGCCGTTGCTGGTGCCGACCGAACTGGTGCCGGCCGCCAACGCGTTGAGCTACACCATGTCCACCCTCGGCCAGGTGCTCGGACCGCTGCTGGCCGGTGTCCTGGTGCAGTTGCCGAACGGGTTCACCTACGCCTATGCCACGGATGCGGTGCTGTTCACCGCTTCGCTGTACGCCACGGCGAGGCTGCCGTCGTTCGCGGTGGCGGACCGCGCCGGGCGGCCCGGGCTGAGGTCCGTCGTGGAGGGGCTGCGGTTCCTGGGTGGCAACCCGGTGCTGATGATGTCGTTCGCGGTCGACATCGCGGCCATGGTGCTGGCGACGCCGGAGGCGTTGTTCCCGCAGGCCGCCGCCACTCGGTTCGACGGCGGTGTGGGCCCGCTGTACTCGGCGATCGCGGTCGGCTCGATCCTGGCCGGGCTGGTCAGCGGCTGGATCGGGGGCGTCCGCCGGCAGGGCGTGGCGCTCACGCTCGCCGTGGTCGTCTGGTCGGCGGCCGTCGCCGTCGCGGGCTTCGTGACGAGCCTCTGGGTGGTCGTGCTGTTGCTGGTCGTCGCGGGTGCCGCGGACTTCGTCAGCGCCGTCTACCGCCAGGCGATCCTGCAGACGTTCGTGCCGGACCGCCTGCGCGGGCGGCTGCAGGGCGTCTTCACCGTGGTGGTGAACGGCGGACCGCGCCTGGGCGACCTGCGCGCCGGGTTCATGGCGGCGGCCACGACGTTCACGCTGGCCTGGTCCGGTGCCGCACTGCTCTGCATCGCGGTCGTGGTCGTCGCGGCGGTGTGCGTGCGGCCGTTCTGGCGCTACGACGCACGCCAGGCGTCCGGTGACGCAGCCCACGCGGTTTCTCGTTGAAGTTTCAATATAAAGGGTGCACCCTCATATGTGAAACTTCAACAAACCGGAGGCTGGCATGAGCATCGCCCTGAAGCCGGCGGCAGTCCGCACGCAGGTGACCGTGCCTCTCGAGTTCCCCGACGGGTACACCACCACCGCGGAGGTGTTCACCTTCACCGGGCTCGGTGACGGCCGTGAACACCTGGCGCTGGCCTTGGGCGACTGGCGGTCCGTGCTCGCCCGCGGCGACGCTCCTCTCGTGCGGCCGCACAGCGAGTGCCTCACCGGGGACGTGTTCGGCTCGCAGCGGTGCGACTGCGGTCCCCAGCTGCGCGAGGCGGTGGAACGGATCTCCGGCGCGGGCGGCTTCCTGCTGTACCTGCGGCAGGAGGGGCGTGGCATCGGCCTGTACGCCAAGCTCGACGCCTACGCCCTGCAGGACTCCGGCCTCGACACCTACGAGGCGAACCTCGCGCTGGGCCGCGGGGAGGACGAGCGCGACTACTCGGCGGCCGCGCAGATGCTGCAGGCGCTCGGGGCCGACCGGATCCGGTTGCTCAGCAACAACCCCGACAAGGCGCTGCAGCTGGACGCCCTCGGCGTGCGGGTCGTCGAGCAGGTGCCGACCGGCGTGCACCTCACCGGCGCCAACGCCGCCTACCTCTCCGCGAAGGTGTCCCGCACGCACCACACCCTCGCCCTCCCGGCCGCCTGACTCCACGAAGGACCGCGAAGACCATGACGCTCGACGTGATCGACCACAAGAACGCCGCGACCGGCGTACCGGTGCACCCGCTGCTGTCGCGGCGCTGGAGCTCCCGCGCGTTCGAGCCGGGCCACGAGCTCGCGGACGAGCAGGTGACGGCCCTGCTGGAGGCGGCCCGGTGGGCACCGAGCGCCTCGAACACCCAGCCGTGGCGGTTCGCCGTGGCGCACCGCGGCACCGCCGAGCACGCGGCGGTGCTCGGGACCCTGGCCGGTGGCAACCAGGTCTGGGCGCGGGACGCGTCCGCGCTGATCGTCGTCGCGGCCCGGACGACGAACGCCGACGGCGCCGCGCAGCCGTGGGCCGTCTACGACGCGGGTCAGGCCGCGGCACACCTGTCGGTGCAGGCCGAGGCCGAAGGACTGGCGGTGCACCAGATGGGCGGCTTCGACCGCGACCGGCTCACGTCGGTGCTCGGGGCGGACGGCGTGACGCCACTGGTGGTCGTCGCCATCGGCCTGCGCGCCGAGCCCGCCCGGCTGAACGAGCCCCTCGCCGAACGCGAGGCCGCCGCCCGCGTGCGTCTGCCGATCGACGAGCTCCTGCTTCCGGTCCAGGTGTGACGCTCCAGTACCCCGGCAGACCCGGGAGAGGGGAGGATGGCGTGGTGACCGACGTTCGCCCCGCACCTGCCGCCGCCGAGCCCCGGTGGCTGACCAGTGCCGAGATGACGACCTGGCTGAACATCACGCAGCTCCTGATGTTGCTGCCGACCGCGCTCGACCGGCAGCTGCGCGACGACGCCGACCTCACGCACGCCCACTACCGGATCCTCGCGATGCTCAGCGCCGAGCCCGGCGGCAGCATGCGCATGACGCAGCTCGCCCGCAAGGCGGGCACCACCACGACCAGGCTCTCGCACGCCGTCTCCTCCCTGGAGGAACGCGGCTGGGTCGAGCGCCGGGCGTGTCCGACGGACAAGCGCGGCCAGGTCGCCGCGCTCACCGGCGGAGGCCACGACTTCCTGCGCGCCGCCGCGCCGGGTCACCTCGCCGAGGTGCGCAGGCTCGTCTTCGACCACCTGTCGAGTGACGACGTCGCCCGGCTGGGAGAGATCACCGCGAAGCTCCTGCCGGTCCTCGACGGCACCCCGGCTCAGGGCTGACCCAGCGCCCGCTCCATCGCGAGGCGGGCCCGCTTCGGCGCCTCCTGGTCGTGCTGGAGCTGCATGGCCGCGTTCAGCGCGAAGCCGGCGGCGAGGATCTCGAACAACGCCTGCTCGACGTCGAAGTGCCCCGGTAGCTCGTCCAGCTCGACGGCGGTGACCAGGTCGGCGCGCAGCTGCTCCTGCCAGCGCGACCACGCCTCGACCACCGCGTCGCGCACCGCGCCGGGACGGCCGTCGAACTCGCTCAGCGACGCCGTCACCAGGCATCCGCCGGGCAGCGGCGGATCGGCGAGGTAGCGCACGGAGCTGTCGCACAGCACGCGCAGCCGGCGCAGGCCGGGCCGTTCGGTCAGCGCGGGCTCCACGTACCGCTGCCAGAAGTCGACGAACGCCTTGTCCAAAGTGGAGACCTGCAGCGTCTCCTTCGTGCCGAAGTGCTTGTGCACCCCGGACTTGCTCATCTCCAGCTCGTCGGCGAGACGGCCGATGGTGAGGCCCTCCAGGCCCTCCTCCGAGGCGATCTCCGCAGCGCGGCCCAGGATCCGGGCTCGGGTGATCAGGGCCTCGGCGGCGGAGCGGCGCGGTGACATGCCGCAACAATAGCGCACGCTCGTTCGCTATTGATTTGGAGAACGTTCGTACGCTAACTTCGCCGCAACCACCGCGAAGGAGTTCTGGGATGCGAGTACGACGGCTGGGCTGGGCGGGTCTCGAGGTCGAGGCGGCAGGCAGGACGGTGCTGATCGACTACGTGCGGGACCTGTCGCCCCTCTTCACGGGCTGGAAGCCCGGCATCGGGCTGGCCGCGCCGAGCGGGAAGGCCACCGCCGCGCTGGTCACGCACCTGCACCGCGACCACACCGACGCGTCGGCACTCGCGGAGGCACTGCCCCGGCGTGCGCCGGTCCTCCGCCCGGCGCGCGGGCACGGCGACGACGTGGACAACGTGGCGACGTTGCTGAGCGAGCGCGAACTGGTCGAGCACGGGATGGCCGCCGAGGTGGTCGACACCTGGTCCGTGCGGGAGTTCGGGCCGTTCCGGGTCACGGCCGTGCCGTCCATCGACGGGCTGGGCGACCCGCAGCTGAACTGGGTCGTCGAGGCGGACGGGCAGCGCGTCTTCCACGGCGGTGACACGATGTTCCACGGCTGGTGGTGGCTGGTCGCGCGCCGGTTCAGCCCGTTCGACGCGGCGTTCCTGCCCGCCAACGGCGCGGTGGTCGACGCGCCGCACCTGCAGCCGCCGAGCCCGGTCACGGCGGCGATGGACCCGTTCCAGGCGGCCGCGGCGGCGGAGATCCTGGGTGCCCGGTACGCGGTGCCGATGCACTACGAGACCGAGCAGCCGTTCAAGCTGCCGGGGTACGTCGAGGTGGGCGACCCGGAGGGGGAGTTCCGCGAGCACGCCGGGAAACGCGCGCACGTGCTGGCTGTCGGGGAGTGGCTGGACCTGGCTTCCTGAGGGTGTGGCCGGTCGGCCGACAGCCGCGATGCTCGCGGCGGCCGTGGCGCTGGTGGTCGTCCACCAGGTCCTCCGCCCGGCGCGCGGGCAC
>NZ_JBSGUQ010000003.1:617365-676741 GCF_053608005.1 Lentzea sp. NPDC055074
GTCGCGCGTGGGGGGCGGGACGTGGCGCCCCGCCGGCGCGGGCGGGCGGGCGGGGCCGCGCGGCCCCCCCCCCCCCCCCCCCACGGCCGGCCGGGCCGTCACAACGCCCCGATGGCCTCACAGGCCTTGCGAACGCCCTCGCCGTAAGCGGGATCTGCCTTGCCGCAGTGGAAGATGTGCCGCTCGACGGTCTCCTTGCGCGCGCCCTTGATCGCTCGCGCGGTGTTGTCGAACAACACCTGCTGCTGCTCGCCCGTCATGAGCCGGAAGAGATCTCCTGGCTGCTCGAAGTAGTTGTCGTCGTCCTCGCGGAAGTCGAACCGGTCGGCGGTGGCGCCGGCGGACACGGCCGGTTCGGCGTAGGCGGGCTGCTCGGCCCAGCGGCCGAAGTTGTTCGGCTGGATCCCGGGGACGCCGCCCTGGTTGCCGTCGACCCTCATCGCGCCGTCGCGGTGGTAGGTGTTCACCAGCCGCGCGCCGTGGGGGTGGTTGACCGGGATCTGGTGGTGGTTGACGCCGAGCCGGTAGCGCGCGGCGTCGCCGTAGGAGAACAGCCTGCCCTGCAGCATCCGGTCCGGGCTCAGCGAGATGCCGGGGACGACGTTGGCCGGCGTGAAGGCGGCCTGCTCGACGTCGGCGAAGTAGTTGCCCGGGTTGCGGTCCAGGCGCATCTCGCCCGCCTCGACCAACGGGTAGTCCTTCTTGCTCCACACCTTCGTGAGGTCGAACGGGTGGAAGCGGTACCCGTCGGCGTCGGCCTCGGGCATGACCTGCACGTAGAGCTTCCAGGTGGGGAAGTCCCCGCGCTCGATGGCGTCGTAGAGGTCGCGCTGGTGCGACTCTCGGTCGCGGCCGATCAGCTGACCGGCCTGCTCGTCGGTCAGGGTCTCGACGCCCTGCTGGGTGCGGAAGTGGAACTTCACCCAGTGCCGGACGCCGTCGGCGTTGATCATGCTGTAGGTGTGCGACCCGAACCCGTGCATGTGCCGGTACGAGCGGGGGATGCCGCGGTCGCTCATCACGATCGTCACCTGGTGCAGCGCCTCGGGCAGGTTCGTCCAGAAGCCCCAGTTGTTCTCGGGGTCGCGCAGGTTCGTCCGCGGGTCGCGCTTCACGGCGCGGGCGAGGTCGGGGAACTTCAGCGGGTCGCGGAAGAAGAAGACCGGCGTGTTGTTGCCGACCACGTCCCAGTTGCCCTCGCTGGTGTAGAAGCGGGTCGCGAAGCCGCGGATGTCCCGTTCGGCGTCCGCGGCGCCGCGCTCGCCGGCCACGGTCGAGAACCGCACGAACATCTCGCACTCGTTGCCGGCCTCGCTGAACAGCGCCGCACTCGTGTAGGCGGTGAGGTCGCCGGTGACGGTGAACCGGCCGAACGCGCCCGAGCCCTTCGCGTGCATCCGCCGCTCCGGGATGACCTCGCGGTCGAAGTGGGCGAGCTTCTCCAGCAGCCACAGGTCCTGCAGCAGCACGGGGCCGCGCCTGCCCGCGGTGAGGCTGTCCTGGTTGTCGGCGACCGGGGCGCCGGCGGCCGTGGTCAGCGGGTCGGTGTTGTCTTCGAACGCCATCTGGTGTGCTTCTCCGTTCAGTGTTCGCCGGGCCGGCAGGCGGGGCACAGCCCCCAGTGCACGACCTCGGACTCTTCGACGCGGAAACCGTGCGTCCGCGGGGACTTCAGGGGTGCCGGGTCGGCGCGCTCGACGTCGGCCACCGCGCCGCAGCCACGGCACACGAGGTGGTCGTGGGCGTGGTCGCGCAGCTCGAACCGTGCCCGCTGGCCGGTCTCGAGCCGCCGCACCAGCCGTGCGTCCGCCAGCGCCGCCAGCACGTCGTAGAGCGCCTGCGTGGACACGGATCCGAGGTCCTCGCGGACGATCCGGCCCAGGTGCTCGACGTCGGCGTGCGGGTGCTGCCGCAACGCCGTCAGCACGGCGATCCGTTGTCTGGTGACTCTCAGCGAGACGCTGCGCAGGGCGGCGACCGGGTCGTCTGCGGGCAAGTCGGTCTCCTCGGCGAGCGACACAGATAGTTAGGACTCCTAGCTAGACTGTGGCATGCTGGGCGCGCTCGGGGCAAGTAGTCCGGACTGGTTCAAGAAACGAGGTCTTCCGTGCGGTCGGTGGTCATCCAGCACGTTCCGTTCGAAGGGCCGGGTCTCATCGCACCGGCGTTGTTCGCCGTGGGGAGCAAGGTCTCCGTGGTCCGCGCCGACCTCGGGGACGCGCTGCCCGCCGCGGCGCAGCTCGACGTGCTCGTCGTGATGGGCGGGCCGATGGGGGCGTTCGACGACCTGGAGCACCCGCACCTGGCAGGGGAACGGGCGCTGATCGCGGAGTGCGTCCGGCTCGGCAAACCGGTCCTCGGCGTCTGCCTCGGCGCGCAGCTGCTCGCCGCGGCACTGGGCGCGTCCGTCCATCGCGGCCCGGTGGAGGAGATCGGGGCCGGAGAGGTCGAGCTGACCTCCGCCGACGACCCGGTGCTGTCCCCGTCCGGGCCCCGGCTGCCGGTCGTGCACTGGCACGGGGACACGTTCGACCTGCCCGAGGGTGCGGAGCTGCTCGCGCGGTCGGACCTGTACGCGCACCAGGCGTTCCGGGTCGGCACGGCCTACGGGTTGCAGTTCCACGTCGAGATCGGGTCCGCGGAGCTGTGGGAGATCACGCCCTACCTGCCGGCGGGACGGAAGATCTCCCTCGCGGAGGTCGACGCGGTGTCCGCGGTGGGGGAGAAGGTGCTCGCGCGCTGGGCCGAGTTCGCCGCCACCGTGGCGGGGAGGGCGTGATGAGCGACGCGCGCGTGGTCGTCGTGTCCACCGGTTCGGTGCGGCGGCTGCCCTGGCGAGGACGTGCCGTGAGCACCGCGATCGCGAAGACGCCCGTGACCGGCCGGGTCGGCGTCGGGTTCCTCGGGCTGGCCGGGGACGAGCAGGGGGACCGGGTCAACCACGGCGGGCCGGACAAGGCGGTCCTGCTCTACCCGGGCGAGCACTACGCGGCGTGGGCGCAGGAGGTCGGAACGCTCGCCGTGCCCGCGTTCGGGGAGAACCTCACCACGTCCGGGCTGCTGGAGGCCGACGTCGTGATCGGATCCGTGTACGCCGTGGGTTCGGCGCTGCTGCAGGTCAGTCAGCCCCGGCGGCCCTGCTTCAAGCTCGCCGCACGGCACGGCGTGGGGGACATGGCGGTGCGGACCCAGCGCACGGGCCGCACCGGTTTCTACTGCCGGGTGCTGAGAGAAGGGCACGTCGGTGCCGGTGACGCACTGGTCCTGAACGACGAGCCGTCGCACGGGATCACCGCGGGCGAGGTGCATCGCGTGATCAACGTGGACCGCGGCGACGTGGCCGCCGCCCGGCGACTGCTGCGGCACGACGGTGTGCTGCCCGAGTCGTGGATGAGGCTGGTGCACAAGCGTTTCGACGGACTGCTCGAAGACCAGGCCGCGCGTCTGCACGGCTGATCCGCGCGTCACCGGGGAGTGGCGCGCTGCTTTCGCTTGGTCGTGGGCGTCTCGACCGGCTCGTGCTCCGGGCAGTCCGTGCGCAGGTCCGTCAGCGGCAGCGGCGTGCGCAGCAGGTGGCAGTGATGGGGCACGGCCGGGTCGGGGTGCTCGTCGCGGCCGAAGAAGCGGCACGTCGTGCACATGTGCGTCACGCTCACGACGCCGCCGCGCTGCAGGTCCCCGATCACCCGCAGCAGCGTGTGCAGGGTGGTCGCCCTGTCCTGCTCGGAGATCCCCGCGAGGGCGGACGTCAGTGGATCGTCCCAGGAGGACAGTCCACGTGCGACCTCCTCGCCGGTGCCGGTCAGCGTCAGCGAGCGCCTGCGGCCGTCCGTGCCCGGTGAGCGCGTCACGATCCCCTTGCGCTCCAACGCGGTCACCGCGTCGGACATCGTCGGCGTGGTGACGTCGAACTCCGCGGCGAGGGCCGCCACCTCGTGACGGTTGTGTGGGTGTCGCGCGAGCGCCAGTACCGCCTGCTGCTGCAACGGCGACAGCCCGTGCTCTCGTGCCGTGCGCTGCGCGAGTGACCGCATGCCGTGCCCGAGCCGCTCCAGCGCGTCGGCCAGCCGCCGGTCGAGCCCGGCCGTGCCGTCGGTGTCAGTCATGCGTTCCGCCTCGCCAGTAGTGCTTTCCGCGTCGATGGTACGTGCCGCTCGCGCTGAGACCTGGATCACCTGGGGAACAAAGTAGGTAGGAGTCCTACTTACTTTGTGGCAGAGTGGCACTCGCCCGCTCCGACAGGCTTCTTCGACTCCGTGAAGGAAGCGACATGACGTTCGCCGAACCCGTACCCGGTTACACCCACGACGACCCGGGTCTCCCGCCGTCCCCGGTCACGGCGGCCGACCTGGAAGGACTGCTCGCGAGCGTCCTCTTCGGACCCGCCGACCAGGAGGCGCTGCGCCTCGCCGGTGACGTCCTCAGTGGACAGATCGAGCAGGTCCTGGACGTCTGGTACGGCTTCGTCGGGGCACATCCGCACCTGGTGGCCTACTTCTCCACCCCGCAGGGCGAACCGATCGGCGACTACCTGGCACGGGTGCGGGCCCGGTTCGGCCGCTGGATCATGGACACCTGTCAGCGCCCGTACGACGAGCGCTGGCTCGCCTACCAGCACGAGATCGCGCTGCGGCACACCGAGCCGAAGAAGAACCAGACCGACCACGCCGACTCCGTGCCGCACATCCCGTTGCGCCACATCATCGCGTTCATCTACCCGATCACCGCGACGATCCGGCCGTTCCTCGCCGCCGGCGGGCACGACGCCGAGCAGGTCGACGCGATGCACCAGGCCTGGTTCAAGGCCGTCACCCTCCAGGTCGCGCTGTGGTCGCAGCCGTACGCGGGCAAGGCGTGGTGACGCCGTGAGCCTGCTCATGTCCCCGTCGAACGGACTCCTGGCGCCCGCGATGCCCTGGGAGACGACCGAGTGGTTCAACAGCGACCCGCTGAACCTGGCCCAGCTGCACGGCCGGGTGGTGGTGCTCGAGGCGTTCCAGATGCTGTGCCCCAGCTGCGTGAGCCACGCCCTCCCGCAGGCAGTCCGGTTGTCGAGGGCCTTCGGTGACGACCTCGCCGTCGTCGGCCTGCACACCGTCTTCGAACACCACCAGGCGATGACGCCGACGAGCCTCGAGGCGTTCCTGCACGAGTACCGCATTCCCTTCCCGGTCGGCGTCGACGCGCTGCGCAGCGCGCACCCCGCACCGGTCACGTTCAGCCGCTACCGCATGCAGGGCACGCCCACCACGGTCCTCATCGACCGCGACGGCATGCTGCGCGGCCAGAAACTCGGCCCGGTCGACGACATGTCGCTGGCCTCCGCCGTCACGCGGCTGCTCGACGGCGCGGTCCCGCCCGCCGTCTGCGCCATCGACGGCACCTGCACCTGATACCCACCACCAGAAGGAGAAAGACCATGTCCCGCATCGAGCTCACCAACCCCGACCAGATCACCGACGAGCGCGCCGAGACGCTGGCGCAGATCAAGGGCGCCTTCGGCGTGGTGCCCAACATGTTCAAGGCCGTCGCGCACTCGCCCGCCGCCCTGAAGAGCATGTGGGCGCAGTTCGGCGCCCTTGGCGGTGGCACGCTCGGCGCCAAGATCGGCGAGATGGTCGCGGTGGCCGTCGCCGACCAGAACCGCTGCGACTACTGCCTTTCCGCGCACACCATGCTCGGCAAGAAGGCCGGCGCCAGCGCCGAGGAGATGGCGAACGCCCAGGGCGGCAGGTCCGACGACCCGCGCACCGCGGCCGTGCTGACCCTCGCCACAGCGCTGGTCCAGCAGCGCGGCCAGATCGCCGACGCCGACGTGCAGGCCGCGCGGGACGCCGGGCTGAGCCAGGAGGAGATCGTCGAGACGGTGGCGCACGTGGCTCTCAACGTGTTCACCAACTACATCAACGTGGCCCTCGACGTGCCCGTCGACTTCACCCGCGTGCCGCTCAGGAAGTGACGAGGTCCTGCGGGGGCGCCGGGATCTCCCGGCGCCCCCGCGACGTCTCAGCTGTTCTTCGGTGACGCGACCTCGACGACCGTGACGCGCACCCCGGCCGCCCGGATCGCCGCCACCGCCGCGGGATCGGCCGACATGTCCGTGACGACCTCGTGGACGTCGTGGATGTCCGCGATGCGCGCCAGCGTGGCCTTGCCGAGCTTGCTGCCGTCCGCCATCACGACGACCCGCGCCGCACGGCTGAGCATCGCGTGGTTGGTGCGCGCCTCGTTCTCGTCGTGCGTGGTGATTCCCGCGACCGCGTCGATGCCGTCCACGCCGATGAACGCCGTGCCGATGCTGATCGACGCCAGCACGTGTTCCGCCCACGGGCCGACGAGCTCGTAGGAACGCGGCCGGGCGACACCGCCGACGACGACGAGCTTGTGCCGGGGGTGCAGGGCCATCTCCATCGCGATGTTCAACGCGTTCGTGACCACGGTCAGGTCGGCACGGCTCGGCAGCTGCTTCGCCAGCTCCGTCGTGGTGGACCCACCGGTCAGCGCGATGACGTGCGACCCCGACGGCAGCGTGCGCACGGCCTGACGCACGATCGCCCGCTTCGCGTCCCGGGAGCGGCCACCCCGGTACCGCACCGGCACCTCGTTCACGCCGCCCTGCGGTCTGGCCCCGCCGTGCGTCCTCGTCAGCAGCCGTTGTTCTTCGAGCTGCGCCAGGTCGCGCCGCAGCGTCGCGGGGGACACGCTCAGCCGCGCGCAGAGGTCGGCGACCTGGAGCGAACCGCTTTCTCTGAGCACCTGAAGTATTTCGGACATCCGTTCGGCGCGCGTGGTCCGCCTTTTCCGCTCGGCCATGTCGCGGAGCCTACGACAACTCTTCGCCGTGAGCGATCGTGCACGCGCTGCGCGGCCCGGCGGACTCCTGATCAGCGCGGACGCGGCAAAACGCTCATTCGAAATGCTCACTTGGGCGCGGAACCTTGCTGCTCGCGCAGCGCCGGACGTACGAATGCACCGCTCAACCGCATTCGGTGGAAATCGACCGAATGCTTCGGGGAAGTGTCCCGGGAATCGGAAGGCGGCACCATGGGTGAACGTGGGCTCGGCGGCAGTGCGACCGCGACCGAGATCGGGCAGCAGCCGGCCACCTGGCCGCGGGTGGCGGACGCGGTGGACCAGGTCCGCGCGCAGGTCGCCACGGTGCTCGGCGGGGCCCTGGCCGATGCCACGACACGAGTCGTGCTGACCGGCGCGGGCACGTCGGCGTTCATCGGTGAGGTCGTCGCACCCGCCCTGGCACGACACCTGGACAGGCCGGTCGAGGCGATCGCGACCACGGAGATCGTCGCCGACCCGCGCGGCGCCGCCGTGGACGGGCGGCCGGTGCTGCTGGTGTCGTTCGCGAGGAGCGGCAACAGCCCGGAGTCCCTTGCGGCGGCGGAACTCCTGCACCGGCTCACCCCCGGCCTGCGGCACCTGGTGATCACGTGCGATCCGCGTGGGCAGCTCGGGCGCAGGTGGGCGGGTGCCGACAACGCTGTCGTCGTCGCGCTCCCAGACGAGACGAACGACCGCGGCTTCGCGATGACGTCGTCGTTCACCGGGATGGCGCTGGCCGCGTTGCTGGCCTTCGGGGTCGAGGTCGACGTCGACGCGCTGGCGCAGGCCGGAACCGCGGTGCTCGGCGAGGCCGCGGAACGGGCGTCGGCGGTCGCCGGGGCCAAGCCCGCACGCCTCGTGTACCTGGGTTCGGGACCGTTGCGGGGGCTGGCGCGGGAGGCCGCGCTCAAGTGCTTGGAACTCACCCGCGGTGAGGTCGTCGGGATCGCCGAGTCGTCGCTGGGCTTCCGGCACGGCCCGAAGTCCGTGCTCGACGACCGCACGATCGCGTTCGTCTTCCTCTCCCCGGACCCGTACTCGCGGTCCTACGACGTCGACATCGCCCGGGAGCTCGTGCGGTCGCTCGGCGCCGACCGCGTGGTCGTGGTGGGGGAGGCCGACTCCGCCGAGTGCGGTGGAGCGCAGGTGTGGCCGGTCGGCGGAGGGATCTCCTCGCCGTCGGTGTGGGCGCTGGTCGCGGTGATCACGGCCCAGGCCACGGCGCTCGCGTGCTCGCTCGCGCTGGACCTCACGCCGGACAACCCGTTCCCGGGCGGCGAGGTCAACCGCGTGGTGCAGGGCGTGGTCATCCACGAGTTCCCAGAGGGAGTGAGCTGAGATGTTCCTCGGAGTCGACGGCGGAGGCACCAAGACGGCGTTCTGCCTGGTGGACCTCGACGGCCACGTGGTCGCGGAGGCCCGCACCGCGAGCGCGTACTACCTCAGCGACGGCATTCGGATCGTCGAACCCCTGCTGCGCCAGGGGATCGACGAGGTCTGCGCCATCGCGGGCATCGCGGTCGCGGACATCACCTACGCGTTCTTCGGACTGCCCGCGTACGGCGAGATCAGCGGCGACGTGCCGCTCCTCGACGCGCTGCCCGCGAAGATCCTCGGTGGCGGCCACTACCGCTGCGGCAACGACATGATCTGCGGCTGGGCCGGTTCGCTCGGCGCGATCGACGGCATCAACGTCGTCGCGGGCACCGGCTCCATCGCCTACGGGGAGCACGACGGCAGGCAGTGGCGCGGCGGCGGCTGGAGCGAGCTGTTCGGCGACGAGGGATCCGGTTACTGGGTCGCGATCCACGGCCTCAACGCGTTCAGCCGCATGGTCGACGGACGGCTGCCGGCCGGGCCGCTCGCCGGCGAGATGCGCACGGCTCTCGGTCTGGCCGCGGACTTCGACGCCATCGACGTCGTGGTGAACCAGTGGCACGGCGACCGCAGCCGGATCGCGAACCTGAGCAAGGTCGTGGTCGCGGCGGCCGACGCCGGGGACGCGGTCGCCGCCGACGTCCTGCACCGGGCAGGTCAGGAACTGGCGCTGCTCGTGAACATCGGACGCGGGGCGCTCGAGTTCCCCGCCTCTCACCAGGTCCCGGTCTCGTACTCCGGCGGCATGTTCGGCTCGGCACACGTGCTGGCGTCGTTCCGCGCGTCGCTCGGCGACGACTTCGACCTGCGCGAACCCCTGCTGGAACCGCACATCGGCGCCGCACTCCACGCGGCACGCCTGCACGGACACCCGTTGCGGGCAGAGCACATCTCACCCGCGACGCTCTCCCTCTGAGGAGCCGAAAATGGCCACATCAGGCGTGTCCACCTCGTTCTTCCGCGCGAACAGCTGGGTTCCGTACGCGGGCCTGCTGGTGTTGTTCTGGGGCGTCTGGGGAGCCTTCTCCGCGCTGCCCACGAAGCTCTACGCGTACCCCGACCCGATGGTGTACGTCGTGTGGTCGCTGACCATGCTCATCCCCGCGTGGGTCTCGTTGCGCGGCAAGAAGTTCGACCGGAGCCGCACGGCCGCCGGATACGGGCTGCTGATCGGGCTCACGGGTGCGGGCGGACAGCTGCTGCTGTTCAAGGCCCTCACGATCGGCCCCGCGTACGTGATCTTCCCGATCGTCGCGCTGTCGCCCGCGATCACCGTGCTGATGGCGTTCGGCCTGCTGCGCGAACGGCTCGGAGCCCTGTCGTGGACGGGCGTGGTGCTCGCACTCGTCGCCGTGGTGCTGTTCTCGGTGTCCACCGGGGACTCGACGGACAGCGGCTGGCTCTACCTGCTGCTCGCGGTCCTCGTCTGCGTGGCGTGGGGTGTGCAGGCGTTCTTCATGCGCAAGGCGGCGGTCGCCGGGGTCGACGACCCGACCACGTTCGGCTGGATGACCATCAGCGGCCTGGCGCTGATCCCGGTGGCGTTGCTGATGATGGGCGGGCTGCCGCTGGACTTCCCGTGGCAGGCACCGGCGCTCACCGCGGGCACCCAGCTGCTCAACGCCGTCGGCGCCCTGTTCCTCGTCATGGCCATGAGCCGCGGCAAGGCCTCGATCGTCGCGCCGGTCACGAACGCGCTGGCCCCCGTGCTGACGATCGTGCTGTCGCTGCTGGTGTTCGGTGCCCAGCCCAGCGTCTTCCAGGTGGCGGGCATCGTGCTGGCCCTCGCCGGCTCCACGTTGATGGTCTACCGCGCGGAGAAGAGCAGCGAGGCGGTCCCCGCCGCCGGGACTCCGACGTGACGGCCCGGATCGTCACCGTCACGCTCAACCCCGCGATCGACGTGACCTACCGCGTGAAAGCCCTGCGCGTGGGGGAGACCGTCCGCGTGCCGGAGGTGCGGTCGCGGGCGGGCGGGAAGGGCGTGAACGTCGCCGCCGTGGTCACCGCCCTCGGCGAGGACAGCCTCGTGCTGGCGCTGACCACGACCGCGGAACCGGACGAGTTCCGCCAAGGCCTGCAGGAGCTGGGAATCGCTCATCGGCTCGTCCCCGCGCTCGCGTCGGTGCGCCGGACCATCGCGGTCGTGGCCGACGACGGCAGCACGACGATGTTGCAGGAGAACGGCTTTGCGGCTCGTGTGGAAGCCGAGACGGAGATCCTCGTCGCACTGCGGGACGAACTCGACGCGGGTGCCGGTGCGGTGGTGATCTCCGGCAGCGTGCCGGCGGACATGAGCCCGGAAGTGCCCGCCAGGCTCGCGCGGTTGTGCGCCGGGTTCGGTGTGCCGGTCATCGCGGACGTGTCCGGCGCGGCACTGCGCGCGGCGGCGTCCAGCGGCGCGGTGCTGATGCCGAACGAGGACGAGCTGGCGGAGCTGGCCACGAGCCCCGCGGACCTGGTGGCCGCAGGAGCGGCGGCGGTGATCGCCACCGCCGGTCCGGACGGCGCGACCGCGGTGACCGCCGGGGGCACGTGGCACGCCCGCCCGGCCGAGGTCGTCTCCGGCAACCCGACCGGCGCGGGGGACGCGGCCGCGGCCGCGCTCGCGCTGCACCTGGCCCGCGCGGGACTGGAGGTCGACTGGCCCGCCGCCCTGGCCGACGTGGTGGCGACCTCCGCGGCGGCCGTGCTGTGCCCGGTGGCCGGCGAGATCGACCGCGCGGCACGAGCCCGCTGGATTCCCCTGACGACCGTGGAGGAGACGCGATGACCGCGGAATGGACGACGTTGCTCGGCGGTCTGCGGACCGAGCACCGCGCGGTGGGCGCGTTCAACGCGATCATGATCGAGCACGCGGAGGCGATCGTCGCCGGTGCCGAGCGCAGCGGCCTCCCGGTGATCCTGCAGATCTCGCAGAACGCCGTGCGCTACCACGGAACGCTCGCGCCGTTCGCCCGCGCGTGCCTCCAGCTCGCCGCGGACGCGACGGTGCCCGTGCTCGTGCACCTCGACCACGTCGAGGACGAGGACCTCGTCCACGAGGGACTCGACCTGGGCATCACGTCGGTCATGTTCGACGCTTCCAAGCTCGGCTACGCCGACAACGTGGCTAGGACTCGCGCGGTCGTGGAACGCTGCCATGCCAACGGATGCCTCGTGGAGGCCGAGCTCGGTGAGGTCGGCGGCAAGGACGGTGCCCACGCGCCCGGCGTGCGCACCGATCCCGGTGAGGCGGCGGAGTTCGTCGCGGCGACCGGCGTCGACTCGCTCGCGGTGGCCGTCGGCTCGTCCCACGCCATGACGGACCGGAGCGCGGTGCTGGACGAGGACCTGATCGCCGCTCTGGCGAGTGCCGTCCCCGTGCCGTTGGTGCTGCACGGCTCGTCCGGGGTGAACGACGACGGACTGCGGGGTGCGGTCGCGGCCGGCATCGTCAAGGTCAACATCGGGACCCGGCTGAACCAGGTGCTGACGGAGGCGGTCCGCGCGGTGCTCGGGGAACGCGAGCAGCTCACCGACCCGCGCCGCTACCTGGCTCCGGGACGGGACGCGGTCCGCGACGAGGTGGCCAGGTTGCTCACCGTGCTGGCGAAGTGAGCCGTGCGCACCACGCGGTGCGCACGGCCACACCTCAGGCCGTTGCGGGAACGGGTGAATCCTGTGCCGTGCGCCCGAGTTCCGCCGTGGGGCGCCTGAACGTCTCACGGCCCGTCGCGATCGCCACGGCACTCACCGCGCACACCGCCGCGGTGAAGACGGCGACGCCGATCCAGTCGTCACGACCGGAGCCGATCGCCGCCACCACGCTGGGGGCGAGACCCGCGATGGCGAACCCGATCTGCGTGCCGATCGCCATGCCGGACAACCTGACCTCGGTGCTGAACATCTCGCCGTACAGCGAGGGCCAGATGCCGTTGATCGCGGAGTACGCCACTCCGAACAGGACGATGCCGAGCGCGAACACCAGCCCGTAGGAACCGATGGAGATCGACCACAGGTAGGGGAAGATCAGGATCGCGCACGCACCGCAGCCCGCGAGGAAGACGGGTTTGCGGCCGATCCGGTCGGACAGGCTCGCCAGCAACGGGATCGCGGCCAGCGCGACGACGTTGGCGAGCACACCGACCCACAGCATGGGCGTGCGCGACAGTCCGATCGTGTTCACCGCGTAGCTCAGCGCGTAGACGGTGAAGATCGTGCTGACCGAGGCGATGGTGGCCGCGACGACGACGCGCAGCACGTCGGCCCAGTGCGTGCGGAACAACGTGGCGACGGGCAGCTTCGCCACCTTGGTGCGCTTGAACTCCGCGGTCTCGTCGATCTTGCTGCGGATGACGAGCCCGACGACCACGACGACCGCGCTGCACCAGAACGGGATGCGCCAGCCCCACGTCAGGAGGTCCTGCTCGGGGAGCGCGGCCACGGGCAGGAAGATCGCCGTGGCGAGGATCTGGCCCGCCTGCGTGCCGCTCAGCGTGAAGCTGGTGAAGTACGCCCGGCGGTGCTCCGGCGCGTGCTCCAGCGACATCGAGTTCGCGCCGGCCTGTTCACCCGACGCCGAGAGTCCCTGCAGCAGACGCAGGACGACGAGCAGGATCGGTGCCAGCACCCCGGCGGTGGCGTAGGTCGGCAGGCAGCCGACGGCGAACGTCGCCACGCCCATGAGCAGCAGCGTGAAGACGAGGACCTTCTTGCGGCCGAAGCGGTCGCCGACGTGTCCGAGGACGAACGCGCCGAGGGGCCTCGCGAGGTAGCCGACGCCGAACGTGGCGAGCGCGAGCAGGGTGCCCGTGGCCGGCGAGGTGGCGGGGAAGAAGACCTTGTTGAACACCAGCGCGGCGGCTGTGCCGTAGATGAAGAAGTCGTAGTACTCGAGGGCGCTGCCGATCCAGGCTGCCAGCGCAGTCTTGCGGGCCATCGATGTGGTCACGGCGTACTCCCATGTACGACCTAGTTAGTTAATACAAGGTCGGATATGTCACCCCCGTGTGTCAAGGGTCAGATTTCAGCTGGTCAGGTAGTCGACCAGCATGTCACCGAGCATGCGTCGGTGGTGCTCGCGCCGGGCCGGGTCGAGCATGTCCCGCCCGAAGATCGCGGCGAACGTGTGCCGGTTCGCGAGCCGGAAGACGCAGAACGAGCTGATCACCATGTGCACGTCGAGCGGGTCGACGTCGTCGCGGAACCGGCCTTCGGCGCGGCCGCGTTCGAGGATCTGCGTCAGGCCGTCGAGCGCCGGGTTCGCGAGGCCCGCGAGCACCTCCGAGCGCGCGATGTGCTCGGCGCGGTGGATGTTCTCGATGCTGACGAGCCGGATGAAGTCGGGGTGCGCCTCGTGGTGGTCGAAGGTCAGCTCCGCGAGCCGGCGGATGGCGTCCTCCGGGGCGAGGTGCTCGACGTCGAGCTCGGCCTCCAGTGCCCGGATCGCCGAGTAGGCGCGTTCGAGGACGGCGATGTAGAGCTGTTCCTTGCCGCCGAAGTAGTAGTAGATCATCCGCTTCGTGGTGCTGGTGCGTTCGGCGATCTCGTCGACGCGCGCGCCTGTGTAGCCCTTGTCGGCGAACTCCCGGGTGGCAACGTCCAGGATGTCGGCGCGGGTGCGGTCCTTGTCCCGCTGGCGCTCGGCATCGGATGACGACGGTGCGGCCACCGGGCCCCCTTCGATCTGCGGATGACCAGCCAACTCTAGAGGTCTTCCGGTCCGCAGGTCGGCCCGCTACAGTGAACTCACTAGTTCGTACATTACTGGGAGGCCGGGTGACCCACTACCTGATCGGGCTCGTCGGCTCCGGAATCGGCCCGTCCCTCAGCCCGGCGCTGCACGAACGCGAGGCCCGCGAGCTCGGCCTGCGCTACACCTACCGCCTGCTGGACCTCGACGAACTGGGGCAGCCGGTGGCCGAGGTGCTCGCCGCGGCCCGCGCGGAGGGGTTCCACGGGCTCAACATCACCCATCCGGGCAAGCAGGCGGTCCTCCCGCACCTGGACGAGCTCGTCCCGGAGGCCGAGGCGCTCGGCGCGGTCAACACCGTGGTCTTCGAGGGCGGCAGGGCGATCGGCCACAACACCGACGCCACCGGCTTCGCGCGCAGCCTGAGCAGAGGTCTTCCGGGCGCACGCCTGGAGGACGTCGTCCTGCTCGGCGCGGGCGGGGCGGGCGTCGCTGTGGGGCACGCCCTGCTGTCGCTCGGCACCGGACGCCTCGGCGTGCATGACGTCGATCCCGAGCGTGCTGAACGGCTGGTGGTGGCGTTGCGGCGCAGGTTCGGCGCTGACCGGGCCGTCACCTGTGGTCCCGACGCCGTGCGAGCCGCCGACGGACTGGTCCACGCGACGCCCACCGGCATGGCGGCGCACCCCGGGCTGCCGATCGACGAGTCGGTGCTGCGCGAGGGGCTCTGGGTCGCGGACATCGTCTACCGGCCGCTGGAGACCGCGTTGCTCGCGGCGGCACGTGCACGCGGCTGCCGCGTGCTGCACGGCGGCGGGATGGTCGTGCTGCAGGCCGCCGAGTCGTTGCGGCTGTTCACCGGCGCCGACCCGGACGCCGCCCGCATGCTCGCGCACTTCGAGGAGCTGGAGGGGGAACCCGCGCATGCGTCCTGACCCGCGTACCGCCGTCGCCACCGTGTGCCTGTCCGGCACGCTGGACGACAAGCTCGCCGCGGCCGCCGAGGCCGGGTTCGACGGCGTCGAGCTGTTCGAGAACGACCTGCTCGCGTCCCGCCGCGGTCCGGCGGAGATCCGGAGGCGCTGCGCCGATCTCGGGCTGAGCATCGACCTCTACCAGCCCTTCCGCGACTTCGAGGCCGTGCCGCCGGACGTGCTCTCGGCCAACCTGCGTCGCGCCGAGCACAAGTTCGACGTGATGGCCGCACTGGGCGTGGACACCGTGCTGGTGTGCTCATCGGTGTCACCCGACGCCATCGACGACGACGATCTCGCGGCGGAGCAGCTGCACCAGCTCGCCACCCGCGCCGGCGAACGCGGCTTGCGCATCGCCTACGAGGCGCTGGCGTGGGGGAAGTTCGTCAACGGCTACGAGCACGCGTGGCGGATCGTGCGCCGTGCCGGCCATCCCGCGCTCGGCGTGTGCCTCGACAGCTTCCACATCCTGTCCAAAGGGGACGATCCCAAGGCGATCCGCGCCATCCCCGGCGAGAAGATCTTCTTCCTGCAGCTGGCCGACGCGCCGACGTTGCCCATGGACGTCCTGCAGTGGAGCCGTCACCACCGGCTCTTCCCCGGGCAGGGCGACTTCGACCTGAAGACGTTCACCGGCAACGTGCTCGACACCGGCTACCGCGGGCCGCTCTCGCTCGAGGTGTTCAACGACGTCTTCCGCCAGTCCGATCCCTACCGGGCCGCGGTCGACGCGATGCGGTCCCTGGTCGCCCTGAAGGACTCGCTGGGACTGCTGGACGTCCCGGCCGCGCCCGTCTCCGGCGGGTACGCCTTCGCCGAGGTCGTGGGTGAGTCGGACCTCGCCGCGCTGGGCTTCACGCGGGCGGGCGTGCACCGGTCGAAACCGGTGGAGCTGTGGACGCAGGGCGCCGCGCGCGTGCTCGTGAACGCGGAAGGCGAGCCCGGCGCGATCGGTGCGCTCGGTCTCTCGGTAGCGGACCCGGCAGCGGCGGCCCAGCGCGCGAAGGCCTTGCTGGCACCACCTCTGTCGCGCACAGCCGGGCCTGGTGAAGCGCCGCTGACCGCGATCGCCACGCCCGACGGCACCCAGATCTTCCTGTGCGCGGACGACGACTGGACCGGGGACTTCGTGCCGACGGGGGAGTCCGCGGCGGGCGCGGGCATCACCGGGATCGACCACGTGGCGCTCACCCAGCCGTTCGACAACTTCGACGAGGCCACGTTGTTCTACCGCTCGGTGCTGGGTCTCGAACCCGGTGCCACCGCGGAGTTCGCGGCCCCGTTCGGCCTGGTGCGCGGTCGCGGTGTCAGCGGTGGAGGGGTGCGGCTCACCCTGGACGCCGCGCTGGTGCGCCGCGGAGGGTGGGCGCCCGCGGTCGAATCGCCCCAGCACATCGCGTTCACCTGTGCCGATGCTGTCGCGTGCGCCCAGGCACTGCGCGAGTCGGGCGCGCGCCTGCTCGACATCCCGGACAACTACTACGACGACCTCGCGGCACGGACGGGCATGGCCGCCGATCGTGTCGGCGCGTTGCGGGAGCACTCGGTGCTGTACGACCGCGACGAGCGCGGCGAGTACCTGCACTTCTACACCGAGCTCGTGGGTGCGAGGGTGTTCTTCGAGGTGGTGCAACGGATCGGTGGCTACAGCGGGTTCGGTGTGGTCAACGCACCTGTCCGGATGGCCGCCCACCACGACGCGAGGAAGGACGCCTTGCTCCTGCCCGACTGAGTGTTCGGCAACGTGGGGGGAGCAGGCGGCGGAGCTGCGGGACCACGTCGCCGGGTTCGCCCGGTTCCCCGGGTCAGCCGCCGAACGCCGAGTCGACCGCCTTCGTCAGCTCACCCACGGTCTCGACCAAGGGCGCCACCGGTTTCACCATGCCGTTGAGCCGCTCGAGGACCCTCGCGATCACACCGCGGTCGGGTTCGGGCGACTCCAGTTCGTCCTGCAGCTCCCCGGCGGCCTCGTCGACCGAGTCGGGAAGCTCCGCGCGGTGTTGTTCGAGCTGGGTCATCAGCTGCGTCATCAGCTCGGTGGTCGCCGGTCCGGCGGTGAACTGGAGGCCGTGGCTGATGGCGCGGGCGTGCTGGCCGATCGCCTGGTTCCCGACGTTGCTCACCCCGCCGAACTGCTGGACGCCTTGGTTGGGTGGGTTGTCCGGCATGGTGTTTCCCTCTGTCACGTCGGTTTTCCTGCGGCGGGTTCGGGTGTCGGGAAGTGCGCCGTGGCGGTGGCCTCGCTGCCGATCGCCTGGTTGCCCACGTGGCTGATGCCGCCGGTCTGGATGACGCCCTGGTTGAGGATCGTCATCTGGCGGTTGCGGAACTCGGTGGTGTCCACGCCGCGTTCGTCGAGGAAGTCGAGGAGCGCGGCCAGCACGTGCCGTTCGATCAGCTTGAGGTGTTTCGCGGCGTCCGTCTTCTGGAAGTAGTTGTGGTAGTTGGTGTCCGTGGCCTCCTCGCGGACGCTGAACCGGGCACCGTAGCTGTAGCCGAGGTCCTGCTCGGCGATCGCGCGCTCCACGGTGCGGTGCCGCTGCCAGCGCCAGTGGAAGGTCGCGTCGCGCAGCACGCGGAAGGGAGCGCGCGGGACGCCGCCTGCCAGGCCGCTCGCCGCTCTGGCCAGGATGCGCCCTATCGCGCCCGCGGTGAGCACCGGGCTGATGCGGTCCACGTCGTGGTACTGCTGCCACAACGGGCCGAGCACCGTCCGGTCGCACTGCAGGTACAGCAGCCTGCCGTCCGTGGAGAAGTGCAGGAACGTGCTGGCGACGACCTCGCCGCCCCACGACGGGACCTGCGCGCACAGGTAGTGCCGCGCCGAACCGTGGGGGCGTGCGGCGAGGCGGGAGAGGTCCTCGACCGGCAGGCTCGGCAGCGGTGGCTGGTCGCGCTCGGGCAGGAGCGCCGGGTGCATGGTGAGCGCGTTGCCGCTGACGAAGGCGCGTTCGGTGAGGAACAGGCCCGGCAGTTCGTCGGGCTCCACCCCGATGCCCGCCAGCCGGTCCCGCACGTGCGCGACGAGATCCACGGCGTCGAGCGCAACGACGCTCTCGGCGCCGGCCTCGGAGTCGGGCCGTAGCGACGGCAGGGCGAACGACCACGTCGACACGAGCGGGCCGTGGCCGATGAACGGGGTGAAACCGTCGTAGACCGTCACGTTGCCGCGTTCGGTCTCGTCGATCGCCGCCAGCCGGTCCGTCAGCCAGGCCTGGCTCGCGGGCAGCGGAGGCGCCGACTCCGGGCGGAACGCGGCGCGGGTGAGCTCGCTCAGCAGCGTCTGGCGGGTCTGCCACTCGCTCCACACCACCAGCGCGTACATGCCGAGGCCGGTCAGCAGGGCGAGCCACGGCAGGCCGACGAGCCAGTCGTCGACCGGGGGCTCCGGGCGTGGACGGGTCCGCGTCGGCGCCGGGGCGGTGCCGAGCGCGGACACGATCGACACGGTCACCAGCAACAGGATCGCGAGCGTGACGAGGGCCAGCACGGCGTCGCGCAACCTGCGGGACTCCGCGGCACGGCGGGCGAGGCCGCCGGCGACGGGGAGGACGATCAGCAACGCCAGGACAGTCCACAGTGGAGAGAGGATGAGCGCCAATGCCGTCGCCGCGAGCAGACCCCAGTCCCGGACCCGGCGTTGCCGCATCCCGGCCAGCGCGTGCAGCAGCACGGGGCGCAACGAGAACCCGACCGACGGCGCCACCGCGTGCAGGTCGTCGGTGACCAGTGCCTTGGTCATCCGTTCGGCGAAGCCCTCGTCGGTCCTGGCGGCGACGCACAGGTAGCGGGTGGTGTCGTCGGGGGAGAATGCGGTCGGGCGGCTCATCGGTTCCCCTTCACCACAACGACTTCGGCGCGTTCGTGCGAGGCTCGCGGGGCACCGGTCTGCGGCGCTGCGCGGCCACGACGGCGCCGAGCACCGACCCGAACAGCACACCGAAGATCGCCGACGTGCCGAGCTGGCTCAGGAAGAACTCCTCGGAGTCGCCGACGTACGTGAGAGTCGTGCGCGCGTCGAACAGCGCGACCGTCACCAGTCCGGAGAAGAGGCCCGCGCTCACCGCGCTGAGCGTCGTCATCCCCACAGTGGTGACGAACAGCCCGGCACTCCCCGCGGTCTCGGCGACCCAGCGCGAGACCCTGGACAGCCCCGGAACGGCCAGCAGCACGAACAACACCGTGCGCAGGTTCTCGAACCAGAACAGGAACGCGCCCGCGCGCTCGACGTCCACGTGCCAGGACGGGTACGACACCAGCACGTTGACCACGCGGAAGACCGGGTCGCCGCCGGACGCCACGAGGGCGATCTCCGGGTTCAGCCAGGGATTGCCGACGAGCAGGACGAAACCCGCCAGCACGGTGACGCCGGGCGCGAACAAGCGCCGTAAATGAGGTTCCCCCTGCCCTGCCACACCAGCAAACCTAGAACTCCCGACGGTTTCACGGCGACGGCCGATCGGCCTATGAGTGAGGAGATCGGTTCGTCGTGACGCGGGGGATCATCCGACGCGTGACGCCATCGCGGCCGTCGGAGTCCAGGCCGCGAGACGGTGCCGCAGAACGCGGTAGACGTCCGGTGCGAGACCCATGCCGATGTGGGTGCTGCTCACCTCGACGCACTCGGCCGACGGGTCCTGGCTCAACCGCCACGGGACGACGGCGTCGGACCGCGAGAACACCGACACCGCCGGCGTGCGCAGCGGTGCGGCCAGCGCGCGGACGCTGTCGTCGTGGCAGGTGCCGATGAAGCACTCGTGGTTCATCAGGCCGGGGACTCCCACGGCGGCCAGCCGGGCGAGCGTGCGGGCCGCGAGCATCACGTGCGGGTTGGCGGCGAGCGGGTCGACGACGGGGCTGCCCAGCATCACGAGTCCGCGGACGAGGTCGGGCCTGCGCACCGCGGCGAGCCGGGCGAGACCGCCGCCACGGCTGTGCCCGATCAGCACGACAGGGCCGCCGGTCGCGTCCGCGTGTTCCCGCAGGCGCACCTCGATCCGGTCGACCAGCTCGGTGGTGCAGCCGAGGTTGAACCCGATGCGGGCACCGGCAGGACGGAAACCGCGCTGGCCGAGCCAGGTGCTGACGAAGCCCAGCGAGACGTCGGCCGCGCCGAAGCCCGGCACGAGCAGCACTCCCAGCCCGCCGCCCTCGTCGGGATCCGCCTCACGCCACACGGGATCGGCGAGCAGCTGGAACCCGAGCTTCGCCGTCACCGCGTGTTCACGGGCGACGGAACGCAACGATCGCAACGCATTCATCCCCGTGCCTCCCTCGCCACTTCAGGTCATCCGAGGGTTGGCCGCGGGGAACTCGGCCAAACGTGACGTTTTGCGGGACGGAGAGGGGGTAGGCAGGCGCATGGCCAAAACTCGCTGTAGCACCGAGCGCGCCGAGGTGACGCTGCGCTCCAAGACGATGCTCCTGGAGTTCACCGGCGAATGCGACGGTGACCCGCTGACCTGGGTCCGGTTGTCCGCCGAGCTTCCCGACGCGGGCGGGCCCGAGGACGGCGGCACCATCGTGCTGGAGCAGGACGGTGCCGTGGTGACGCAACCGGACGGTGAGGTGCGGCTGACCGCACAGGAGCCTGTCCGGTGGGGCCAGGGGCCGGTCGACGCCGACTTCGTGCTGCCGGAGAGTCCGGAAGCGACGGTGCTCGCCGTGCGCGGACTCGTCGTGGAGGTGGGCTGAGCGGACCGGTCGGCCGACGACACCCACACTGGTCCACTACGTGGTGGTCGGCGCGCCGGGGCAGGGAACGAGTGCCCACACGGACTTCCCGATGGCGCGCCGCACGACGCCCCACCGGTGCGCGAGCCCGTCGACGAGGACGAGGCCGCGACCCCGTGCCGAACCGGCCGACCGGGGGCGCAGCACCGGACGCTGCGACGACGCGTCGTCGACCTCGATCTTGACGAAGTGCGGCCGCGCCCACTCGAGCAGGCGCAGCCGTGCCGGGAAGCGGCCGTGGTCGTAGACGTTCGACACCAGTTCGGTGATCACCAGCATCACGTCGACGGCGTCGTCGTCGTGCAGAGCGGACAGCGTTGAGAGCGCCCATCGGCGAATCTCGGCGATGTCGGGGAGACCACTGTCGAGCTCCAGGACGCGCGAGGAGTCCGGTGGGTGTTCGTCGCTTACCAAAATGGGGCACCTTTCGTCGTGGGCGGCGTACCCCGCGACACCACGACAAAACGCGCGGCGACCCCGCGATCAGGGAGCTTCGGCGCAGTGCAGCACGGCCCACACGGTCTTACCCGTTCCGAGCGCGGTCACTCCCCACTGCTTGCTCAGCTGGTCGACCAGCATCAGGCCGCGCCCGCGCGCGGCGTCGGCCGAGAACGGCCGCAGTTCGGGCTGCGCCGCCGAGGCGTCCTGGACCGCGATCCGCACCAGGCAGGGCTGAGACGACCAGCTCAGCTCGATCTGCGCCGGGAACGCCGCGTGGTCGTGCACGTTCGAGACGAGCTCGGTGATGACGAGCAGCACGTCACCGAGGTCGTCCTCGTCCACTGCGGGCAGAGACGAGCGTGCCCAGTGCCGGACCGCCGCGATGTCCGCCACGTCGCGGTCGAGGCCCAGCACGCACGTTCGATCCGGAGGGTCGTCGCCGATGGCCAAGCGAATTTCCTCCTGTCGATGACTGCGCGCGAAGATACCCCGGATCGCGCGGTCCGAAACCTCGAGCAGGCCGAAGGTGTGCCGGGGCCCTTCCAGGGCACTCGGCCGGGGACGGCGGATCGCCCGCCGATGATCTCGTCCACCCCTGCGGCCGGCACTCCGGACAGGCCCGTTCACGCCGGATCTGTCTACAGTGGACTGTCCGGGTGGCGGAACGCGGTAGGGTCGTGGCCACGATCGGGCGGGACGGGGTGCGGATGGGTGCGACCGGCAGTTCGATCCGTCTGCGTGCTCTCGACCTGGTCACGGACCGCACGCTGACGGAGTTCGACCTGGACAAGCTCCTCGACGCCCTGCTCGGCGGTGTGCGGGACCTGCTCTCGGTCGACACGGCGACCGTCCTGCTCGTGGACCGCGACGGCACCCACCTCGTCGCGAGGGCCACCTCCGGCCTCGAAGAGGAGGTCTTCCAGGGAGCGCGCGTGCCGCTGGGCAAGGGCTTCGCGGGCCGGGTGGCCGCGCTGCGGGAGCCGGTCCAGATCGGACGCGTCGACGAGTCCACCGTGGTCAACCCGTTGTTGTGGAAGCACGGCCTGCGGGCTCTGCTCGGCGTGCCGATGGTCGCCGAGGGCGAGCTCACCGGTGTCGTGCACGTCGGCAGCACCGCCTCGCGCCTGTTCACCGACGAGGAGGTCGAGGCGCTGCGCCTCGTCGCCGACAGGCTGGCGGTCGCGGTCTACGTCGACCGCACCCGTGCCGAACGGGCCGCGGCGGCGCTGTTGCAGGAGAGCCTGCTGCCCGGCCGGCTGCCCACGACCGAGGGCTGGGAGTTCGCGACCCGGTACGTCGCGGGGGCGGGCAGCGGTGTCGGTGGCGACTGGTACGACGTGTTCGACCTGCCCGGCGGACGCGTCGGGGTGGTGATCGGCGACGTCGTCGGCAGCGGGCTGACCGCCGCGGTGATCATGGGACGGTTGCGCAGCGCGTTGCGCGCGTACGCCCTGGAGTACCCCGACCCCGCGGTGGTGCTCGGCAAGCTCGACCGCAAGGCCAGCCACTTCGAGCACGACATCATGGCGACGGTCGCCTACGCCGTCATCGACACGGCGACGCACACCATGACCCTCGCCCTCGCCGGGCACCTGCGGCCGGTGTTCGCGGTGGTGGGGGAGGAACCCCGGTTCGTCGAGGGTCCCGTCGACCCGCCGGTCGGCTTCGACCTGCGCGGCACCGGCCGGCGGAGCACCACTTTCGCGGTGCCGCCGGGTGCGCTGATCCTCTTCTACACCGACGGCCTGGTCGAACGCCGGGACCAGGACCTCGACATGGGGCTGGAACGGTTGCGCCAGGCCGTCACGCCCACGAGTCCCGAGTCGGCGTGCATCCGCGTCATGGCGACGATGGTCGGCGACCAGCAGGCGACCGACGACATCGCGGTGATGGCGATGCGCCACCGCCCGTGACGCTCGTCAGCCCTCGTCCAGCCATGCGGCGCGAGGGGCGTCCTCCGGCAGGGCCTCCGCCAGCTCGCGCAGCAGCGGCAAGGGAACCTTGGAGTACTCCGGGAAGCGGTGGTACGGCTTGACCATCGGGTGGAAGCGCCCAGGCAGCCCGCCCGACCGGGCCAGTGCCGCCAGTGCCGTGCCGATGCGCTGGGCGGGAACAGCGAACGCCAGGTCGTATCCGTCCACTTCGGACACCTTCGGCAGCCACTCGTCGAGGAACGCCTCCGCCTGGGGACGGTGGCCGGCGAGCGCGTCGGCGAAGACCGAGCACAGCGCGAGCGTCGCGGCGTCCTCACCGTTGTCGCCGCGGAAGCGGCGCACGGTCAGGGTGATCGACTCGTCCGTGCCGTCCGGCCGCCGGGGAGCGAACACCTCGCCGAGCGCGGCCCAGGCGTCCACTTCGGCCAGAGCGGCGAGCGCGGACTCCGTGTCCTGCCGAGCGAGCAGACCGTCCTCCAGCACGAACCACAGCGGTCCCAGGAGCGTGCGGCGGCTCAGTTCGCCGGTCGCCGTGCCGAGCAACCGCCGCGCAGCGGCCACCGTTCCCGGGACGTCGGCCCACAGGTAGTCGACGTCCGCGCCGGTGATCGTCTCGGGCGAGGAGCGCAGCGCGGTGTCGAGGGTCGTGCGCTGGGCCGCCGTCAGCTCCTCCGGCGCCAGCGGGCGGTAGACGTCGCCGCTGGGCCGGAACTGCCGCGCCATCCGTTCGAGCAACCGGCCGTGCAGGGGCGGCCGGCTGTTCTCGGGCGCCGTGAGCAGCCCGTCGTCGTCCGTGCCGAACGTCCACGCCGAGGCGGCCAGGTCGGCGAGATCCCCCGTCCACACGTCGTGCACCGGGTACTCGCCCTGCGCGAGGTGGTGGAGCAACGCCAGCGAGTGGTCGTCGGCGAATCCTGAGTAGACCAAGCACGCGGCGGCCGCTCCCCGCACGTGCAGCGACGGGCTGCCGGTCATCAGATCCCGTGCCGCGGCAACGTGTTCCACTCTCGCGTCGGCACGTCTCGCACCGCCCGGCGTGACGCCGTTGTCGCGCGCGGCGAGGAAACCGTGGGCCAGGCACAGTCCGGCCGTCGCGTCCGGTGTGAGGGCGGGCAGCTTCTCCGGTTCGCGGTTCAGCAGCACCAGCAGCCGCAACGCCTCGTCGTCGCCCGTGCGGGTCCACATCGCCTCGACGTCCGCGGCGAACTCCGCGACCGCCCCCGCGTACTCGCTCGTGGCCTTGGCGACGTCGTCGGGCCGCGCCACGAAGTGCGTCTCGCCGACGGCGATCCGGGCCAGGAACACCAGCGCCGTCGTGTCGTCCCGCCGCACCAGCTCGGCGAGGAACGGGATCGCGGCCTCGGACGCGGTGTAGACCGAACCCTGGTGCGTGGTGGCCGCGTAGAGGCCGTACACGCCGAAACCGCGGTCGCCCTCGTCGTCGCTCGTCAGCGCCTCGATGAACCACGGCGTCTCGTCCGCCGTGCCGTACGCGTCGTCGAGAGCCGCCCAGTCCACGTCGTGCAGTCCGGCGGGCGGTGAGGTGGTGCCGCGCAACGGCGGTCGCTCCACGTCGTCGTCCGGGTGCGCCTCGTCGAACACGGGGAGCTCGAAGGCCGGTAGGTCGTCAGCGTCGAACACGGTCCGTCCCGCCAGGTCGAGGAGAGTGGCGTCGAGGCTAACAAAAGGCGGGTCCGGTTCCGGGCGGAACCGGATCTGCCTGGAACCGGATCTGCCCGGAACCGGGCGCTGTCCTGCAAGTCTCGTCGGGCGAGAGCGGCGGCCGAGGGCGCCGGAAACGGCACCGCCGCCCGGTACGAGGTCATCGCGGCGACACAGCTTGCGGGACTCTCAGCCGCGTCTCCCACCTGACGAACTCGCAGGACAGCGCCTACACGCGGTCCCCGACCTGGTCGACGAACCCGGCCGCGTCCTGCGGGTTGTTCTTCGTGCCGAGGTACTCGAAGGTGACCTCGTCGAACACCAGGACCACCGGCTGGGCCCACGCCGCGGAGCCCTCCGGCACCGGCCAGCTGATCCCGATGCCGGGACGGCCCGCCGAGACGCCCCGCACCACCGTGAGCCCCGGCACCTTGCTCGCCGCCTCGAACAGCGCGGCCCGCTGCGGTCCCGGCAGGTAGGAGTGAAGGACCAGGCTCATCACGTCCTTGCCATACGTGTTGACCGGCCGGTTCTCCTCCTCACCCTTCAACAGCCGCAGCATGTCGTCGGCCGTGGTGGGCAGGTCGTCGCGGTACGCGCGGTCCGGAGTGCAGGCCTCGACGGCGCCGGTCGGCTGGTCGTACTTGTCGAACACCCTCCTGCTGCCGCCGACGCAGCCGGGGGTGGTGAGCGGCTGGTCGCCCATGCCGGTGGCGATCCGCCCGTCACGGGTGCCGTCGACGGAGAACCAGCCCTCCCAGGCGCCGTTGCGCACGTAGTAGAACTGGTCTGGCCGGGGCACCTCGTCGGGCTTCGAACGGGCTGCCGCGGCGGCGTGGTTCAGCAGCTGCACGGCGGTGTCCACCGCGGGCGCCGTGGACCCGGTGGGCGCTGCGTCGTTCTTCGGCGCGTCCGGCGAGCCGGAGGGCAGGACCATCACCACGGCGGTGACGGTCGCCGCGGCGGCGAGCGCGGCGACGCCGATCACCCCGGTGCGGTTGCGCCCGCGCGGCTTCATGCCCGCGACGAGCCGGGCTCGTGCGGCGGCCAGCTGGTCGGCGGACTTGAGCGGGGTGTCGTCCAGTTCCCGGACGAGCTGGAGGTCATCCATTGTTGAGCAGCTCCTCGACCTCGGTGTGGTTGTCGGTTCCCAGCGCCTCCCGGACCTTGCGGCGGGCGCGGTTCAGCCGGGAACGCACGGTTCCCACCGGGATCGCCAGCGCCTCGGCGACCTCGAGATAGCTGAGCTGCTCCCACGCGACCAGCAGCAGCACGTCCCTGTCCTCGGCGGACAGCACGGCCAGCGAGCCGCGCAGCACCGACCGCATGGCCTGGGCGGTGACGTCGGCCGCCACCCGGTCGGCGTGGTCGCCCACGTGGGACACGGCCGCGGGCACCCGGTGCCGGCGCACCTCCTCCCGCCGGTGCTGGCCGACCAGGTTGGTGGCGATGCCGTACAGCCACGGCCGGGCGTCCGCGCGGGACCGGTCGTAGCGCTGTCGTTTCGAGAACGCCACGAGGAACGCCTCGGCGAGCAGGTCGTCGGCGGCCTGCTGGCCGAGACGCCGGGCGAGGTAGCGCTGGATGTGCGGCGCGTGCCGGTCGAAGATCAGGGCGAACTTCTCCGGCACGTGCAACGACGCCTCGATGAGCTCCGCGTCGGTCGCTGTCATGGTGGCCTTTCGGGCGAAGGGTCTTCGCCCTGTACTCCGCTCGGCGCCCCGATCGGGTTCACGGCCGGGTCAGCGGAGGCCGGACCGGGGTGTGGGCTCCAGCCGGATCCGGACGAAGGCGTCCTCACCGGCCGCGGTGAACGAACCGACCACGGTCATGCCCCTGTGCTGGGTGCAACGGAGCTCCAGGTTCGAGGTCGCGTGGTGAGCGCTGAGACCTTTGACCGGATGGACGAACAGCTCCCGCACCCTGCCCCCGTCCTTCACCGCTGAGGCGTCCACGCCCGGGACGAGGGCAGGGTCGGAAATGGCGATCGCCGTGAGCTCCCTTTCGAACCTAGGCAGGGTTGGAGGCGACGACAAGTGCGTTCTCGGCAACGGTGCGTTCACCCTCGCGCAATCGGCGTCACGAGCACACGGTGGACGTGCTGTTGTTCAACGTGAGGTTGCGGAACGTCGTGTTGGTGCCGCAAGGGCTCTCGCGCACCGCCGAGTTGTTGATCGTCAGGTTCTGGACGGTGATGTCCCGGTTGTTGGGGAACTCCGAGCGCGCCGCCAGCCGGATCTCACCGCCGCCGGTCACCGTGCCGCTCTGCGCCGCGAGGACCACGTTGGTGCAGTTCTCGATGAGCACCGCGTTGTTGCCGGTGTTCGCGAGGTCGAGCCGGTCGATGGTCAGCCCACCGCTCTCCGACACGCAGAACACGCCGCGGCCACCGCCCCGGGCCCGCACCGTGCCGACCCGGACGTTCGTGGGATAGCCGCTGCCGATGCGGCCGTTGCGGTTGGCCGTGCGGAAGGCCGCGTACCCGGTGCCCGCACCGGCGTTCTCCGCGTCGACCGTGCCGACCGAGGCGTTGATCGTGTCGTTGAGCAGCAGCCCGGACTCGCCGACGTTGCGCGCGGTCACCGTGCCGACCGTGAGGCCGTCCACGCCGTACGTCTCGACGGCGTGGCTGCTCGCGCCGGACACGAACGCGTTGTCGATCCGGATGTTGCGGCTGCGCACGCTGGTGTTGCCGCGGTTGTCGATGCGCACGCCCAGGCCGCCGGACAGCCGCATGTCGATCTGCCCCAGCACGACGTTGTCGACGTTGCGCAGGAAGATGCCGTACAACGGGCGGCCGGTGACGCTGAGGTAGCGCACCTCGACGTCACGGGTGCCCCTGGAGTAGATCGGGGCCTGGTCGCCGGAGCCCGTGCCGGTGACGTTGACCGTGCCGCAGACGTCGATTCCGGTGTAGCTGGGCAACGAGATCCGCGAGCCCGCGCTGATCGACCCGCTGCCGCGCACCAGCACCCACTGCTTCGACGTGCGGCCCGCGGTGAGGCTGTCGAGGGCGGCCTGGACGGCGGCCCGCATGTCGCCGCCCGTGTACACGGTCCGGCTGCCGTTGCGCGAGGTCCACGTGCTGCCGCTCAGCACCGCCTCGGCGTTGAACGACCGGTCGCCGCACGCCAGGACGTGCGGCTCCGCGGTCGCGGGTGTCATACCGCCGAGCACAGTCGCCGCCGTCACGGCCGCGCCGACGCGCCACCTTGTCGAGAACATGGGAGATCTCCTCTTCGGTGTGTTCGGCGGCGGGCCGTCTCACCTGGGGTTCGACAGCGGACGAGTCAGTCCCGGGGCCAGACGATCGCGCTCGCCGGCACCGGGGCGGTGAGCCGCCGGAACGAGCCAGGCGGCAGGACGCGCTGGTCGCGCAGGGCGGTCGCGACGAGCCTGGCCACCTCGATCGCCCCGGCGGCCTGGAAGTGCGTGTCGTCCTCGATCCCGTCGGGGTAGTTGGGGCGGGAGCCGGCCGGCAGGTGCAGGAAGTACTTCTTCGTCCCCTCGACGCCCGCGCTGTTCCAGAGCTCGAGGCTGGACGCGGTCAGGTCGACGAGCGGCACGCCCTTGGCCGCGGCGAGCTCGCGCATCGCGGCCGGGTACGCGCCGTGGGAGGGTGCGGCGGTTCCCGCGCCGGTGAAGCGGCGCCGTTCGACGGACGTGACGAGCACGGGCTTCGCTCCTTTGGCCCGGCTCCGGTCGATGTACTGGGAGAGGTAGGACTTGTACGTCGTCGACGGCTCGGTGTAGCGGGCCGGGTCCTCCTTCTTCTGGTCGTTGTGCCCGAAGGAGATGAGCAGGTGGTCGCCCCGTTCGATCCGGGACAGGACGGGGTCGAGGCGGCCCAGGTCGGAGAAGCTCTTCGAACTGGCCCCGGACAGCGCCTCGTTCGCCGTGACCACGCCGCCGGAGAGGAACACCGGGAGCGCCTGGCCCCACCCGGCGCGGGGAGCCAGCGCCGAGGTGTAGGTGGAGGCTGTGGAGTCGCCCACGACGTAGATGGTGACCGGGGGTGACGCCGCGACGGGTCCCGCCGCGGACAGGAGGGACAGGGCCGCGGCGATCACGACGGGGGTGCGCTTGAGGAGCATGGACTTCCCTTCGGATGCGTCACTCGCCCGACGGCGCGGGGAGCTGGACGCCGAGCGGGACAGGGGTGCCGAAGTTCGGGGTGCCGTCGGCGTTCCAGGTGAACTTCTGCGCGCGGGTGGACCGCTCCATCCCGCACCCGCCCGAGGCGCTGGTGTTGCCGTGGTAGACGATCCAGTCCTCGGTGCCGTCGGGTGACTTGAAGAACCCGTTGTGCGCGGGCCCGAAGACCCCGTGCTCGTCGTTGCGCTGGAACACCGGGTCGGGCGACTTCGTCCAGTGCGCGCGGTTGAGCGGGTCGGACCCGGTGAGGGTGAGCAGGCCGAGCTTGTAGTCGGGACCCCAGCAGGCGCTGGCCGAGTACACGATCATGGTGCGGCCGTTGCGGTACAACGGCTCCGCGCCCTCGTTGACCGGCGCGGTCTGCCGTTCCCAGGCCAGGGTGGGCTGCGAGATGGTGCGTCGCGCGCCGCTGATCGTGTACGGGTTGGACAGCGGGGTGATGGTGAGGCTCTGGGTGCCGTCCATCGCGCTGCCCATCAGGTACAGCTTCCCGTTGTGCTGCAGGATGCTCGGGTCGAGCTCCCAGGTGCTCCCGAGGTCCGCCTTGAACGTGTACGGGCCCATCGGGTCGGAGCCGGAGCTCTCCAGCACGTGCAGGCGCTGGGTGGGGTTGTAGTCCTGCACGTTCTGCCCGGCCACGTAGTACAGGTACCAGCGGCCGTGGAGAAGGTGGAACTCCGGCGCCCACATGTTGCAGCACCCGTTGGGGCGGCCGGACAGGCTGAACACGACGGTGTCCGAAGCGCTCGACAGGCCCGCCAGGGTGCGTGAACGGCGCATGGTGATCGTGGAGTTCCACGTCGTGGTGGCCAGGTAGTAGTAGCCGTTGTGGAACTGCAGCCACGGGTCGGGGCCGTTGCGCTTGATCGGGTTGGTGAAGTTGCCGGCGGCGCCGATCCTCACCAGCTGCCACTGCTGGTTGGCGCCACCGGTGTCGGGCCACTGGATCACCTGCGCGCCGTTGGCCGCGGAGAAGTCGAGGACGTCGACCGCCTTGCCGCTCGCCCGGCTCACCAGCCGCACGTGCCCGTCCGGCGAGTCGGCCAGCCGGAACTGCTGACCGGTGCGGCCCGCGTCCGTCGTCTGCACGAGCCCGGCCCGGTCCGCGGTCGACGCGAAGTCCAGGACCTTGCCGCTGTGCCGCGACTTCACCCGGTAGTAGCCGCCGCCGGAGTCGACGAACTGCCACTGCTGCCAGGCGCCGTCGTTGCGGGCGTACTGCGAGATGCGGGCGCCGTCGGCGGTGGACAGGTCGTAGACGTCCAACGCCTTGCCGCTGTTGCGGTTGACCAACGCGTACGACGCGCTGGTGTCCACGACGGCGGCGGACGCCACGGGAACGGTGATGCCGCTCAGCAGGACGACGGTGGCGGCCAGGGCGGTGCCGCGCCGGCGGGTGATCGAGGTCAAGGTCTTCTCCCTAGCGCAGGACCGGCCAGCCCGCCGAGTCGTAGCCCAGCAGGTTGATGCCGAGCCGCGACGCGCCGGTGTCGGTGTAGTAGTGGTAGACGAGGAGGTCGCCGTCGACGTCGGAGAGGACGTCCTGGTGCCCGGGCCCGTGGACGCTGCCCTGACCGGCCAGCACCTCCGTGCCGCCGCCGGACGTCAGGACGGTGCCGTCGCGGGCGACGTACGGGCCGGTGACGCTGGTGGAACGGCCGGCCATCACCCGGTACGTGCTGGACGCGCCCCGGCAGCAGTAGTCGAACGAGACGAAGAGGTAGTAGTAGGAACCGCGCTTGACGATGTTCGGGGCTTCGATCGGACCGCCGTTGCGGCCCGCGATCGAACGGAGCGTCGAGTCGGCCCGCAGGCCGGTCGCCGGGTTGAGCGCGATCATCTTGATGCCGGACCAGAACGAGCCGAAGCTCAGCCACCAGCGGCCCTGGTCGTCCACGACGAGGTCGGGGTCGATGGCGTTGAAGTCGTCCGAGGTCCGCGACTCGACGACCAGCCCGCGGTGGGTCCACGTCCCGGAGCTCCCGCTGGTGCTGGTGGCGAGGAAGATCGCCGACCTGTTCGAGCCGAACGTCGAGGCCGAGTAGTAGAGCCAGTGACGTCCGTCGCGATAGGACAGGTCCGGCGCCCAGAGAGTGCTGCCGCCGCCGGTGTACGGGGAGGCCCACGACGCGCCGCCGGGGAACGCCGGCCCCGCGTCGCGGAACGCGATCCGGTCGGTCGAGGTCTTGAGCGCGATGTTCGTGCCGGTGTGCGCCACCAGGTAGCTCCCGTCGGCACGCCGGACCGCGCTCGGGTCGTGCACGCTGACGTCACCGGTGACGCGGCCCGGCAGGGGATGGGCCGACGCGGGCGGTGCCGTCGTGACGGCGGTCGCGAGGACCACCGCCACGGCCAGTGCTGCTCTTGCCAGTGCTGTCTTCCTCGGAGCGGCCATGAGACACCTCGATCTCTTGGACGGAGTCGTCGCGGCGGCGGAACCCTCGTCACTCCAGGACGAACGTGGCGTCCGCCCGTCCCTGCGCGTCGGTCACGGCCTGCAGGACCACGAGCCCGTTGGCGACCCGGACGTGGAGGCCGGGGTAGTTCACCGACTCGAACGACACCGCCGAGCTCGCCGCGAGGCCCGCCCGCTGGGCGAAGCTCGCGTCGCCGCGGAACAGGGCGCTGCCGTCGTTGCGCTCGACCCACAGCTCGTTGTTGCGATGCCGCAGGTAGTAGCCGGGGAAGTTCGTCGACTCCAGAGACACCGCGCCGGAACCCGAGAGGCCCGTGACGATCCTGAACTGCGAGTCGGCCAGCGGGGACACGTTCGCCTCCATCCGCGCGCGGTACTCCCAGTGCCGCACGAAGCGGTCGGTCGCCGCGTAGGACCTGAGCCGCACGGGGGTGGCGCCGTCGGGCACGGGGATGCCGAAGTCCGGTGTGCCGTCGGACCTGAAGTACACCTTCTGCACGCGTGTGCGGCGGTTCGGGTCGTTGAGCGGGTCGCCGCTGATGTCGCGGTAGTTGCGGTCGTGGTAGACCATGACGTCGCTGCTGCCGTCCTCGGACACCGTGAACGAGTTGTGGCCGGGGCCGTACTGGCCGGTGGCGGCGTTGGTGGCGAAGACGGGGTTGGCGCTCTTGGCCCACGACGCCGGGTCGAGCAGGTCCGCGGTCGCCGGCGCGGTCAGCAGGCCGAGGCAGTAGTTCGCGTCGGTGGCGCTGGCCGAGTACGTCAGGAAGACCTTCCCGTTGCGCTGCAGCACGGCCGGTCCCTCCGCCACCTTGAACCCCCGGGTCTCCCAGGCGAGCGTCGGCACCGTCAACCTGGTCACCGCGCCGGTGATCGTCCACGGGTTCGTGCCCATGCGGGCGAGGTAGACGTTGGAGTTCGTGGAGATGCCCGGTTCCTGCTGCGCCCACGTCAGGTAGCGCACGCCGTTGTGCACGAACGTCGAGGCGTCCAGCGAGAAGGTGTCCCACGGGGTGCTGATGCGGCCGCGTTCGGTCCACGACCCGGTGAGGGGGTTGGCGCTGGAGCTCTCCAGCACGTACATCCGGATGCGCCAGATGTCGTCGGTGCGGCCCGCGGCGAAGTAGACGTACCACTTCCCGTTGATGAAGTGGATCTCCGGTGCCCAGATGTGGGCGCCCATCTCCCCGCTGGAGTGCTTGCGCCAGATCACCGTCTCCGCCGCTGAGGCCAGCCCCTGGATCGTGGTCGCGCGGCGCAGGACGATCCGGTCGTACTCCGGCACGGTCGCGGTGAAGTAGTAGAAGCCGTCGGTGTGCTTGAAGATGTGCGGGTCGGCACGCCGTTCCGCGATCGGGTTGGTGTACCGCACCGCGGGCGTCGCACCGGCCCGCGGCACGGGCGTCCCGGCCACGCAGGTCGCGACGGCGAGCACGAGTGCGGCCAGGCGGAGGAGAACCGTCTTCATCGACTGTCCTTTCAGGCCAGTGGCGTGGTGACGGTGAAGGACGCGTCACCGGCGAACGCCGAGTCCGAGGTGCGCCAGTCGACGCGCAGTTCGTGGTTCTGGTGACGCAGGTACCGTCCGGGGTGGGAGTACGACTCGAACGACGTACTGCCGCCGCCCGCGAGGCCCGCCCGCCCGCAGAACGTGGCGTCGCGGACGAAGGTCGCGTCACCCGTGCCGGTGTCCAGCCGCACGCGGAAGCCGTAGTGCCGCAGGTAGCGGTCCGGGAAGTTCACCGAGCGCAACGAGTAGCAGCTCGCGTTCGCCAGCCCGGCCACGACGGTGAACGTCGCGTCCTGGCGCGCGGAGACCGTGCTGGAGGAGCTCACCGGCTCGACGTAGCCGAGGTTGTCGCGGTGCCGGACGTACCGCTCGGGGAGGTTGACCGACCGCAGCGACCTGCTGCCCGTCGCCACCGCCGTGCCGTCACCGGAGTCCTCGCGCAGCACGGTGAAGTGCCGTGCGGTGCCCGACAGCCCGGTCAGTTCCGCCTTGGCGCCGAAGCTCGTGAGGTTCGCGCTGTCGGCGTAGAAGTACCGCCGCTGGCCGTACTGGTCGAAGTAGATCCGCCAGCGGCCGTCGGGCAGGCGCACGAGCGCGGGCCCTTCGAGCCCGGAACCCCAGCCCGCCCAGTTGCCCGTGCCGACGAACGTCCACGGCCCGTTCAACGACGTCGCGGTCGCGTGCTCGATGTACTTCGTGGTCTCGTTCTTGAGGAAGTTGTGGTAGGTGCCACCGACCTTGACCAGGAAGCTGTCGATGAAGTTCGCCGGGATGCCGAGCGCCACCGGGCTGCTCCACGCCGACAGGTCCGCGTTCGTCGCGGTGATCCGGTAGGGGCGGAACTGCCCCGCGGTTCCCGTCGTGGACGCGGAGAAGACCACGTGCACGCTGCCGTCGGAGTCCTTGAACCACTCCGGTGCCCACGTGCTGCCGGTCGACCCGTTCAGTCCTACCCGGACGGTGCGCAGGAACGTCCAGTTCACGTAGTCCGCGCTGCGGGCGAAGCCGATGGTGTCGCCCGTCCAGTTCGTCGTGTGGACGATGTAGTAGTAGCCGTCGGTGTGCCGGATGACGCTGGGATCGCGGATCAAGCCCGACGGGGGCGTGTAGGCGTTGGCCCGGACCTGGGTGAAGCCGGTCGCGTTCGCCGAGTCGTAGACGTACATGTTCGACTCGCTGCTGTTCGTGAACGCGGTCATCACGTAGTGCGGCACGGGACCGGCGGCCGTCGCGACGGGACCGGTGGCGACGGCTGCTCCGACGGCGAACGCGCCGGCCAGCAGTGCACGAGGCAGGGAGAAACGCATGGACCGGCTCCTAGCAACGTTGGGAGGCTCCGGGACGTTAGCGCTAACACTATGTGGCCAAGTGGATATTCATGGCAATAGTGCTTCTTGCGAGAGAGATCAAGTTAGCGATAACAAGCCGCTCGGCCGTGCGCTGACCATTGTCGAACGCCATTCGATGAAGCGTTCGACGGGCGGTGTCGAACGTCCGCTACGGGAAGCGCACACCCAGATCGGCGCCGTTGGCGGGACGCAGGAACGCGGACGACCGGATCGCCCCGTCCGCGCCGCGCGCACCGGTGACGATGCCCGGATCGGTGCTCTGCAGCGGCCAGGAACCGCCCGCGTTCCACGAGTTGCCGCTGCCGGTGGAACCGGAGCCGAGTGAGACGGCGGTGCCGTTGGCCACCGAGAGGTTCTTCGTCAGCGTGCTGGACGACCGGCTGAGGTTGAAGCCCGTGCCGGGGTTGTCCCACGCCGTGCAGCGGTCGATCACGTGCTGCCCGGGGTTGTTGTTGTCGACGAACCCGCCGACCGCGTTGTCCCACGCCGCGCTGTTGCGCACGGTGTGCCCGGCAGCCACGCCGTTGCCGCCCAGCTTGAAGCCGTTGCCGTCGCCGGTGAAGTCGGGGAGGTTCCAGCGGTTGAAGCCGTTGCCCCACGTCACGCTGTTCTCCACCAGGACCGGCGAGGAGAACATCCAGAAGTCCAGGCCGTCGTCGGAGTTGTTCCACAACCGGGCGCCCCGCACCACGTTGCCTGTACCGGATCCCTCCTTGATCGCCAGGCCGTCCGCGCTCTCACCGTTCTTGCGCGGGTCGCGGTTGCCGTGGCTGTCGAGGTTCAGAATCTGGTTGTTGCTCGACGCCAGCACGATGTGCAGGCCGGAGTCGTAGTTGTCCCGCGTGGTGATCCGGTCGAAGACCGTGTTGTTCACGTCCAGGCCGAAGATGCCGTACGGACCGTGGATGATCTCCAGGCCGACGAGCCGCCACCAGTCGCCCTCGATGTGAATCGCGCCGCGCTCGGCCCTGGGGATGAAGGACCCGACCGGACCGGGGGTGTGCGGCATGTTCTCGCCGTCGATGACCACGTGTTCGGAGTTGTGGGCGCGCAACGTGATCGGTGCGCTCCGCGTGCCGTTCTCGAGTATCTGGATGGTGGTCGCCGGGGCGTAGGTGCCGCCGCGGACGTGGATGGTGCCGCCGGCCGAGACGAGGTCCACCGCCTTCTGGATGGTCTTCAGCGGCGCTGTCACCGTGCCGGGGTTGCCGTCGTCACCGGTGGTCGCCACGTACAGGGCGGACGCCGCGGTGGCCGGCAGTGGCACGAGCACGGCACCGGCGGACAGGGCCGCCGCGGCGACGAGAGAACCGAGCTTCATCTTCTGCTCCCGGGCAGGGGTTGCCGCGAGCCGGGCCAGCGCGGCTGACGCACTGACCCGGCCCGGGATGGGTGGCGACGGTGGTCAGAATGCGACGGTCCTGCCGCCGAGGGTGACGACGAGCCTGCCGTCGGAGGCGAACGACCAGCCGAGGGCCCCGCTGTAGCCGGAGCACCGGGAACCGTTGGTGCCGGACCAGAACTGGTTGGTGGAGTCCGAGTTCCCGACGACCTTGTCGTTGCTCCCGCTGCTGCTGCGGCAGGACGTGTTGGTGCGGAACACCGAACTGCCCGCGTCGAAGGAGAAGTTGCGTTCGTCGTTGTCGATGCTGAGGTTGCTCGACACGCTCATGGAGCCGGGGTTGCGGTTGTAGGTGAAGCCGTGTTTGCCGTTGTCGTACGCGATGGTGCGGGTGATCGTGTGGTTGACGCCGATGTCCTCGCCGCCGAGCTTGAACCCGTTGCGGTCGCCGTTGCCCGCCTGCCCGCCGTTGCTCAGGGTGCCGTTCTTGTAGGCCAGCGAGTCCTCGATGGTGACGGCACCGATCGCGCCGGTGTCCGACTTCGTGTAGAGGTCCCAGCCGTCGTCGATGTTGTTGTGCGCGACGGAGTAGCGGAACACGTTGCCGGGGCCGGAAGTGAGCTTCGCGGCGAACCCGTCGGCGTCCTCCCCGTCGGAGTCGGCGTTGTCGTGCGACTCCGCGCTGAGGATGAGGTTGTTCGCCGGCCACTCGTTCTTGGGCGTGCTGGACAGCTTCCGCGAGAGCTGCAGGCCGGTGTCGCGGTTGAACCGGGTGATCGTGCGCTCGAAGACGTTGTTGCTGCCGCCGACGAAGATGCCGTTGTCCCCGGCGCGTTCGACGACGACGCCCTGCACGTGCCAGTACGAGCCGTTCACGGCCAGGCCGCGGTTGGCCGGGTCCTCGCTCTGCGCCGAGAAGTTCAGCACCGGCGTCTCGCCCTGGTAGGCCGCGAGCTTCTTGCGGGCACCGGACGTCCCGTTGTTGGTGTCCGGGATCGTCACCGTCTGGGAGAAGCTGTACGTGCCGCCGCGCAGGAAGATCGTGCCGCCCGCGGCGACGCGGGGGAGGGCCGCGGTCAGCGTGGTCGGGTCGGAGATCGTGCCGGAGGCGCTGTCACGACCGGTCGGCGACACGTAGAGCGCGTTGGCGGGAGGGTTCCCCGTCGTCGTGGTCGTCGTCGGGCCGGTGGTCGTCGTGGTCGTGGTGGTGGTCGTCGTGCTCGTCGGTCCGCCGGCCGGTGCGAGCGCCCACTGCTTCGTGGCAGCGCTGTCGCACGAGTTCGTCTGCACCAACGCACCTGACGTCGTGGCGTTGTCCTTGATGTTCATGCACTTGCCGCCGTTGGCGTTGACCAGGCGCTGGCTGTCGCCGTTCGGCGTCAGCGCCCAGACCTGGCTCGCCGCGCCGGTGCACGTCTCGAGCTGGATCGGCTTGCCCGCGCTGGTCGACGCGTCGCGCACACCGACGCACAGGCCTCCCGCGGTGATCCTGACCCCGCCGCTGACGTCGGTCAGCACCCACTGCTGGCCGACGCACGCCTGTTGCCGCAGCTGCGTCCCGCTCGACGGGCTCGTCCCCGCGTCGAGGCACAGACCGCTGCCGGTGTTCTTCAGCTCGTAGGTGCCCGCGGCGTTCGCGGTGGCGGCGAGGCCAGGCCACGCCGCGAGCGCGGTGACCAGTGCGACGACCGCGCCACCCGACGCCAGTCCGGCGCGGACCCGGCGTTGGCGCGCCCGGTGCGCGGACTGTTCCGAAATGCCCATGGGGACTCCACTTCTCGACGCTGAGGAGAAAGGGTTTTTCTTCGGATGCGTGGCGGGGTTCCCGTCGGATGCTAAGAGCGTTCTTCCGGTGGGGTCAACGCCGGAATGATTCACGCCGGAGTCGATGCTCGAAGTCGAATTCGTCGAAGGTCCAGGTCGTCGTGTGTCGAATGGATCTACCGGGCCCAGCTGAAAATTCCTGCTGGTCACACTCGTGAACAACCGTGGCGCTGGGCTGGTCATATCCGTGAACAAACGCCCTTTGACGGAGGGGCGATGTGGGAGGGCCGGTGGTCGGTATTTGTTCCGAAAGAACCTGCGTGGATTCTCGGGTCCTCAGTGGATTCGTTTCGCCGCGCGGGCTTCCTTTCGAACGCGTTCGACACGCCTTGACCGCGACCGAGACCATCCTCCAGAGTGCGAAGCGCGCGTTCAGCCGCTCGGCGCAAGTGGTCTCCGGGTTCCGTGTCTCTGCTACGAATGAGGAGAGTGCTCATGGCCGAAACAGGCCATCACCCGCCCACCTCCGCTGCCCGCGCCCGCCGCCGCCGAGCGGTCGGCATCACCGCCGCCGTGGCCACCCTGCTCGGCGGCCTGGTCGCGGCCTTCAGCGCGGCGCCCGTGTCGGCGGCGACCGTCGACACCAGCGCTTGGTACGTCCTGGTGAACCGCAACAGCGGCAAGGCTCTGGACGTCTACAACCTCGCCACGAACGACGGCGCCCGCATCACCCAGTGGGCCCGCAACGACGGAAACCAGCAGCAGTGGCAGTTCGTCGACAGCGGCGGCGGCTACTACCGCCTGAAGTCACGTCTGTCGGGCAAGGTCCTCGACGTCTACAACTTCTCCACCGCGGACGGCGGCAACATCGTCCAGTGGGCCGACGGCAACGGCACGAACCAGCAGTTCCGCCTGGCCGACTCCGACGGGGGTCACGTCCGGCTGGTCAACCGCAACAGCAACAAGGCCGTCGAGGTCCAGGGCGGCTCGACGGCCGACGGGGCCAACGTCGTGCAGTACAGCGACTGGGGCGGCACCAACCAGCAGTGGCAGCTCGTCCGCGTCGGCGGGGGCACGGGCCCCACGACGACCACCACCACGACGCCGGGCGGCTCGTGCCAGCTGCCGTCCAGCTACCGCTGGTCCTCGACCGGGCCGCTGGCACAGCCGAGGCAGGGATGGGTGTCGCTCAAGGACTTCACCCACGTCATGTACAACGGCAAACACCTGGTCTACGCGACGACGCACGACACGGGGACGACCTGGGGCTCGATGAACTTCGGGACCTTCACGAACTGGTCGGACATGGGCTCGGCCAGTCAGAACGCGATGAGCACCGGCGCGGTCGCCCCGACGCTGTTCTACTTCGCGCCGAAGAACATCTGGGTGCTCACCTACCAGTGGGGCCCGACCACCTTCAGCTACCGCACCTCGAACGACCCCACGAACGCGAACGGGTGGTCGTCGCCGCAGACGCTGTTCACCGGGCGCATTCCCGACTCCGGCACCGGCGCCATCGACCAGACGCTCATCGGCGACGACACGAACATGTACCTGTTCTTCGCCGGTGACAACGGGAAGATCTACCGGGCGAGCATGCCCATCGGCAACTTCCCCGGCAGCTTCGGCTCGTCCTGGACGCAGATCATGAGCGACACGCAGGCGAACCTGTTCGAGGCCGTCGAGGTCTACAAGGTCCAGGGCCAGAACCAGTACCTCATGATCGTCGAGGCGATGGGCAGCGGCGGGCGGTTCTTCCGCTCGTTCACGTCCAGCAGCCTCAACGGTTCTTGGACTCCGCAGGCCGCCACCGAGAGCAACCCGTTCGCCGGCAGGGCGAACAGCGGGGCCACCTGGACCAACGACATCAGCCACGGAGACCTGATCCGCAGCAACCCCGACCAGACCAAGACCATCGACCCCTGCAACCTGCAGCTCCTGTACCAGGGACGCGACCCGAGCTCCGGTGGCGACTACGGCCGGCTGCCGTACCGCCCGGGTCTGCTGACGCTGCAACGCTGATCCGACGTGAAACGGCCGTGCCGCAGACCCGCTCGGGTCTGCGGCACGGCCTTCTTTCGCGGGATCAGCCGACGCGGCAGGAGACGCTGGGCCAGTTCCAGTTACCGCCGTGCTGGATGGTGAAGCCGAAGGTGTTGCCGTTGCCGTTGGGGCGAGCGGTCATCACGTTGGCGGAGTCCCAGCTGGCGCTGGTGTTCCAGGTGGCGATGATCCGCTGCGGCGAGCTGACGGTGACCGTGACGATCCAGTTGTCCGTGCCGGACACGGTGACGTTGCCGTTGAAGCGGTCGCTCCACTTCTCGCCCTCGGAGTACGTGGCCGTGCAGCCCCCGCCGCCGGGGTTGGACGTCGTCGTGGTGGTGGTCGGCGGGGTGGTGCCCGTGCCGTTGTTCAGGACGCTCAGCACCGAGTTGTAGGCGGCCTTCTTGTTGCCGCTGCCGTCGAACAGCAACGGCGTTCCGGACGCGCGCCACGAGTCGCTGTCGCGGATGCCCCACACGGTGATGCCGGTGCAGCGCGCGACCGAGAGGCAGGCCTGCGTGACCCCTTGGTACTGCTGGGCCTGCGAGCTGCCGGAGCCCTCGATGTCGAGCTCGGTGATCTGGACGTCCACGCCGAGAGCGGCGAAGTTCTGCAACGTCGTGTGGTAGTTGGACGGCACCGGGTTGCCGCTGTTGAAGTGGGCCTGGAAGCCGACGCAGTCGATCGGGACGCCGCGGGACTTGAAGTCCTGCACCATCCGGTACACGCCCTGGGTCTTGGCATGTGACCAGTTGTCGGTGTTGTAGTCGTTGTAGCAGAGCTTGGCGCCGGGGTCGGCTGCACGGGCCGCGCGGAAGGCGGCCTCGATCCAGTCGTTGCCGGTGCGCTGGAGGTTGGAGTCACGCCGGCCGCCGCTGCTGCCGTCCGCGAACGCCTCGTTCACCACGTCCCACGCGTAGATCTTGCCGCGGTAGTAGCTCGCGACCTGGGTGACGTGGTTGAGCATCGCGTTGCGCAGCGAGGAACCGGACATGTTCTGCATCCAGCCCGGCTGCTGCGAGTGCCACGCCAACGCGTGCCCGCGCACCCGCTTGCCCTGGTTGCGGGCCTGGTTCACGATCCTGTCCGCGTTGCCGTAGCTGAACTGGCCCTGGTTCGGCTCAGTCGCGTCCATCTTCATCTCGTTCTCGGCCGTGACCATGTCGAACTCGCGGTTCAGGATGCCCACGTAGGTCGAGTCGCCGAGCTTGTTCGCGGCGACGGCGGTGCCGAAGTAGCGGCCGCTTTGCTGGGCGGCGGCACCGAGGGTGGAGGCGGCGCCGCTGGCGGGTGCCGCGGCGAGCACCGCGGCACCGGCCGCGGCGACGACGAGAGCGGACACGAGTGAGACCCGTGCGACTGACTTCGGTGTCAGTGTCATGTAGGCGCTTTCTGGGAGAACCCGTGAGGACACGGGTGGGAATGGAACCGGTCGTTCGAACGGAGTGGATTGCGCCAAATCCACCCCGTTCGACTGGAAACACCGAGCAGTATCAGCAGAACCGGCCCGGCCGATCAACCCCTCGTTTCCGCGGCGGTCTCGCATCGGCGTTCACCTGCGTGAACGCCGATGATCGGATGTCAGGTCGTCGAACGTCCGTCGAATGCACAGGTGGGCGGCGTGGTCGCCAGCACCTGTTTCGAGGCGGTTTCGACGGCGGTGAAGCGGGTGCGCGGGTCCTAATTTGTGAAAGTTTCGAAACTCGACGTACCGACGAACGTGTGGACGTTCGAGATCTGTTCGTCAAGTCGCGAACCTCGCGAAGGTCGTCCGGAAACAAATAATATTAGGCATCTGGACGCATTTCGGGGAATCGAGCACTCTGTCTTTCCGTACGCACGGCGAGCCGCCCGCCTTCATTCGTGGGACAATCGAGGAGAATCGATGAGTCGTTGTGCTGTCACCATCAGGTTGGCGTCGACTGCAATTCTTGCCTCCGCTCTCGTCGTGAGCGCGCCCGTTGCGCTGGCCGCGCCCGACGCCGCCGCTCTCACCGCTCGGCTCGGCGCGGCGACCGCGGGCTCCTACCTCGACGAGTCCGGGCGACTCGTCGTCACCGTGACCGACGAGGCCGCGGCCGTGGCCGCGCGTGCGGCCGGCGCACGGGTTCAGGTGGTCGAGCGCAGTGCCGCCGTGCTCGAGGCCGGCGTCGCGGTGCTGGAACGCACGGCGAAGATCCCCGGCACGGCCTGGGGCACGGACCCCGTCACGAACCAGGTGGTGGTGTCCGCCGACGCCACGGTGACCGGTGCGGCGCTCGACCAGGTGAGGTCCGTGGTGGCGGGTCTCGGTTCCACCGCACGGCTGGAGCAGGTCGCGGGCTCGTTCCGCACCACCATCGCGGGCGGTGACGCGATCCTCGGCGGCGGCGTGCGCTGCTCGCTCGGCTTCAACGTGAAGACGCCCGGCACCAGCACCGCGTACCTGCTGACGGCCGGTCACTGCGGCAACGCCACGTCCACCTGGAGCACCTCGGCCGGCCAGGTCATCGCGTCCAGGACGGGAACCAGCTTCCCGGGCAACGACTACGCGTTGTTCCGCTACACCAGCGGCATCAGCAGGCCCGGCGAGGTCAACCTCTACAACGGCACCCGTCGCGGCATCGACAACGCGGGTGACCCCGTCGTCGGGCAGACGGTCGGCCGCAGCGGCAGCACCACCGGGTTCCACCGGGGCAAGGTCACGGGCCTGAACGTCACGGTGAACTACGTGGACGGCACGACCGTCACCGGCATGATCGCGACGACCGTGTGCGTGCAGGGCGGGGACAGCGGAGGGCCGTTGTTCGCCGACAACACCGCGCTGGGCCTCACGTCCGGCGGAAGCGGCGACTGCACCAGCGGCGGGCGGTCGTTCTACCAGCCGGTGACCGAGGCGCTCCGGGCCTACGGGGTGACCGTCTACTGATCGTCTTCTACGTCCACAAGGGAGAGTGGGGTGCCCGCAGCCGTCGAACGGCGTGGGCACCCCGTCTCGCTTGGCTCTGATAATTCGTATTACAGCCTTGTTTCATCGCATGTCGGCCTCTACGGTCCGAAATCGCGGAGTCCTCAACGCGAAGGAGCGTCCCATGGCACCGAATCGTCGTCAGCTGCTGATCGGCACCGCGAGCGCGGCCCTGCTGGCGGCGAGTGCCGGAGGAACCGCCGGCGCGGCGCCCGCCGGGTTCCCGGACTACCGGTACCGCAGGCTCGCGCTGGTGAAGAGCAAGCTCCGCTACAACCCCACCAACGAACTGATCTTCCCGACCATCCGGGGCACGAAGAACCGCATCTCCGGCGCGCTGGCCGCGTACTACCTCTACTACGCGCCGCACGACGCCCCCGGCGGGATCTGCCTGGCGTACGCGAACTCGCTGGAGGAGGAGTTCACCGAGTACGCCGGAAACCCGATCATCACGAGGAACTGGCCCGGTGAGTACAGCGTGTCGCACGTGTCCTCGCCGCACGCCATGTGGAACGACGACGCCAAGCGCATGTACCTGTACTTCCACGGCGAGAACACCGTGACCCGCCTGGCCAGCTCCGCCGACGGCATCCACTTCTCCTACGAGAAGGAGGTCCTGTCCACCCGCCTGCTGCCCGCGGGGACGACCGAGACCTCCTACGCCAGGGTGTTCCGGCACGACCTGCCGTCGCGAGGCGCCCGGTACGTGATGGTGTTCATGATCAACAACGCGAGCAACCGGCGGGACATCGGCTGGGGCTGGTCGGCCAACGCCCGCGACTGGTCGTTCGCGCAGACCCCGCTCGTGCGGCACCAGGACGTCGGCGCGGTCAACGTCGGCGGGCCGCACCTGTTGTTCCGCAACAACAGCGTCTACGTCGTCTACAACACCGACATCGGCAGCGGCGGCAACATCCTCATCACCGAGGTGGGCCTCGACTTCAGCAAGCGCAACCACCTCGGCGTCTTCCACGACTCGCTGGCGGGCTCGCCGGACAACGGCAGGGCCGCCGCGCCGTCGTTCGGCACCTACCAGGGCCGCGAGTACATGATCTACGAGGCGGGGGACCGGCTGGCCGGCAACATCGCCATCGCACGGGCGGTCTGACCTACCGGTCGCCGCGCGCCGCCCGCGCCAGTGCCTTCTCGGCGAGCCTCGTCTCGATGTGCCGCAACGTGGTGATCATGCCGTCGATCTCGTCCTCGTCGGACACGACGCCGTCGAGCAGGTCGCTCCAGATGCCGTGCAGCCGCTGGAGGTTCGCCTGCGCGCGGGCGGTGGGGTAGAGGCGGACGCGGCGGGCGTCCTCCTGGTCCGCCTCGCGGTGGACCAGGCCCTTGCTCTCGAGGCCTCGCAGGGCGCGGCTGAAGTTGCTGGAGATCTGCTGGGTGGCGTCGGCGGCGGCGCGGGCCGAGGTGCCGGGGTTGCGGTCGATGTAGCGCATCACGGCGATGTCCAGCGCTGACCACCGGTCCTCGGTCAGGCCCTCCTTGGCGGCGTGGATCTGGCGGCCGACCGCTGCGATGAGGTCGGCGAGCTCGAACAACCGGGTCTTTTGGTCCTCGTCCACGCGACCATGTTACTTTTCCTGTCGATTGATAGCTATCAGTTGATAGGAGATGTGGTGAACGCGCCGTCCCGCAGCGCCATCCCCGTGCCGCTCCTGCTCGTGCTCGCCCTGCTGGCGAGCGTCGCGCCGTTCGGCATCGACCTCTACCTGCCCGCGTTCCCGCGCATGGCCGCCGAGCTCGAGACGAGCGACACGGCCGTACAGCTCACGCTCACGATGTTCCTGCTCGGCCTCGCCGCGGGGCAGCTGGTCTTCGGCCCGATCTCGGACCGGTGGGGTAGGCGCGGGCCGTTGCTCGCGGGTTCGGCGGTGGTCGTGGCGGCCAGCGTGCTCGCGGCCGTCGCGCCCACCATCGAGGTCCTGCTCGCCGCCCGTCTCGTCCAGGGGCTGACCGCGGCGGCCGGCATGGTCATCGGCCGCGCGGTCATCGCGGACCTCGCCACCGGACGTGGCGCCGCGCGGGCGTTCAGCCTCATGATGATCGTGACCGGGGTGGCTCCGGTGGTGGCGCCGCTGCTGGGCAGCCTGATGGTCGACGGGATCGGGTGGCGGGGCGTGCTGTTCGTCCTCGCGGGTCTCGCCGTGGCCATGCTCGCCGGTTCGGCCGTGGTCGTGCGGGAGACCCACCCGCGGCATCTGCGCGGCACCGCGAAGACGGGTGGGTTCCGGGCACTCGGCCGGCGCGCCTACCTCACCGCCACGGCGACGTTCGTCTTCTCGTTCGCCGTCCTGATGGCGTACATCTCGGCCTCGCCGTTCCTGTACCAGGTCGTCATCGGGATGGGCCCGGTCAGCTACGGCGTGCTGTTCGCGCTCAACGCGCTCGGGCTGATCACGAGCAGCGCGACCGCGTCACGGCTGCTGCGCCGCAGCCACCCGCGCCGGGTCCTCGCCATCGGCACGAGCTGGCTGCTCGGCGCCGCCGTGGTCCTGCTGGTCCTCGCGCTCCTGCCGATCAGCGCCGCCTGGCTGATGGTGCCGATCTTCTTCGCGGTGGCGTCGCTCGGCTTCGTCCTGGGCCCGGCCACCGCACTCGCGCTCGACGCGGTACCGGGCGCCGCGGGCACGGGCTCGGCGGTGCTGGGCGCGGCGCAGTTCGGGCTCGGCGCGGCGGTCTCGCCGCTCGTGAGCATCGGCAGCGCCCACTCCGCGCTGCCGATGGCGATCCTCATCGCAGTACTCGCCGCCATCGCGGTCTGCGCCTCCCGTCTGCTCGCCGTGCCGGACGTTCCCGCCGCGGAACCCGTCGACGCGCTCGCGGGTGCGAACTGAAGGAGAGCGCGACGCTGATCGGAATCGAAGAGCACCGGGTCCTGCCGGAACTGGCGGCCGCGGTGGCAGCTCGGTGAGGAGCGACCGAATGTCAGCCTGTGGTGTTCGCTTTCCGTCGGTGAAGCACCGGGCTTGGGTGATCACCGCGCCGTCGAGCAGGCCACGTCGCGCGAAGAGTTCGACAACGCGGTGCGTGCTCTCATCGCACAGCGCCAACAGCAACACGACGCGGTCGACTGGTTCCCCACCGAGTGCGGCAGGGACGGCTCGTGCGGCGGCGGTGACCGGTGCGGACGTGGTCGTCGGCGACGACGTCGAGGTGCCGCAAGGAGGCGGCGCGATCCCGCGCCACCGCCCTTGGCCGTGCCCGCTCATTCCGGTCGGTGAACGAGTTCACGTCGCTGAAACCAACGCGACGCAACTGCTGACCTAGTGTCGGGTCATCCTCGACGAGATTGATCCATTCATCGGAACGGCTGCCACCTCACTGCCTGCGGCGCAGGGACTGGCGGCCACCTGGTGGTGGCCGAAAGCGCAGGTCGGCAACACCCACCCCGGCGCGACGTCGCCGCTGGGCATGGTGTCCGCCTGCGCCTACTCCGGTGCCTATCCGACCGGGTACGGCCTCTACGCGAAGAACACCGAGGGTCAGCCGGAGGACCTGTTCGAGCGGTTGCAGGCGTCCGGTTTCACGCACTTCCAGCAGTCCGGCACCGGTGCGATCCGCAAGTACTACAACTACGTGCGGGTGACCCCGATGGTGCAGCCGTTGGACGTCCTCGGTGAGGCATGGCCGCTGCACGACGAGACCGCTGAGGCCGGGTACTACGCGGCCACACTCGACACGGGCATTCGGTGCGAGGTCACCGTCGGTGCCAAGGTCGCCGTCCACCGGTACGCCTTCCCCGAACATCGCAGCGCACGGGTCGTCGTCGACCTGTCGTGCGGAGGCTTGGCCATCGACCTCGGTCGCACAGTGCCGTTGCGGGCGCACGTGGAAAGCCTCGGCAACGGCCGCGCCCAGGGAACCGTGGTGGTGGAGGGCGTGCCGCTGTCGGTGTACATCAGGGTCGACAGCCCGGGCTGGCGGCAGATGCTCTGGCACGACCGCCGGCTGATCGAAGGCGGCACACGGCTCGACTTCGACCGCATCAGGCAGACCACGTCGCGCCCGTTCGGGATGCTCTACATGGGTCCCACCACCGCCGGGCAGAGCGTCGAGATCCAGATCGGGTTCTCCCTGCGCGGCTGTGACCAGGCCAGGGAGAACCTGCACCGCGAATGCGGTGAGGGAGCGCCGGCCTTCGACGTGGTCAGGGCGCACACCAGGCAACGGTGGCACGACCACGTGGGTCGGGTGGAGGTCGAGGGCGGGTCGCCCGCCCGGCGGCAGGTGTTCGCGACGGCCCTGTACCACTCGCTGATCAAGCCGTGCTTCGCCGACGACGAGAGCCCGTTCTGGCCGTCCTCCGGACCCTTCGCGTTCGACATCTGCACGATGTGGGACATCTACAAGACCCAGCTGCCGCTGCTCATGGCCCTCTGCCCGGACCGGGCGGTCGATCTTCTGGAGTCGCTGATCCGGGTGTGCGAGGAGGAAGGCAACTTCCCCGTCGGCTACCGGATGGCGCGTGGCGCGGACCGGTTCTTCCGGCAGGCGAGCGCGTTGGTCCACACCGCGCTGGCCGACGTGCACGCCCTCGATCTCGGCGACCTGGACTGGACCTGGGCACTGGTGCACATGCACGACGACCTGCGCCGGATGTACGGCGAGGACTTCTACGAGCACGGCGTGGTACACCCGATCTCGCACACGCTCGACCTCGCCTACGCCTGCCACTGCACCGCCGGTGTCGCCCGGTCCTTGAACGACGTCCAGCTCGCCGACGACCTCGACGAGCGAAGCCGCCTGTGGTCCAACGCGTTCGACCCGGACACCGGTCTGCTGCTCGACTCGTCGTTCTACGAAGGCGGCAAGTGGAACTACTCGTTCCGGCTGCTGCACGACATGGCCGCGAGAATCGCGATGGTCGGTGGGAACGAAGCCTTCGTCAGCACACTCGACGCGTTCTTCGGCTACGGCGCCCCGCGTGTGACGCAGCCCGGCAGGCGGCCCGACCCGGCGGAGATGGCGGCCGGGTACCTGCTGAACCGGTTCGAGGGGCTGAACAACGAGCCGGACATGGAAGCGCCGTGGTCCTACCACTACGCGGCTCGGCCGGACCGCACGGCCGAGATCGTGCACGCGGCGCTGACCTGGCAGTTCGGCACCGGCCGGGGCGGCCTGCCGGGCAACGACGACTCGGGCGGGCTGAGCTCCTGGTACGTGTGGGCCTCGCTCGGCCTGTTCCCGGTCGCCGGGCAGAACCTGTTCCTCGTCAACGCGCCCGCCTTCAGCCGCGCCACCCTGCACCTCGGGGACCGCGACTTCGTCATCGAGACCCGCGGACACCGCGAGACGTCCATCAGTTCCGACGGGTTGGAGGAGCACCCTCCGCCGCAGTACGTGCAGTCCGCACGACTGGACGGCAAACCACTGGATGCCGCACACCTGCGCGCGTCCGACATCCACGCCGGTGGCCGACTGCTCCTCGAACTCGGGCCTCAACCCTCGGAGTGGGGACGCAAGATCCTGCCGCCATCCGTGTCAGACCCGTTCGGAAAGGGGGCTCGAACGTGAGCACGCCACGCCGCCGTCTCGTCATCGTGGTCCGGGCCGACCCGGTCATCTGCGGTCACTCCGGAGAAGCCCGCAACCTGGCCGAGGTCGCCCTCACCCGCGGCTTCGACGACGTCCGGCTGCTGACGTGGCCGATCCCCGTGCTGCAGGCCGCGGGTCTGCCGCTCAAGCCGCTGGACCGGATCCTGCCCTACAGCGAGGGCATCACCGTGGAGCGGCCCGAGCCGGTCGGCGACTACCGGGTACCCGACGGCCGCCATCTCGCCGGGCTGACAGGACGCCTGGTCGAACTGCTCGCCGAACCGGTCCCCACCACCTGCGTGTCGATGTACCTCGCTCCCCACGACGCCGTGGTCCGCGACGCCGTCGACGCGGCCCGCGCGGCCGGCTACGCCCCTGACGTCCACACCATCGCAAAGGCGGTCGGCTCGGACGTCACCAACGTGATCCGCTCGTGCCTGCGCGAGGAGCGGTTCGGGGCGGCCGTGGTCCTGTTCACCCGGTTCCTCGCCAACGACCAGGTGATCGCGGTGTCGGACTACACCAGGCGAGAGATCATTGCCTGTGCGGAGGCCGTCGACGCGCACTGCGGGACCCGGTTCGCCCGGCAGTGCGATCGGCGGATATCGGTCAGCTACCCGCCGATCGACACCTCGGCCTACCTCGACCTGGATCCGGCGCGCGTGGACGCGGCCCTGGTGCGACGCGGCCTGGAACGTGACGGGTACGTGCTGTTCCTCTCCCGGTTGACACGGGCCAAAGGCATCTACGACCTGGTGGACGCGTTCGCCCAGAGCCAGGCACGGTCGCGGCTGAAACTCGTGATCGCCGGCAACGGCCCCGAACTGGAGCACCTCCAGACGATCACCCGGCGCGACGACCGGATCCTCTTCCTCACCGACGTCGAGGACGAGGAGAAGCCGCTGCTGATGAACGGCTGCGCCGTGTACGTCCTGCCGACCAAGCCCGAACCGGACTTCGTCGAGACCTTCGGCATCGCGCTGACCGAGAAGATGCTCGCCGGTGGCGGGCCGGTGATCACGACCACCACCGGCGGCGTCGGCGAAGCGGTGGGCGAGACGGCCATCCTCGTCGAGGCGGGGAACACCGCCCACATCGCCGCCGCGCTCGATTGGGTGGTGCTGGACATGACAGCCGAGGAACGGGAGCTCATGGCGGACCGAGCACGCGAACACGCCCTGTCCTTCGACCGTGTCCGAGTGTTCGACAACCTCTTCACCACATCCGACACAGGTGTCGCACTGACGGCCTGACCCGAGCGTCCCCAGCAGGCCCGACGACGTACGCCGCGAGTGGCGTCGACGAGCGCAGGCTCGCCGAGGTCGTCCGGCTGTCGAGCCTGGCCGACGGCACGCCCGAAGGCCGCAGCATCATCGAGCTCTGCGCGCAGAAGTACGGCCTGTCGGCGGCGCCCCTTCGATGCCCCTCGGGCTCCGATCCACCGCTCTGCGGATCAGTTCGCAACGGAATACGCGGTTCCGCCTCCCGCAGGCGAAGCTGACTCGCTAGAACGCGATCGGGGCGAACCGCGCACAGCGGCTCGCCCCGACGTTCGTGCGGTTATGAGGGATCCATGCCGCCGTCCCCGCCCCGGCCTGCGGGTTCGGACTCGTCGGGGCCCCGATGCGGGCCTCCGGTGTTCTCGTCGGCGACGGTGGGACGCGTGTGCTCACCGCCTATGTCCGCGTCCTCCAGCTCGCTCTCCGCAGTCACGCGGTCAGGTTCGGGCGTCGTCATCGCCATTCCTCCTGCCACCCGTGGTGGGTGTTGAACGCACCGGCGAGCAGACGCAACGTGGCCTCGTCGGTCGTTTGCTCGACCTCGGTCCGCAGCAGCGCGACCTTCTCCGGGAACGGCACCAGTTCCCGTTCCCGCGGTGCCTGGATCGGACCGGGCAGCAGGAGCAGTCCTGCGCCGTCGTCCGAGCGCGTGATGCGCAGCTCGCCCCGGCCTTCCGCCTCGTCGAGCAAGGGCAACTTCTCGTCAGCAAGACGTCTTTCGTCCTCGTCGAGCCGGTCGAGGACGAACTTCCGCAGTTCCTCGGTCTTCATGACCCACGGGTATCCGCTCCGTCCGCGGCTATGCCTCGGCAGCCGTTCTCCAGGAAGGACTCTTCGATGCGGAGTCGGGTCCGGGACCGGTTCGGTCCAGGCAGCAGCCTGATGGCCCCGCACCGCGTCGCGATGCGGGGCCATCAGGTCGAGATGTCCGTGCGGCTCACAGGTCGTGCGTTGTCCGCGTGGTCCCAGGAAATTGGATTCCACTGCATTCGCCGGAAAGGGTGAGCGGTCGGCCGGACGTTCTCGTGTCGAACGTGTTCACACATCACCTGCCTTCCGGTGCGGAGGAGAACGTTGCCGCGCCAGTACGCCGCCCGGGAAGTAGTCGGTGGCGTGCGGACGTGGCACGGTGCTGTGCCGCGCCGGCGGTACCGATCGGCGCGGCGATGGGGAGGGCAGCGGCTCTCCCCAGTTCGCTTCGATGATCGCGTCGAACTCCGCGCTGAGCAGGTCCGCGTCTGCGCAGACCAGTGCGAGGAACTCGTCGTCCACAGTGCGCGTGGCCACGATCGCCCCGCTGGCTAGGCGTCGATCTGCTTGACGTCCTGCTCGGTGCCCGCGATGGCGATCCTGCGTGGCTTTGCCTTCTCCAGCACCGGGATGCGCAGGGTCAGCACACCCGCGTCGTACGCGGCCTGGATGCGTTCGGTGTCGAGGGTCTCGCCCAGGAACAGCTGGCGGGAGAACACGCCCAGCGGTCGTTCAGCGACTTGCATCTCGACGTCGTCGCTGGTGATGTTCGGCCGTCGTTCCGCCTTCACGGTCAGCACGTTGCGCTCGACGTCGAGCTCGATCGCGTCCGCCGTCACGCCAGGCAGGTCGAACGACACCACGAACTCGTCACCCGTGCGGTAGGCGTCCATCGGCATCGCCGTCGGCCGTGACCACGTTCCCGGCCCGTTGAACACCTGCTGCGCCAACCGGTCCAGCTCCCGGAACGGATCAGTGCGCATCAACATCCGCCACCTCCTCGAAGTTCTGTCCTGCTGTCAACGCGCTCCTCTGTTGTAGCATGTCGTCGGAACGATGACAAGTCCAAAAGTCGTCGGAAGGATGACATTGTGTCGGCGGATGATCATCAGGCGTTGCGCGCGGCTGCGAACGGCGTGGAGAACCTGGACGCGGACCAGGTGCTGGCCGCCCTGATGCTCCTGCGCCGCCTGCGCTCCGAGCTGGCGGACTGGGAACCCCAGCTGATCGCCGCCGCTCGTGAACTGGGCACCAGCTGGGCCGACCTCGCTCCGGCACTGGGAGTGGCGAGCCGTCAGGCCGCTGAACGCCGCTATCTGCGCCTGCGTCCGTCCGACCTGGTCGGCGCGACCGGTGAACAACGCGTGCAGGCGGAACGCGACCGCCGAGCAGGCGACCGCGCCGTCTCGTCGTGGGCTCAGGACAACGTCATCACGCTTCGCACCCTGGCCGGCTCGGTCGGAGAAGTGGACGACACGGTCCGGGCGGCACTGTCCGATGACGACGCGGCGGGACTGCTGGGTCCACTCACTGACGCGCAGGACAGGATCCGCTCCAAGCATCCCGCGCTGGCCGACCGCATCGCCGCCGTCAACGACCAGATCGACCAGGTACGCCGTGACACCCAGAGTCGCCGCGACGAGGTCAACTAGCGCGACCCGTGATCACCAGGCCAAGCCGTGAATCGGCGACCGCAACGGAGCACGAGCAGGCCGTGGCAGGGCTTGCCGCTGACGTCCTCGATCACTGAGGCGGTGATGGCGTCCAGCGTGCGCTCTGGGGCGGGCTGTGCGGTAGGGCGCAGCGTGAACGACTGCGAGCGCGGCTTCGACTAGGGCTGACCGCAGCACATCACACCGCGCGGCTGAACCATTCGTGCTCGAGCGGGATGGGCAGTCATGGCACGGGAGTGCGTCGCGGATTTCGGTGATGCGCCAGTCCTTGCGCGCTGAAGACCTTGGTGGACTGTCCCGCAGTCCGATACGGAACGAACGCCCGGAAGCTGTCGCCGGGGACGGATCACTGTGACCGCATCACTCGGAAGTAGAGGACGTTCCCAGTCCGGTACTGCTGACATCGTGGTTGTCGTCGCTGGCTTTCCAGTCAAACAACCAGTACCCGAAGAGTGCCGTCGGAACAGGCCGCACTCTTCCGAAGGCCGCCAGGAGGAACCTCGTGCACACCCGCCCGCTCGGCCGGACCGGAATCCAGGTCAGCCATTTCGCTCTGGGCACCATGATGTTCGGTCCGTACGGCAACCCCGATGCCGACGATTGCGCGCGCATCGTCCACCGCGCCCTCGACGGCGGCATCAACGTCATCGACACCGCTGATGTCTACGGCGGTGGCGAGTCGGAGAAGATCCTCGGCAAGGCCCTGCGGGGCCGCCGCGATGACGTCGTCCTGGCCACGAAGTTCAACGGCCCGATGGGGGCTGATCCCAATCAGCGCGGCAGTTCGCGTCGGTGGATCGTGTCGGCGGTCGAGGGGTCTCTGCGTCGCCTGGGGGTCGACCACATCGACCTCTATCAAGCGCACCATCCCGAACCCGGTACCGATGTCGAGGAAACCCTTGGCGCCTTGACCGATCTGCTGCGCGCGGGCAAGGTGCGCGCGATCGGCCACTCGAACATGCCGGCGTCGGACATCGTCGCAGCGCAGTGGGTTGCGGAACGGCAAGGACTGGCCCGGTACCGGACCGAACAGCCGCACTACTCGATTCTCAACCGCGGAATCGAACGCGAGGTCCTGCCGGTCTGCGAGCGATACGGGCTGGGCGTGCTGGTGTGGAGCCCGTTGGCGATGGGGCTACTGGCAGGGCGCCTTCGCAGGGGCAGTGCGGAAACGGTGTCGAGCGGCCGCCTGCACTGGGCGGGCAGGCACATGACCGACGAACGCAAGCTCGACGCCGTCGAAGCGCTCGCGGAACTCGCCGACCAGGCCGGTGTGCCGTTGCCCCACCTCGCGCTGGCCTTCGTGACCACCCACCCGTCGGTCTCGTCGGCGATCATCGGTCCGCGCACGTCTGCTCAACTCGACGACCTGCTCGCCGGTGCCGGCACGATCCTCGACGACGACCTCCTCGACAGCATCGACGAAGTAGTCACGCCGGGAACCGATGTCGGGCCGATCGACGTGGCCTACACCCCACCCGCGCTCACGCAGCCGGAACTTCGACGACGCACCACCTGACCCTCGCGACCGCACCACCCCTGCGGCGGTGTCACGAATTTGTGCAGGGCAGAGGGAAGCAACCCCCTGATAACCCGTCTTGTCCGGTAGTGCCCCGGACATCACCTAAAAGGACAGAGCCGTGTTCGGAGACCAGTCTGACCCTGCGAAAGTCAGGCACGTCTCACCAGCGCGAGGGTGATCAGTCCGAAGCCTTGTCCCTTCGGTGGGCCGAGTCCGTGGGTGAGGCTGTGCCGCAACTGGTCCGGGCCGGCGATGTGGAGGAGGAGGCCTTCGAACACGGGTCGAGCTCCTCGAGCGCCGTAGCCGTGAGGGCGTCCAGCACATCAGACCTGTCGCACGACAGTGCTTCGGTCCGTGGTGTGGCCCGCGTCCCAGGGGCGGATCTTCATTCGGATCGTTTCTGAGTCGATTTCGCCGGGTACTGCTGTTCCAGAGCGGCCGCGCGTCTTCGATGCGCCCGCCCCATCTGAATACGTCTCAACGCAGGGGAGAGCTCAGGCATGAGCACGATCACCAAGTCCGTGGACGTCGAGTCCGACGTCACCAGCGTCTACAACCAGTGGACCCAGTTCGCCGAGTTCCCGCGGTTCATGGAAGGCGTGGAGCGGATCGTGCAGCTGGACGACACCCACACCCACTGGACCGTCAGCATCGCCGGCGTGACCCGTGAGTTCGAAGCCACCATCACCGAACAGCATCCCGACGAGCGCGTGGCTTGGCGCTCCGACAGCGGGCCGGAACACGCCGGGGTCGTGACGGTGCATCGCCTGAACGACCACGAGACCCGCGTGACAGTGCAGATGGACGTCGACCCGGAAGGATTCGTGGAGAACGTCGCCGACAAGCTCGGCATCCTCGACCGCCGGGTCCAGGGCGACCTCGATCGCTTCAAGACATTCATCGAGAACCGCAACGGCGCCGAGACCGGCGCGTGGCGGGAGGACGTGAGTCGTCCCGGTCAGAGCGGTTCGGGCTCTGACGCGCTGTGACCTGCCGGATGTGGCCGATCCAGGAGTGAAGTTCGGTTGCAGGCGGCCGAAAAGGTCAAGGACGCCTTCAGGGTGACCCGCAGAACCAGAGGAGATGCGTGCGTCGTTCGATGCGCGCATCTCCCTACGTGCGGCAAGTCAGCAGAGGACTGGGCCTGCGCGGCGACAGCTTCTCAATCGATTCGCTGCCCCAGTTCAGTGCTTGTCTGGCAATCGAGGGCCGTTGGGACGTGGCGCTTCTCTGGAGACCGTGTGGTTGTGCCGATCGGTCGCCTGGGACGGCGGTGATCGGGCAGTGCGGGCCAGAGCGCGTTCTTTGAGCTCGAGGTCGTCGTGGACGTGGATCTGCTTGGTGACAACACTTTCGTGGCCGAGTCAGAGGACGATGACAGTGATGTCGACGCCTGCGTGGGGGAGTCGCATGGCGGTCGAGTGCCGCAGCACGTGCGGAGTGATCTTCTTGCCCACCATCGAGTGGGCTCGAGGCCGGTCGCAGGGCGAGTCGAACTTCCTGGCGTTGGTTGTGCTGCTGCCGTGGTTCCGAAACCTGCGACCAGCCGCAATCGCGCGAGAGACCCATAGTGGCCTCGAATCCGCCGCCCGGCACGGACGCAAGCGGCTGCTTCCGCGTCGCCACTTGGCCGGGAATCGCTCGGCGACTACTGCGGTTCGGACACACCTTCGAGCACTGCGAGGTCGCGCACCGCGTAACGGTGGTGCTCGGCTTCTTCCTTCAGCACTACCTTGAGGCAGCGGCGCACGACGTACTCCTGGTCGGGATACATGTCCGCCGGCTTGCGACCGCACGCCCGGTCGAGCTCGGTCGCAGTGAGCCCGTCGACGACACGCCGCATCGCGGCCATGCGGGCGAGCCGCGGCGCGAGCACCTCGTCGAGCGTCGGGACGGCGTCCAGGGTGAGGCCGAGCCTCGCCGCAGCGTCGGGTGGTGTCCCCCCGGCGGGCAAGCCCAACGGATGGTAGGGCGCTTCCTCCTCGAGCACGGCATTGCCGAGCCAGGCATCGCAGGCGAACAGCAGATGCCGTTGTGTCTCGACCAGCGACCACTCGCCGTCGACCTGCTCGTGCAATGTGGCCTCGGGCAACAGCCTCGCCCGGTCGAGCGTCGCGTTCCACAGGGTCTCGATGGCGTCCCAAGCGGCCCGGTAGTCCTCCGGGGACACCGCATTCCGCGCCAGCGTCCGCGCGGGGTGCCGGCGGTCGAGCTCAGCCTCGACGTAGGCGGTCACGTCGACGTCGTTGACGACGAGGCGCTCGAAGAAGCCACCGAGGTAGACGTCGCTGCCGTAGCTGTCGACGATCTTCAGATTGTCCACCTCGCAATCGCGGATCTCCAGGCCCGCGAGATTGGACAGGTGGATACGAGCACCGCGGAATTGGTCGCTCTGAACGTATTCGGAAACCATCGACGCAGTCTGGCTCATCCGTCCTGTCCGCGCCACGTTCGGCAACGGCCCTTAGCGTCGACTCGATGCGCGGCGCAGGACGGCACATCGAGACGAGGTCCTGAACCACATCTCCTCGGTGCACAGCAAGAAAGTCAACTCCCGTGTCCCGGCGGTGCCCGGTCAACGGCGAACAGGCTGCCCGATTGGACCGAGACGCCGATGACCATGGCTCTGCGGCCGTGCACTGGTTTCTCCGCCTGGGTCAACGCCAGATCCAGACAGGAGAAAAGTTCATGACGTGGTCTCGTGCGCGGTTGGAGATCTCTGGGCCGCTGGCGCCGTACGCGGCGGGTTTCACCGAGTGGTTGGGGCACAACGGTTATGCGCCGACGACAGTGCGGACACACCAGCGTCGCATGATCCGCCTGAACCGGCGGATGCAGACAGCAGGAACCGACTCCGCCGAGTTCGGCCCGGCAACCGTGGCGGCGTTCATCTCGGCTCAGGGTGCAGTGGGGCGGTTCTTGGACTGGAAGGCCGGATCGTGGGCGGCGCTTCTGCGGTATCCGCGGTCGTTCGGTGTGTCGTTGGCCGAGCCGCGCATCCAGCAGCGCGAACTCGACCACGCCACGGCTGCTCTGCAGATCGCGATCGACTGCGTTGAGACAACCTCGGGCAACGCGTCCGCGTTGTTCGGACTCTGACGGTCAGTTCTGCGAGCGGAGGTTCTGCGCCAGCGTCCAGAAGACCTCGAAGTTGGGGATGTCGCCGATCGCGTAGCTCCCCGGCTTGCGCCTCGTCGCGGTGAGCACCAGCTGACCCGCGTTGGTCGTCAGGTCCTCGATCTCGTCCCACGCGACGAGCCCGCCGGGCGTGGTGATCCCGGAGCCCGACAGGGCCAGCGGTCCGAAGCCGACGGTGCGGTCCGCGTTGATCGCCTCCACGGCCAGGGGCAGTCGCCGGTCGAAGACTTCCTTCATCAGCAACGGACCCAGCTTCAGGACCTCGGTGGCGGGTACCTTGTCCGGCTGTTCGACGCCCCGGAAGACGACCAGTTCGCCGTCCGGCAGCACGAGCCTGTAGGCGTGGACGGTGAAGATGTGCTGGTAGTTGACGTAGTTGTCCGTGACGATCTGGTGGACGGCCTCGACCTCGTCCCAGGTGAACGCGCGGGCGGGCACCCCGTCCTGCGCGGGTAGCGCGAAACCCTCGCCGTACAGGTAGACGCGCTCGCGGTCCTCGTTGCCGCTCTTGTCGTTCCGGTTCATGTAGTACGTGTTCGCGGCGAAACCCACGATCGTCAGCACGACGCCCACTCCGATGGCCAGACCGATGCTCTCGCTGATCCACCAGGTGAGCCCGCCGAGGACCAGCGGCGCGAGCAGCGCGGCGAAGACGGGCACGGCCTCGCGTAGCTCGTTGGCCTTCTCCTTCGCGGCCTCCTCCTCGGTACCGACCCGATGAGGCACCCGGAGCGCGGCCTTGGCCTGACCGAGCCCCCTGTTGGCGGCCGCGATCGTCACCTCCGGCGGGATCGCGTGGTCACCCAAGAACTGAATCGACATCCGTGCTCCCCGCCACCGCGATCTGTTGTGGCTCGATGGAACCACGAGCCGCGGGCGTGCCGTGGCGGTTCGGATGATCTAGTGGCGGAGCGATTCGGAGAACTGATGGGTCCGTTCTGCCGGTCTACTCTCGCGGTGTGTCGAGTACGCCGGTGAGGTTGTTGCGGTTGCTGTCGTTGCTGTCCACCCGGCCGGCCTGGACGAACCGCGAGCTGGCCGAACGCATGGCGGTGGACGAACGCACGGTGCGGCGTGACGTCGCCCGGTTGCGGGACCTCGGCTACGGGATCGAGTCCGACCCCGGGCCGTGGGGCGGTTACCGGATGGGGCCGGGCACGGCGGTGCCCCCGTTGGGCCTGGACGACGACGAAGCCCTGGCGGTGGCGGTCTCGTTGCGGGAGACGGCGCTGCGCGGGGTGCTGGGCAGCGACCAGGCCGCGCTGTCGGCGTTGGCGAAACTCCAGCGGATGCTGCCGCGCAGGGTGGCCGATCGGCTCACCGCGTTCGCCGACTCCGTCGTGCACACCGCTCAGGGGCCCGGCGACCCGGTGTCGTTCGAGGTGCTGCTGAAGCTCGCCGACGCCTGCCGGCACGGGCACCGGCTGCGGATGGGGTACCGCGACAGCGCGGGTCGTCTCACCGATCGCGCCGTCGATCCCCACCGGCTCGTGCGGACCCGCCACCGCTGGTACCTGGTCGCGCTGGACGTCGGCCGCGGGCAGTGGCGCACCTTCCGGGCGGACCGCGTGGTGGAGGCGCGGCCGACCGGGCAGCCGGTCCGGATCGAGACCCCTCCGGACGCCGCGCGCCTGGTCGCCCACATGCTGACCAGCGACTACCCGGTCTACGCGACCGCGGTGCTGGCTGTACCGCTCGAAGAGGCACAACGCCTCGTGCCGCCGGGGTCGGGCACGCACGAGAGCGTCGGCCCGGAGACCACACGCGTCACCCTCGGTGGCACCTCGCTGGACGAGCTCGCCACCCGCCTGATCGCGCTGGCCGTGCCGTTGTCCTCGGTCGAGCCGGACGACCTGCGTGCCGTGCTGCGGGACCGCCTCCGGTCGCAGCTCGACGCCCTCACGCCCTGACCAGGACAGGTTCTGACCGGGTCAGTTCCTAGGATGAGCCGCATGCCCTCCGCCGACGAACTCCTCGGACGTTCCGCCGTCACCAGCCTCGTCCAGGCGATCCAGCTCGCCGCCCCGGACGCCGACCTCCGCGCGTTGCGGGCGGCGCCGAAGCAGATCGCCCCGTTGCCGCTGCGGGAACGCGCCGACCTGCTGAGGGACGCCCTGCTGGCCGACCTGCCCGGTGGGTACGCCGTGCTGGCCCGGACCGTCCGCACCGCCCGTGACCACGCGCCGCAGTTCACCGGCTGGCTGATCTGGCCCGTCACCAGCGCGCTGGCCACCCTCGCCGTCCAGGAGGACACCGACGCGTTCGACGACGCGATGGCGTTGCTCGCCGACCTCACCAGGCGGCTCACCGCCGAGTTCGCCATCAGGACTCTGCTGCGGCACGACCTCGACCGCGCCCTCGGCGTCATCGGCGGCTGGACCGGGTCCGCCGACGAGCACGTCCGCAGGCTGGCCTCCGAGGGCACGCGCCCCTACCTGCCCTGGGCGGTGCGGGTACCGGAGATCCTGGCCCGCCCCGGTGTCACGGTGTCCATTCTGGACTCGCTGTACCGCGACGAGAGCGACTACGTGCGCCGCTCGGTCGCCAACCACCTCAACGACCTCAGCCGCGACCACGCCGGGCTCGTCGTCGAGACGGCGCGCCGCTGGCTGGAGAACGGGGACGCGAACACCGAACGCCTTGTCCGCCACGGGTTGCGCACGCTGGTGAAGCGCGGCGACCGCGACGCGCTCGCGTTGCTGGGGTTCGCGCCCGTGACGGTGGAGGTCGACGGACCCCGCCTGGAGCAGGACGTCGTCCCGTTCGGCGGCAGCGTCCGGTTCACCGCCTCGATCCACAACGCCGGTGACGCCGAGGCGGCGCTCACGATCGACTACGTCGTGCACCACCGCAAGGCCAACGGCGGACAGACCGGCAAGACCTTCAAGCTCACGACCCGGACGCTCGCCCCGGGCGAACGGGTCCAGGTGACGCGGGAGCACTCGTTCCGGCCGATCACGACCCGCCGCTACCACCCCGGCGGGCACGCGATCTCGTTGCAGGTCAACGGAGTGGAGACGGACCGCGCGGAGTTCGAGCTGGCCGCCGAGGACTAGGCGCTGTCCTGCAAGTTCGTTCGGTGACAGGCGCGGGCGAGAGACCCGGAGGCGGTGCCGCCGCGACGCCCTCATACCGGGCGTATTCGCGCGTTGCGGCGGTGCCGCCTCCGGGTCCCTCGGCCGCCACTGTCGCCCAACGAGACTTGCAGGACAGCGCCTAGGTGTGATGTCCGGGGAGGTTGGTCAGCCGGGTGATGGGTGGTTGGCCTCCGAGGGCGGAGTGGGCTCGGTGGTGATTGTAGAAATGCAGCC